>JAPOYT010000068.1 GCA_026706445.1 Chloroflexota bacterium
GCGAAGCCGCTTGGGCGCTGGCGACGCTGGGGCGGGTCATGCGCGATTCCATGTAATAGCTGGGGAAACCGACCGGCGTCGGCGTCGAGCCGGGGCTGCCCCCGCCGATATGCGAGACCAGCGGCAGATCATGCTCGGCGCAGGCTTCCCAGATAGGATGGTACAAGCGCTTGCCGAATAATTCCGGCGTCTGCATCGGCATCATGACCGCGGCCGTGTCTTTACGATGCGCCAGGCGGTGAATCTCTTTGACCGCCAAAGCCGGGTCGCCGGGCGCGATCAAGATGGCGTGGACCACGCGCGGGTCTTTTTCCAGCCAATGCTCAATCGTCCAGTCGTTGTACGCCGTGCAGAGCGCCGCCGCCCAATCGGGGTCGGGCAGGCCCGCATAACCGTAGAAGCTCGCCGAACCGGTCAGCAGGGCAATGTCGATATTCCAGCGGTCCAGCAATTCTTTCTGCGTGAATTCGAGCGAGAAGTTGAAGTCCCGCTCTTGCAGCGCCGGATCTTTGATATCGGGTCGCGTGCGGCGGAAGGGCGTGTTGGCGTAGCCGGCGCCGGGCAGGTGCAGCCCCTGATCCAGCAGGTGCTCCTGATAGAACTTGGGCAGGTAGGGCAGCAACTGATGCGGATCATGGAAGCTGTGGTGGACATCGCAGTCGACCAGCTTGACGCGGTCGGCTGGCTTGCCCGCCCAGCCCGGCGCGGCGATTGGCGCGGCGCCTTTCTTGCCGATGTGGATTTGTTCGAGTCTGTCGATTGTTTGCGCCATGGATATTCTCCCTAATCAAGCCTAAGTCGGCCGCAGCTCGCCCAGCGAGCGCTCGCCCTGCCGAATGTAACCCGCCACCGGGCTCTCGACCCGGCCATAGGCGTTCCAAATCTTGAAGCCCAGCAGCGCCAGCAGATCCTCATCCGCTTCCGCCACCACCTCGGGCGCGGTCGCCATCGTGAAATTGACCTGCGTGCGGAATTGCGGCGCGACGAAGGTGGTCAATACGCCGAGGCGATGCTCATCGCTGATGTTGGCGCCGGTGCCATGCCAGATGCGCCCGTCGAATAACATGGCGCTGCCGGCCAGGGCTTCCGCCGGGATGCTGACGACATCTTTGTCCCTTTCTTTGTCGGGCCGCCGACCGAAGAGGTGGCTGCGCGGCACGATGCGGGTGGCGCCGATCTCCTCGGTGAAGTCGTTGAGCATCCACATCACATTGACCACGACCGGCGGCGCGATCATGGCGGGATGGTCATCGACGCGGTTGGAAAGCTCGCGCGTCAGCGAACCGGCCGGCACCGGATTGGGCGCGCGGTGGATCGGCTCCGGCATCCACCACTGGTCGGTGTGCAAGTTCATGGCGATGCCGCCCGGCTTGGCGATATTGGCGCCGTAGCTGGAGAGCAAATAATCAAGCCCGAGCACATGCCCGACCACGGCGCGCATGGTCGGCTGTTGGAGCAATTCGCGCCAGACCCGCCCCTTGTTGATCAGCATCCAGACGCGCTGATTGACGCCGCCCGCTTTCGCTGAAAAGGCGTCGCGCCGCACATTGCCGTCTTTGTCGGTGAAGGCGCCCCACTGCTGCTTGGCGCCGCCGTCTTCGAAGGCGTGGCCGCCTTCCAGCTCGGCCTGCGCCTGTTCCAGCAAACGCTGCTTGGCGGACTTCAGCTTGTCGGGCGCGATCGCCTCCGCCACCAGGCAGTAGCCGAATTCATCGATGTTGGATTGCAGGGTCGCGAGGTCAGTTGTGGCTTGGGGCAGTTCGTCGTATGTCCAGTCGAACATGGCAGTCTCCGTCAGGCTGATAAAGGATACGCTGGCTGCGGCTGCATGCCAGATCATCTATGAAAGTTCATTGTGGGGGAGAATACATTAAAGCGCGAGGCTACGCAAATGAAGTACTTGTACCACTTTATCTGACGAGCGCTTTGAGTTTGCCAAGGGTATCAGCGAGAACGGTGTCCGGCGCTTTGGCGAAAAATCGCGCCTTGCGGAGCCGCCAGTCCATGCTCTTAACCTGATCGGCAAGCACAACGCCCTTAACTTCAAAGCTCCCCGGCAGAGGTACTTCAAAGCCATATCCCTTCTTGCGACTGCGAATCGGAAAACAAATCAGTAGCTCGGACGCGCGGTTGTACGATCGCCGCGAAACGACTAGTGCAGGACGATGCCCCGCCTGTTCATGCCCTACCTGCGGATCAAAGTTGATCCAGATAATATCGCCTCGGTCTGGAATATACGTCACCACCAGACCTCTTTGCCGACGGCCGGGCCGATGTCGATTTCGCCGTGCCGATTCTCAGGCGTGATTTGCGCTACCAGTTCCTCGAGCGTATAGTGCGGGTCTTTGACCGGGACAATGCGCAGCTCTCCTCGCTCAAGGATAAGCTCGACCTTGCTCCCGAAGTCGAGACCCGACTCCAAAGCTAACTCCTTTGGAATTCGCAGCGCGCGGCTGTTACCCCATTTGGAAACCGTAGCCAACATCATATGCCTCCTGTATATACAATGTAGATACAGAATACATGATTAGATCCTTAAATGTCAAGAGCAGTACAGAGAGCTAAACAAACTTCTTGCCAAGTGACCTGGAGCAAGCAGACTATCGGTGGTCGACAGTGTTGCTCACCACCAAATCTCATTGCCAACCGGGGGACCAATGTCCCATTCCCCTTCATCATAGTCATCCGGTACGCTCGCCAGCAGCTCATCAAGGTCGTATCGCTTTCTTTGTCGAGCGCGCTTGATACGAATCTCGCCGTCCACGCAGCGAACATCTACCGGCTTGCCCTGTTCGAGCCCGGCTTCTTCCGCCAGCGCCTTCGGTATGCGCAGCGCCAAGCTGTTGCCCCATTTCTGAATCTTCGTCACCATCATCGACATTCCGTTTCTACATTGTAGATACAGGTTATCACATAACGGACATACCATACAAACGCGCGCGCCCTCTCAAGGATTGAAATCTACCAGACCTCTTTGCCGACCGGCAGTCCAGTGTCCCACTCTTCCGGTTCAAAATCATCCGGTACGCTCGCCAGTAGCTCATCACGATCGTAGCGCTTTCTCCGCCGCCGTTTGATCAGGAGTTCGCCATCCTCGACGCGAAGTTCAACCTCGCTGCCGACTTCCAGCCCGATCTCATCCGCCAATTCTTGGGGGATGCGGATGGCAAGGCTGTTTCCCCATTTCTTAATTGTGGTGCGCATTGCAATCCCCGTTTCTACAATGTTGATACAGGTTATCAGAATCGCGCTCCGCTTTGCGACATATCTGCGTTCGCTGACCGGCCATAAGATTGAACGTGACATGACATGGCGTAGAATGTTCGCTACAATAGGCGCATACTTTATTTGGAGCAAGGCTGCAAAAATGACAGTACCAGCCACAAAAATAAGCGAGTTCGCCGTGCAGGGATACACGATCGCGCGCGGTCTGTTCGGTCCTGATGAGGTGGAAGATTTACGTCGACACTTCTTCGCGATCAATGCGGAACAGCATGCGATACGGGACCGTGACGCAAAATCGGACAACACCATCGCGCAAAATGATCCACTAGCGCAATTTCCGAGGGTGATGCAGCCACACCGCTTTGACGAAAAGAGCCTGCAATGGATGATTGACGCTCGCCTCAACGAATGGATGACGAGCATCCTCGGGCGCGAGCCCTACGCCGTGCAGACGATGTTCTATTTCAAACCGCCGGGCGCCCGCGGCCAAGCGCTGCACCAAGATCAGTTCTATTTGCGCGTCGATCCCGGCACCTGCGTCGCCGCCTGGATGGCAATCGACCATTGCGATGAGGAAAATGGCTGCCTCCGCATCGTGCCGGGCACGCAGGACACGCCGGTCTTATGCACCGTTGATGCCGACACCGATGTCAGTTTTACCGATGTGACCGTTGAGCTGCCTCTTGGATATGATCCAGTGCCGCTCATTATGGAGCCCGGCGATGTGCTCTTCTTCAACGGCCAGCTCGTTCACGGCAGCTTCCCCAACAGCACGGACGGCCGCTTCCGCTGCGCTCTCATCGGCCATTACATCGTCGGCGAAGCCGAAGCCGTTGCCAAATGGTATCATCCGGTCCTGCGCATGGACGGCTCCGAAGTCGAATTGGGCGTCAGCGAACACGGGGGACCCTGTGGCGTCTGGGTCGATCGCGATGGCGAGCAGGTGGCGGTTCTTGAAGGCATCGACACGCGCTACACGAGCTGAGCGACTGGCGCGGACGACAATTAACCCGCGCAGCTGCGCCGCAGATGGAGCGAGCCAGCAACATGCCCGTACCCACAATAAACATCAGCGAGTTTGCCACGCAGGGCTTCACCATGGCGCGGGGCCTGTTCAGCCTTGATGAGGCTGAGCAATTACGCGAGCGCTTCTTCTGGATCAACGAGAATCATCGGCGCGTATCGGACAACATCACCGACGAAAGCGATCCGCTCGCCCGCTACCCGCGCGTGGGGCAGCCACATCGCTGGGACGAAACAAGTTTGCATTGGCTGATTGATCCGCGTCTGAGCGAGTGGATGACGGACCTGCTCGGGCGCGAACCCTACGCGGCGCAGACGATGTTTTATTTCAAGCCGCCGGGCGCGCGCGGCCAAGCGCTGCACCAGGACCAGTTCTATCTGCGCGTCGAGCCGGGTACCTGCGTCGCCGCCTGGATGGCGGTCGACCGCTGCGATGAAGAAAACGGCTGTCTCTTTGTCGTGCCGGGCACGCATGACATTCCCGTATTGTGCACGGTCGATGCCGATACCGACGCCAGCTTCGTCAACGATACGGTGGAACTGCCGCCTGGTTTCGAGCCGATTCCCCTTATCATGGATCCTGGCGATGTGCTCTTCTTCAACGGACAATTGGTGCACGGCAGCTTCCCCAACAGCTCAAGCGACCGCTTCCGCTGCGCCCTCATCGGCCACTATATCGTCGGCGAAGCCGAAGCCGTTGCCAAATGGTATCACCCGGTCCTGCGCATGGACGGCTCCGAAGTCGAATTGGGCGTCAGCGAACACGGCGGACCCTGTGGCGTCTGGGTTGATCGCGATGGCGCGCCGGTCGCCGTCCTCGACGGCATCGAGACGAGGCTTGAGCATCGCTCGCGCCGTCGCGCGTAAAGGCTTGACCGCGCGGCATTGCCAACTCTGACTGCCCTATGCGGGCTTCCGTCAGTCAGCAAGAAACGCAATACCAAATTGAATTAGCGATTTGCAATTCTCTAGGATACAATCCCACGAATTGCCAATTCTTACTTCTTAGAGAAACCAAGAATGATTACGAGGACCGCTTTAATTGGCGCTGGGAATATGGCGCGCCACCACCTGCCCTTGATGGTCGAAGCGGGCGCCGACATCCGCGTCATCTGTGAGCCATCGTCGGATAATTATGCGCTGACCCTGGGCAAGCTCGCCGAGCTAGGCGCGCCGTCCCCGCCCAATGAACCCGTTCTCGCTGAAATGCTGGCGAAATACGCCGACGAGTTGGATGCCGTTTTCATCATCACGCCGCATAACCTGCACCACGACCAAGCCAAGATCTGCCTGGAAGCGGGCTTGGACGTGCTGCTGGAAAAGCCGATGGTGATGAACGCGGCCGAGGCGCTCAGCCTGATGGAAACGCGCGACCGCACCGGCAAACATCTGGTTGTGGCTTTTCAAGGCGGCTTGTCGCCTCAGATACGCCACGCTTCCGAATTGATCGCATCAGGCGAGCTTGGCGAGCTGCGGACGGTGACGGGCATGGCTTGGCAGGGCTGGAAGGGCAATACCAGCGGTTTGTGGCGTCAGGCGCCGGCGGTCGCCGGTGGCGGTTTCCTCTTTGATTCCGGCGCGCACATGCTGAACACCGTCTGTACCCTGGTCGGCGAAGACTTCACCACAGTCGCCGCCTGGCTGGACAATCGCGGCACGGCAGTCGACATCGACGGCGTCGTTATGGGGCGCTTGGAATCGGGCGCGCTGGTGACGCTGAACGGCTGCGGCGATTGCATCCCCGGCTTGGAAAACGAAATCTACCTGAACCTCACCGGCGGCGTCATGCAAACCTGCATGTATGGGCGGCGGCTGCTCATCCGACGGGCGGGCGAAGCGGAACTCGCTGACGTGGAGGGCTTGCCGAAGATGCGCGGCGCTTGGGAGCAATTCACCCAAGTGCGCGCCGGCGAAATTGAAAACCCCTGCCCGCCGGAAGTTGGCTTGCGCATGGCGAAGCTCTGGGACGCCATCGTCGAATCAGCCAGCAGAGACGGCATGCCTGTGCGAACAGTTTAAGGAGAAACGATTCGAAGGCAGCGGATCAGCCGCTGGCTGCGCCTTGCAATCACGCTTAGTACAGTGCTGGTGTAGGGGCGACCCGGCGGGTCGCCCGAGATTCGCTTGATCAGAAGGAACGAGGAGAAACACATGAAAACTGCAACTGGCAACTTTCCGCTCGGCTGGCGCCGCCGCAACTACGCCTGGGAGCAAGACCTGGACGGCATGATCGCCTGGGCGTTGGAAAACGATCTGGAAGTCATCGACCTAGGCCCCGATGCCGATAGCAGCGCCAAGACGGTCGTCGACGCCGGGCTGCGCGTCGGCACAGCCGATATGAGCCTCTGGCAAGAAATGATATCGCCCGATGCCGGGGCGCGCCGCGACGCTGTCGCGCGGAATGCCGAATACATCCGAGCTTGCGCTGCCGCCGGCGCGTCGACCTTCTTCATCGTCATGCTCCCGGAAGATCCGTCACGCCCGCGCGCCGAGAATTTCAGCTACATGGTCGATAGCTTCGGCGAGCTGGCTTCCACCTTTGAAGAATGCGGCGCTTATCTCGCTATCGAAGGCTGGCCCGGTCCGGGTTCGCTCGTCTGCACGCCAGAGACTTACCGCGCCTTTATTGAACAGATTGGCTCGGCCAATATGGGCGTCAACTATGACCCGTCGCATCTCTTGCGCATGGGCATAGATCCACATCGCTTCCTCAAGGAATTCGTGGGGCATGTCTTTCACGTGCATGGCAAAGACTGCATGATCATTGACGAGAATCTCTATCAGTACGGCAATTTGCAAGACGCGACTTTCGCGGCTTCCTTCAAATACGGCGGAATGAACTGGCGTTACACCATTCCGGGTCATGGCCTTTCCGACTGGAAGATCATTCTCAGCATCCTGGAAGACAATGGCTACAGCGGCTGCGTCAGCATCGAGCTGGAAGACCACTACTACGACGACAGCGAATACAATCAAAAGCTTGGCGTGCTCCAAGGCGTGAAGTTCTTGGCGGGGTCTTGATCTGTCTCCTTATTTCAACAAGGCGGGGGACATGATTGAATTGACTAAGCGCAATTGCAAAGGGTCAGCCGCCGGCTGACCCGTACAAGTATCTTTAATGTGGAATTGTTGTAGGGGCGAGCCGGTGGCTCGCCCGCAGAAAACAACAGATGTCGGGACGGCTCTCGGGTCGTCCTTCTTTGAACTGATAGTGAATAGATGTTTTGAAAGACGTGAATTATGAAAAAAGTTGCGGTAATCGGCCTCGGCAACATGGGCATGGGCATGGCGAAGAATCTGCTAGCCGCTGGCTTCAACGTGACTGGCTTTGACCTGCGCCCCGAGCGCGGACGCATGCTGGCGGATCTTGGCGGCGTGGCGGCCGAGTCGCTGGGAGAATTGGCTCAGGCCGATGTCGTGTTCGTCATGGTGATGAGCGGCGCCCAGGTGATGGACGTGGTGGCGGGCGAGGGCGGGCTAATACGCTATCTGAACGACGGCGCCGCCATCATCGTCTCTGCAACGATACAGCCGGCCGAGATTCGCGCAGTCGAGGCTGCCATCGCCGGCAGCGGGCTGAATCTCATCGACAGCCCGGTCAGCGGCGGGCAATTCGGCGCTGAGGCTGGTACGCTGACGATGATGGCCGCGGCAAAGGCCGAGGTCTTCAGCGCCAATCAGGACGTGCTGAACGCGGTCGGCGGGCAGATCTTCCACGTCGGCGAAGAAATCGGCATGGGGCAGACGGTGAAGGCATCGCTGCAAGCGATGATCGGCGTCGTCTTCGCCGGCATATTCGAATCGCTGGCGCTGGGCGCGGCCGCCGGCGTCAAAGGCGAGACGCTCTACGAAGTCTTCAGCAGCACGCACGTGGCCAATACGCCGTTCTTCAAGAGTTGCGCCAGCAATATCCTGGACCGCAAGTTTGAAGACACTGGCAGCCATATCAGCACGATGTTCAAGGATATCGGCATCAGCATGGCGCTGGCGCGCGAGAAAGGTCTGCCGCTATTCGCCACCAGCGCCGCCTTTGAATTGTTTCAAGCCGGCATCTCACGCTTCCCCGAGGGCGACAACTGGGCGATCGTCAAGCTGCTGGAAGAATTTAGCGGGACGGAAGTTCAATGGTGAAGACTGCTGTCGGGGCGAGGCTTGTCTCGCTCTCGACCAGGACGAACTTGCAGGGCGAGCTATCAGGTCGCCGGCATGAACGCGAGGATGGACAGAAAATGACAAAATTAGGCGTCATCACCGACGGAATCAGCCGCGAATTCGAACATGCGCTTACCGTCATGAACGAGTTCGGCTTGACGCAAGCCGAGTTACAGTTTCTCTGGGATAAAGAAGTTGGCGATCTATCCGATGCGCAGATGGACAAGGCGCAGCGGCTGGTGGCGGCGCACAGCGTCGAAGTCTCTTGCATTTCGCGGCATGTATTCGGCGGGCTGGCGCTCGGCGATCTCTCGTTGACCGCGCCCGCCTATCTTGAGCATCTCGCCGGTTTGAATCGCTGCATCGACATGGCGCAGGCGCTTGATTGTCCGCTGGCGCGCATTATGAGCTTCAAGAAGGAGATGATCCTTTTCGGCAGCCAGGGCGCGGAGGATTGGAACGTCGCGACGGGCGCCTGGGAAAAGGCGCGCGAGCTGATCGCTGGCGCAGCGCAGATCGCGGAAGACCGCGACATTAGCATCGTCGTCGAAACGGGCAACAACGCCATCACCAATTCGGCATATTTGGCGCGTAAAATGGTGGATGAAGTCGGCTCTGACCGTCTCAAGGTGATGTGGGACCCGGCAAACGCGCTGTATAGCACGGAAGCCGCCTTCCCGGACGGCTATAATTCGCTGCGCGGCGGCTGCCTTGGGCATATCCACCTCAAGGATGTCGTCGTCGAAATCGCCAAAGCCACCATCAGCTGCCGCCAATTGGGAACGGGCGAGATGGCGCCTTTTCTCGATGATATGGCGACCGCCCTCAAAGCCGATGCTTACGCGGGCGCGATCTCGCTGGAGTCGGTTTATCGACCGCTGGGCGGCGCCTTTGAAGACGGCTTCCGCGCATCGGTTGGAGCGCTGAAAGCCCTGTTTGCCTAAACCCGTTTTTTCTCAGGTCTGTGGTACGCTGTAGGGGCGGCACGCTGTGCCGCCCGCGTTTTCGCATGACATTTGCGGGTGTTTCGGCGTCGCGCGCGCGGACACAGCGGGACGCAAGGTATTTTGCGTGGGCGGCGGCATAGTCGCGCGAGGGTCTACATAATGTCGATAAGAAAGGATCGAAAATGACTATCCCCAAGAAAGCATTCGGACGCAGCGGCCACCTGAGCGCGCGCACGCTCTTTGGCGCCGCCGCCTTCAGCAGCGTCACCCAGGACGAAGCCGACCGCACGATGGAGCTGCTCATCGAGTTTGGCGTCAACCACATCGATACCGCCGCCGGCTATGGCGATTCAGAGATGCTTATCGGTCCCTGGATGGAGACGCATCGCGATCATTTCTTCCTCGCCACCAAGACAAACGAGCGCGCTTATGACAGCGCCAAGGCGCAGTTTGAGCGCTCGCTGCGGCGTTTGCGCGTCAGCCAGGTCGATCTGATTCAACTGCACAACCTGCTGGGCGAAGACGAGTGGGAAGTGGCGATGGGACCCGGCGGCGCGCTGGAGTACCTAATCGAGGCGCGCGAGCAAGGCTTGGCCAAGTATATCGGCGTCACGGGCCACGAAGTCGCCATCGCCGGCATGCATCAGCGCAGTCTCGAACGTTTCGATTTCGACTCGGTGCTGCTGCCCTACAATTACCTCATGATGCAAAACGAAACTTATCGCGCCGGCTTCGAATCGGTCGTCGCTGCCTGCAAGGCGCGCGGCGCCGCCGTGCAAACGATCAAAGGCGTCACCCGCCGCCCCTATGTCAGCGACCATCGCAGCCACGCCACCTGGTACGAGCCGCTGACCGACCAGGCGAGCATCGACAAAGCGGTGCATTGGGTGCTGGGGGACGACGACGTATTCCTCAACACGGTGGGCGATATCCATATCCTGCCCAAGGTGCTTGATGCGGCCGCGCGCTTTGAGGAGCGGACTTCAGACGAGGTCATGGCGGCGATGGTGGCCGAATGGGAGATGACGCCGTTGTTTGTCTAGCGCCAGCCACTGGATATGCAGAGGTGATAAGGTCGCTTCAGGAAAACTATCTTGAGGCGACTTGCCGTTCAATGTGAAACCAAAGCGCGCCAGGTAGGTACGGAGCCTCGATGAAGGTCACAACCAAAGTCAGACGATGGGCGATATTCTCGATTGTCGTCCCGCTGCTGCCAATGATCTTTGCCGGGTTTTTGAAGTTGGCGCTTGGATTGGGACTAAACTATCAGAGTCTGCTCGGTGGTACAGAACTGTATATCTTGTCCGTCACCGTTCTTGCTTCAACCAAGAATGACTTGGACAACTCGGAAGCTGACTTTTCGCAATTTCGCGTGTATAATCTATTGATAGAAATTCAATTGCTATCAATCATTCTTATCGGAATGATGTTTGCGGCGGTGTATATCAACGAACATGTGCAAGATTTTGGCATGCAATTGTCGTTTGTCGCTAACGCAGGAATAGTCGCTGGAATTTTTTCGTCCGTAATTTGCATTGCGTTGCAAGCCATTCTATATGTCGCCGGCGGTGTGAACGAGAGGAGTACGGACTAATGGAAACGCTAATGCTCATTGGGCTCTTCATGTTATTCCTATATGCGCTGGCACTTGTATCCACCGTCACCTATGACGTGTTGACGGGGCGAATCAAGCGACTCTATGGCATCGCGCGCAAGAACGAACGAGCGTCCCTTGTTGAGCAGCGGCAAGAAACCTAGTTCGCGGCGCTGCCCGCATCTCCCATTTCACGAATACGGTATCAACTCCACCTGCGGCAGAAATCGCTCCATGTCAGCCACATCGTAAGCGGCGGTCCCCGGCTGCAAACATACCGCCGTCGCCGCCGCGATGCCAAGACGCAAACCCTCTTCCAGCGATGTTTCGTGATGGATCGCGTGCGCCAACCCGGCGAGCGCCGCATCCCCGGCGCCGGCCGGACTGCTGACCTCGACCGCGATTGGCGGGATGCGATAGCTGCGATCTTTTAGAATCGCCAGCGCCCCGTCTTTTCCCATTGTGATCACGACTTGCGTGCCGTAGCGCTCCAGGATCTCTCGCCCTGCTTTGTACAGCTCAGTGTCGGTGTTGAGCTTGCGCCCGACGAGCGCCGACAGCTCATGCTCGTTCGGCTTGATGAAGTCGGGGCAGGCGGCCAAGCCCGCGCTCAGGTTCGGCTCGGCCGCGTCAAAAATCAGCGGCGCATCATGCGCGCGCGCCAGTTGAATCGCGTCGGCGTAGAAATCCGGTTCCATGCCCGGGGGCAGCGAACCGCCGGTGATGACGACTGACGCTTTTGGCAGGACGGCGGTGAAGCGCCTGAGCAAGGCTGCCACATGTTCTGGCTGCACCTGCATTGAGGCGCTGGTGATCGTTGTATGTTCGCCGCTGGATTCGTCTATGATGACGGTGTTGATGCGCGTCTCGCCGCCGACCTCGATGAAATCGGTCGTCACGCCGAGTTCTTCCAACATGGATCTGACCTTTTCGCCGACAGCGCCGGCCGCCAAACCCAGCGCCAGACTGCCGACGCCCATGCGCCCCAGGATCCAAGCGGCGTCGGTCGGTTTGCCGCCCATGCTGTGAACCGTGCGCGTGGCGCGGATGGTGGTATTGGTCACCAACTGCGGGACAAATACGGTCAGGTCGAGCGTCGTATTGGGCGTTAGGGAGACGATCATGCTTGTTAGTCGTCGCTGAAGTCGGCGATTGCCGCTTCCATGGCTGCGCGTTCATCGCGCATGTGCGGGCTGGCGCCCAAATGCCGCGACATCATGATCATGTAGGCGTTGGTATCGAGACGCTCGACGGCGTCCAGCGCCGCATTCAGGTTTTTGCCCATCAGGAAGAGACCATGCCAGGGCGCCAGCGCGCCGGCGGCGTGCTTGGCGATCATGGCCTCGCGGCCGCGCATGGTCGCGACGATGCGCTCGCCCAGCTTGGGGCTGTGCGCCGGCGCGTATTCGATGACCGGCGTCAGGCCGAACTTGCGCGTGGCTTCCATCACCGGCGGCATCGCCATATTGGCGCAGGCGAAAACGAGCAGGTTGCGCGGATGGGCGTGGATCACGGCTGTGCCATAATCGGCGAAGTTCCGATGCAAGCCGAAGTGGACCGCGCTCTCCCGCGTTAATCCGCCTTCGCCGCAGAGGACTTCGCCGCTCCCATCCACCACCAGCACATCATCCGGTTCGAGCTGCCATTGCTTGTTCTGTCCGGCGAGCGTGGGCGACATGCAGAACACATCGCCGACGCGCAAGCTGATATTGCCGCCGCCGGCATCGGTCAAGTGACGGTCAAAGAGGAAGCGACCAATACGCGCCACCAGCGCGCGCCCGGCACGCAGTTCATCGGTCAACAAGGCTTCCATCTGCAACATTCGCATTTCTCCCCCATTTTCGACATAATGCCATTATAGCGACCGACACCGCGCTTACAATTACGGAAATCAGATCGAGAGACAGAACTCCATATCGCAGAGAGAAAGGCTCAACATGCAGTTTGAATTCGCCAGCGCAGCGCGCATCATCTTCGGCGATGGCAGCGCGAAAGAGTTGCCGAAACTGGCGCTGGGTTACGGCAGCCGCGCCCTGCTCGTAACCGACAGCTTCCAGCCCGACTCGGTGACAAGCCTTATTTCCGCGCTGAGAAGCGCTGATGCGCAACTGACGCATTTTCCCGTCAGCGGCGAGCCGACGGTGGAGGTGATTGACCAAGCGAAGGCGGTTGCGCTCAGCGCCGGCTGCGATCTGGTGATCAGCATCGGCGGCGGCAGCGTCATTGATACGGGCAAAGCCAGCGCCGCGCTGATACCCAACGACGGCGAAACGCTCGATTATCTGGAGGTCATCGGCGCCGGACGCAAGCTGGCCGCCGCGCCACTTCCGTTCATCGCCCTGCCGACAACGGCCGGCACTGGCGCCGAAGTCACCAAGAACGCCGTGCTAGGCTCGAAGAAGCATCGGGTCAAAGTCAGCCTGCGCGACGACCGCATGCTCGCCGATATCGCCCTGGTCGATCCGCAACTGACGCACAGCGTGCCGGCAGCGGTCACCGCCAGCACCGGCATGGACGCGCTGACACAAGCGCTCGAGCCATTCGTCTCTCACCTCGCCAATCCGCTAACGGATGGGTTATGCGCCGAAGGCTTGCGCCGCGCCGGGCGCTCGCTGCGCAAGGTTTATGCCGAACCAGATAATGCCGCCGCTCGGAACGACATGGCGCTGACCAGCCTGCTAGGCGGCTTGGCGCTGGCAAATGCCAAGCTTGGCGCTGTTCATGGATTCGCCGGTGTGCTCGGCGGCATGTACGACGCGCCCCATGGCGCCGTCTGCGCCGCCCTGCTGCCGCCGGTGATGGCAGCGAATATCAGCGCCTTGAACGCGCGTGAGCCAGAGAATCCCGCCCTGAAGCGCTATGATTATGCCGCGCAGTTTCTCTTATTCGATCGGGCTGCATCTGCGCAAGACGCGATGGATTGGATCAGCGAGACCAGCCGCATCTTCGACATTCCGGGCTTGCGCGCTTATGGCCTGCGCGAAGACGACTTTGACGAAATCGTCGCCAAGTCCAGCGTGTCAAGCAGCATGAAGGGCAATCCGATTGCGCTGACTGCGGACGAGTTGACGGCGATACTTCGCGCGGCGCTTTGAGCGAGGCAGGGCAGGGCATGTTCATCGGGACGCGCTCCCGCCGGACGAACATCATCACCGCCTACATTCTGGTGGTCGTCATCCTCTTCTGTGGGCGGCAGCTGGCAATGCGCGCGCTTGCACCCGCCGGTGAGGCAGTCGCCGACGAATTTATTTTCATATCTGACACCGATTCGCTAGACGCAAGCCGCAGGTCCAACTCGGTTTACCGCATTCAACTTGATGGGCGCGGCCTGTTCACTCAACCTTCCATGAAGCGCATTGTCGGCTCCATCAAGCACGGCGACGGCTACCTGCGCATCAGCGATATCGACTGCGAACCAGCCTCGCAGCAGATGGTGATCGCCAGCCACCGCCATGATCTCAACGGCTTCCACCACAGCCTGCTTGATGGAACTGGGCTGCATCTTGACAAGCCGGATAGCGGCGCCCGGCTTAGAGCGACGCGGCAAATCGCCATCGCGCCGGATGGCGAGCGCATCATGGTCTCGCGTCAATTTGAAGGCTTCTCGGAACCGCGCTTCGGCTTGGTCGGCGGCGATCTGATGAGCCGTCAATACCACATTGTCAAGACGCCAACGGCCACGCTTTCCTACCGCTCGCCGGTCTGGGCGCCGGGCGGGAAGCGCATCGCTTACATTATTGAACGTCAAGAGGGCGATACCACGAAGATGTACCAGCTCGCCATCGCCAGCTCGTCCGGCGCAGACGAATCCATCGCATACGAGTCATCGTTGACGATCAGCGATCTCGATTGGTCGCCGACAGGCGAGCGACTGGCGCTGGTGGTGGATCGGCAAGTTTATCGAATTGATCGCGGCGCTAGTGAAATGATCAAGCTGACCGACCACCTCGGCGGCGCGACCTCGCCGCGCTGGTCGCCCGATGGCGCGCAAGTCAGCTACGTTACGCCCTCGACCTTCGCCGGGCAGAATCAGCTATTCGTCATGAATGCCGATGGGTCGGGGAAGCGACGCGTCGCCAATATCCGCGGCGAATTGGTCAACGGCTGCTGGGTCTGAGATTGTAAAGCGTCTCAATTGGGAAAACCTTGCTCAACCTCCCAATCTTCGACATTTAGTCCAGGAATTCGGCTGAAGTGCCGCGTGTTGCGCGTGACCACAATTAGTCCGTTAGCGCGCGCGATGGCGGCTATAAGCATATCATGCGGACCAATAAGTGTACCGCGTCCTTCCAGATAAGCGCGAATGCTGCCGTACTCCTCGGCGGCATCGTCATCAAAAGGCAAGCTATCGATGTTCTGGAAGAATTCTTCTTGTTTGGCTTGTGATCGCTCTGGTGTCTGGCTCTTCTGGGAGCCGAAATACATTTCAGCCTTGGTTATGGAGCTTACTACTATGTCCGAATAGGCTTTGCTATGAAATACTACGCGAAGGTTAGGCGCTCGTCCGTTGATGTAACGAATGCAAGCATTAGTATCGAGCAAGTATCTCATTCACGTGTGTCTTCGCTCTCAATGAATATGGGCGGACGCCATTCAATTGGATCATCAGCGAGGCTGCCATAGGTCCGTTCGACAAACTGTGCCCAAGACAAATCGCTATCGCCTGCGACGCCTTCCCGTTCCTGCGCGGCGCTGTCTTTTTTTTCCGTTGCATTCACCGCCTCAAGAGTTGCCGCAAACGCTGGATTGTCCTCATTAATAAATCGCTCGAGGTTCGTTTCATCAGAATAATGCGTACCATCAGGTAGAATTGCTCCGGCAAGGTCAACGTTGTCCAAGCGTGCTCCAGCGAGCCTCGCGCCTAGCAAGTTCGCCTGGTTCAGATTGACCCGACACAGGTTCGCTTGCTCCAAACAGGCGTGACGCAAGTCCGACATGCCGAGGTTTGAGCCGCCAAGATCCGCGAGTTTCAAATTCGCGAAGCTTAAGCCTGCTTTTCTTAGGTTTGCTCCCCGCAAGTCACTGGCCCGCAAATTCGCGAAGTGCAATATTGCTCCTGCCAAATTCGCGCGGCGTAAACGGGCGCCTTTCAAACACGCGCCACTCATATCCGGGACCTGCAAACGCTTGCCGCGACCGGCGATCGGCCTAGTTTCCTCTACGGGATCAGACATGAGCGACCTTCTTCATGAACGTCAACGGTACTGTGTCATTTAGCATAACATGCTGTATCTATCCTGTATACATCCTCGTCATGTCCATCAGGTCTAGAGTCTTGTAACTATAGGCCTCCGCGGCGTGAAAAAACCCCATATCACGGCGATGCCGAGCGCGAGCATGAGGCTCAAGCCAACCAAGGTCGCCTCATATCCAAGCGCCGTGATAGCCAAGCCACCCAGAACGGGACCAGCGACCTTGCCGAAGTTCTGCATCATGCCGATCAATCCCATGCCTGCGCCAAGGTGCTCCGGGTTGATGCGATCGGAAACGAGCGCGACAGCCGCCGGGAAGATCAGCGCCTGCGCCAAGCCCATCAGCGCTGCTGGGACGAGGAAGACAAGACCTTGATCGAGAAGGCGAACGAGCGGCAGCGAAGCCGCCAGCAGGAGCATGCCCAGGCTGATTGTCGGCAGATA
Source organism: Chloroflexota bacterium (assembly GCA_026706445.1). Classification (GTDB taxonomy): domain Bacteria; phylum Chloroflexota; class Anaerolineae; order Aggregatilineales; family Phototrophicaceae; genus UBA6055. Next base: position 16,578 of record JAPOYT010000068.1, read on the forward strand.
ACCCCAGCGATCGCCCAGGCGGCCGCCGAAAGGCTTGCCCAACACGTGCGCCGCTTCGTTCAAGCTGAAGTACAGACCGACCAAAGCCACGCTAACGCCCGCTTCCAGCGCATATATGGGAAGGAATGCTTTCAGCGTATAAAGCGCGATGAAGGTGACCGCCTCCAGCCCGCCAGTCAGCCAGACAGCCGGCGTGCGTCCGCCATCGCGTATCGCGCTTTTGATCTGCTGAAAAATCGGCTTGCGCTTTCGTTTCTCGGTCGGTCGCGTCTCCGGCAAGTTCAGAATCGGCAAAAAGACGGCGCAGCTGATCAAGCCGATGATGGTGAATACCGCAGCCGCATCCAGCGTGAGCAGCAGCCAGCCCGCCAACGCCGGTCCCACGATATAGCCGCCACTGCGCGCCAGTTGAAACCAGCCGATATCTTCGGCGGTCTTATCCTTGCGTGAAATTTCGGCGATGTAGGCGAGCGTTACGGGACCGTAAATCGCCGTCGCCAAGCCGTGTATCAGCCGGATAATCAGGAGCTGTTCAGGCGTCCGGATGAAGCCATACAAAAAGGGCATGAGGGTGAAGAATCCGGCGCCGATCAAGAGCCAGACGCGCCGCCCCCAGCGATCGGATAAGATGCCAAAGAGCGGCTTGAGGAAGAGCCCAGTCACCGTCGAGACCGACACGATCAGCCCGAGGAAGGCGCCCGATGCGCCCAAAGCCGCGGCGAAAATGGGCAGCAGCGGGGTCTTGCCCATCTGATACGCCGAGCGCGCCACGAAGTCCGCCAGCATCAACAGGAGGAAGGGTTTACTGCGTTTCATTTCGTCATGTTTGCCGAAAGCCTGTACCGCCGGTTTGGCTGACGGGCAGCGTCATCTGGCTGGTTTGCGCTACTCGCAGCTGCCTTGCTTGGTCACATAATCGGCGCTAATCCAGCCCCGCGCGCCTTGATGGTCGACCTTGAACCAACGCGGCGTCCGCGCCAAAGCCGAATACGTCGCCTGAGCTGACACGGCGCCGATCCGCTCGCCGTCGGGCGCGTTACGCAAGGAGAGACGGCCGATCGTCTTTATCGCGCAATCGGATAGCGCCCGGCTGCCCGGCTCGGTTTCAATCGCGCCAATATCGCAGGGTCCTGTGACCGCGCGCGCTCTGCCTAGCTGATCGCCGCCTGTGCAGAATCGTGGATCGGCCGCGCGTATCAAAGGGCTGCCTGGCGCTGGCGACACAGAGGCGCTAAAGTCAGACGGTTCCTCAAGCATCGGGTCGCCGCTCAGCTTGGGCGAGCAGCTTCCGTCATGGATGAAATTGCCGCTATTCTGCGCCAGCCGCGCGTGACAGTGGACGGTCTCTCCGCGACCGACAATCACGCTGTTGAGCAGGCGGATGGAGCCTCGGTTGTTCTTCTCGATGTATATCCCCGTGCCATAACCAGCGTTATTCAGCATGGTCACGTGCGTGAGCGCAAGGCTGAGGCTGCTATGGAAAGAGCTGGAACGAATCCCGCCATATATAGCGCCGCCAATACTGGCAATGTTGCGAAAGAAGGTGCTATTGCTAATGTCAACGGATACGGCCTCTTGAGCGCTGATTGCGCCGCCGGTTCCGTCGCCCCGCTGGCTGAAGTTGCGGACGAAGCTGCTGTTCTCAATGGTGATGACGCCGCCATAAAAGGTATAAAGCGCGCCCCCATCGAAGACCGCTCTATTGCCAACAAAGCCGCTTCTGTTGATGGTCAGACGCGTCGTATTATCTTCCATGGCGATTGCGCCGCCATATTGCGCCTTGTTGTTGCGGAACATGGAGTCATTGAGTACTACCTGCGCTGCGCCGCGCAGCCGTATCGCTCCGCCGTATTCAGTGTAACGGGCGCTGGCGTCGCCGTCCGCCAGGGTCAAGTTATTGATCGTCAGTTTGCCCGCCCTGACATCGAAAATGCGAAAGCGCCCATCGCCGCTAAGCGTGTAACCGTTGCCTTCTATCGTGATGTCGCTCGTGATCTGAGGGAGAGGCTTATCCAACGTAAAGTCCCTGGTCAGGTAGAAGACATCGGGTCCAGCGCCAGCCGGGCAGGCGCCAAAGGGCGCGTCGGTGTTGGCGGCGACGATCTGCTCAGGCAACGGGCATATCTCCGGCGCATCAGGAATCGGCGGCGCCGCGGTCGTCGTTTCAACCGCCCCGATGTCGCAGCCAGCGCCATAAGGACGCGCCGTGGCCCGTTGGTCGGCTTCCGGGCAATAGGCTGGGTCAGCGGCGTCAATGGCCGGGCTGCCGTCCCCCAGCGGATGCCAGGCCGGCTCTCCCGTCAATTCGCCCAGCAGGGGATCATCGCTGCGGAAATGGCCGCAAGTGCCATCGCGACTCAACATGCCGACGATTTGCTCCAGCGCGCCAACGCAATCCTCATGTGAGCCCGAGCTGTCGATAATGCTATTGCGCAGCTTGACGATCCCGCCCCAATTCGCGATAGCGCCGGCTCCTGTCAGTGACGCGCCGTTTTCCTTCATCGTTGCGTGGGTCACGATCAACTCGCCGTCATCGAGAGCGGCGACGCCGCCGTGTCCGCCCGCCCGATTGCCGTGGATTGTCGTATTGGTAACTTGAACAGGGCCGGCCCCGATGCGCAACATGCCGCCAGCGCCGTCTGCCTTGTTTTGCACGAAGCTGCTCTGGGCAATCTCGACTGTGCCGCCATGCGTATCCAGCGCGCCGCCGTCTACTGCGGCGAGATTGCCCGAGAAACTGCTGCCCGTGATCGTCAAAACGCCGCTCTCGCTTGCGCCGGCTATCGCCCCGCCGTTTGTCGCCTTGTTATTGCTGAAGCGGACATTCTCAATTGAAACTTGCGCGCTACCCTCAAAACTGATGGCGCCGCCATCGCCTTGCTCGGTATCGACCATCTCTTCCGCGCTAGACCAGTAATAGGCGACGCGCAGGCAGCCATCGCTATCTACAAGGCGCGCGGCTTCGGCGCTGCCGCGGCTCGTCTCGACGATGTGAGTCGCCCGTGTAGCGCAGTTCGCTTCGAATTGACTGTCGCTGACGCGAACGCTTCCGCCATCGGCGTATATCGCGCCGCCGCCCATTCCCGCTTTGTTTCCCTGAAAGCTGCTCTCGCTAATACTTAGCGCGCTGCCGCCGTCAAGCGCTATTGCGCCGCCCCTTGCCGCAGCGTTTTCGGTGAGAGTGGAATTCCCCACGGTAACTAGGGCGCCATTCTGCAGCCGTATCGCGCCACCATATTCTTCCTCGGGCGCGGTCCCTTTGATCAGCGTAAGGTCGACTACAGTTAGTTGGCCGCCGATTACATCAAAGATGCGATATTTCCCGGCGCCGCTAATGCTGTGACCATCGCCGTCGATCGTGAGCGGGCTGTCGATGGCAGGCAGCGCCGCGCTGAGGATGGTGTCATCCGTGAGCCTAATGCTGTCGTCACCAGAGCCAGACGGACAGGCGCCAACTGCGCTATCGGTATTGGCGGCGGCGATTGCCTCCGCCAGACTGCATTCGACGCCGATGATGAGGCTCTCCGCTTGCAATGGCAGCGCCATGGACCAAAGCAGCGTAGCCGTTGAAGCCATCAGTAGCAGCCATCTCTTCATGACAAATCTCCCCGCGCTCGTTCAAACGCGCTGCGTGTCAGCTCGGACAAAGGCAAGTCATTCCACCTTCAGCGCAACCTTACCAAATCCAGCATTGCTGAGCATCGTATTGAACTCGGCCAGATTGCCGTCGACGAGCTCATCGAACTTTTCCACCACCCCATCAATATCGCCGGCGATTTCGTCGAATGCCTCGTATTCATAATCGGTCGGCTTGTAATCGCCCAGGTTGACGTTGAAGCTCAAGTTGCTCAGTTGCGTCGCCAGGCGGTCGCCATGATTCATCGCATCGGGCCAGCCCTGACGCGTCTCCGGGATCATCAGCTCCTTCTCGACCGCCAGCACTTGCTCCTCCAGCGCCTTCGCCGCGTCAATGATGCCGGCTGCCGTGTCCAGCCCGGCCAGCCGCTCGCGCCAGCCCTTGAGCTGCGCCCGCGCATCGCGCATCTGATTGATCGACTTGTGCGTCGCCGAGACCTTGTCGCGTATCGACAGCAGCAGGTCAAACTGCGCTTGCAGATCGGCTTGGCTCGCCGCCACGCCCGCTTCTTTCACAAGCGCAAAGTCTTGGCTCAGTTCTTCATCGCCCACAGTGAGAGTCACGCGGTAAGCGCCCGGCACGGCATGCGGCCCCTTGCCGAAGCTCTGCTGATTGTCATCATGGGGCGCCACCTTGTGCGCGTCCGGGTATCGCAGATCCCAGATGAAGCGATTCCAGCCGGCATTTGACGGGATGCGGAGCTCCTTTTCTACCCCATCCCGACCGCCAGTGTCTACGCGGCGCGACCCCTTCCCCGAAGCATCAGGGAAGGGGAGTTTTGCCTTTTCTTCCTCATCGGCGTGCAAGCTCTTGAAAGTCTTGACTTCCTTCCCATCGGCGTCGTCGATGCGCAGCTCGATCGTCGATTCTGACGCCTCGGGCAAGTAATAGGTGATGACCGCGCCCTTGGCCGGATTGGTTCCGCTGTCGAGGTAGGTATGTTTGACGCCGTGCTCGGGCGTCTCTTCCTTGACGTAGGCGGCGACCATGCCCAGCGTGCTCATATACTGCTTGCCATCGCCGCTCTCGAACAAGCCCTCGAAGACTTTCGGCAGGTGACGCTCAACCGTCCCCGGCTTGAGCAGGCGGGCCCCCTCCCCAAACCCCTCCCCCATAAAGAGGGAGGGGCTTTTTTCTCCCTTTCCCGCCCCCATAGGGAGGGAGGGGCTTTTTTCTCCCCTTCCCTCCCCCGTGGGGGAAGGGGCGCGCCGCGAGGACACTGGCGGTTGGGGATGGGGGGCCGCAATTTGATGCAATACACCAACATCATCCAGAATCCAAAACGAGCGTCCGTGCGTGGCGACAACTAGATCTGTTCCGTTTAGTTTGAGATCGTAAATCGGCGAAATGGGCAGATTCAGCTGGAAGCGCTGCCAAGACGCGCCCACGTCAAATGAGACATACAAACCGAATTCAGTGCCCAGATAAAGCAGCCCTTCGCGCATTGGGTCTTCCCGCACGACGCGGCAGAAGTGATCCTCGGCGATGCCATCCACGATCAGCGACCAACTGGCGCCGTAGTCGGTCGACTTGAAGACGTAGGGCGCGTAGTCGTCATTCTTGTAGCGCGTGGCGGTGACGTAGGCGGTCGCTTTATCGTGCGGCGACGGCTCGATCATGGTGAACATCATGTCTCCCGCAATCCCGTCCCCCCGGCCCCCTGCGACCATTAAGGGAGAGGGAGAGTCAGGCGCGGAGTCGGCAGTTAAGCCCCTCCCTCCTTGTGGGGGAGGGGTTTGGGGTGGGGGGTATAGTGGCGTGATGTCCGTCCAGTCTTCGCCGCCGTTTCGCGTGATATGAAGCAAGCCATCATCGGAGCCAGCCCAAATGACACCCGGCTCGTGTGGCGACTCCGCCAGCGTGTATACGGTTGCGTAATGCTCGGCGCCCACCGCGTCCCGATTGATCGGACCACCCGACGGACCTAAGGTCTCGGGATCAGCTTTCGTCAAATCGGGGCTAATCTCTTCCCAGCTCTGTCCTTCGTCAGTCGTCTTGAGAATTTGATTGCCGCCGATATAGATGGTGTTGCTGTCATGCGGCGAAAAGACAATGGGGTAGGTCCAGGCGAAGCGGTATTTGTCCGCCCCCGCGCCCAAACCGGTTGAACTGCGGGGCCAGGTGGCGATAAGACGGATCTGCTGTGTGCGATGGTCGTAGCGCTGCAAGCTGTTGCCGCCGCCCGGCGAACTGCCGATAGCGCCGACATAAGTGATATTCGAATCGGCGGGATCGACGGCGATATAGCCGCTCTCGCCCGAGCCGATGATGTCGCAGTCTTCCCAGGTGATCGATGAATAGCGGCTGCGGCTGGGCACGCGCAAGCTCGAATTGTCCTGTTGCGTGCCATAAACGTAATAGGGCTCGTTGCTGTCGAAATCGAGATGATAAAACTGCGCCGTCGGCTGATTGTAAATGCTCGACCAGGAAAGTCCGCCATTCAGCGAGACGCAGGCGCCGCCGTCGTTGCCGTGGATCATGACCTTATTGTTGCGCGGGTGGATCCAAAGGTCGTGGTCATCGCCGTGCGGCGTAGTGATCTCGGTGAAGTTATGCCCGCCATCGGTCGATTTCCAGAAGTTTAGGTTGTTGATGTAAATCGTATTGGCATCGAGCGGGTCGGCGGTCAAGTGCATATAATACCAGGCGCGCGAGATGAGGCGGTTATCCTTGCTGCCCACGACCCAGGTCTCGCCATAATCATCGCTGCGGTAGATGCCGCCATCGGGCTGGTTCTCGATGATCGCCCAGACGCGCCCGGGCTGCGCCGGCGATGCCGCCAAACCGATCTTGCCAAGTAGGGGCGATTCGGTGAATCGCCCGCCGGGCAAACCCTTATTCCTGCTGATGTTCTCCCAAGTGTCGCCGCCATCCATCGAGCGCCAGATGCCGCTGTCTTCACCGCCCGACGAGATCTGCCAGAAATTGCGGTAAGCCTCCCAAAACGAGGCGTAAATGACGCGCGGATTGTTCTGGTCGATCGTCAGGTCGATGGCGCCGGCTTTGTCGCTGACGCGCAACACATTCTCCCAGGTCTCGCCGCCATCCTTCGAGCGATAAACGCCACGCTCGGGGTTGCGCCCAAAGGCATGCCCGAAAACGGCCGCGTAGACCAGATCGGCATTCTTCGGATGACTGCGGATCTTGGCGATCTGGCGCGTCTCCTTCAGGCCCAGATGTTTCCAGCTGCGCCCGGCATCGGTCGATTTGTAGATGCCATCGCCTATCGACACATCAATGCGGATGGTGGTTTCGCCCGTGCCGGCGTAAATGACATTGGGGTCGGCCGGCGCCACTTCCAGCGCGCCAACGGACGATGACGTGAAGTAG
>JAPOYT010000089.1 GCA_026706445.1 Chloroflexota bacterium
AACCTGTAACCTCCTCGACGTCAACGAGGCGCTCTGCCAGTTGAGCTAACGGCCCGATTTGCGTTGATTGTATCGCAGATGGTGCCTTTTCCGCAAGGGTAAGACGTTTCGGTAGTGTATCCTTTTCGGTTGAAACAGGTAAATTGCATCCACCTGACAGTCTGTAGGGGCGAGCGTAGGTTAGTGTCTACGCTACCCTTGGCTCGCCCTAAATCGAGAAAAACAAAGGCTTCGGGCGAGCCACCGGCTCGCCCCTACAATTCATCGTTAGTTTGGGTGAGGGAAGTAGAGCAAGGATTCGAAGCAAACCGCAACAATTTCAACCGAATTCGATACACTACCGGTGTTTCGGCGCCGTTGAATCGCTCGAATTGACAAAGCGCCAGTTCGCGCCGTAAGATGGCGCCATTCAGTCGCTAACGTAGAGGCACCCTATGCCACAAAGCGTCGCGAGCCAGCTTAAAGCGCGATTTCGCGAAATCCAGGATGTTCGTTTCGCCAGCGCCGCGGCGGATGCGACGCTCACATCGCGCCGCCACGAACCCGACATCGTGGTCGAGACCTGGATGAACAGCCGCCTCTACGTATATACATTTGATAGCGAGCCCGCGCCTCGCTTGATCAAAGCCATCCTCAAACAGAACACGAATGCCAGCGTCGGCTCGCTCTTCCTCATTGACGCCTCGCTGCTGCCCGCTGACGGCTACTGCGGCCGCCTGCGCGAATGGCAGGACGACTTGCGAGTGATGAACCGGGGCGCCGTCTACGCCTTCGTCACCGAGGACAGCGGCGTCCGCTTGATCCAAGTCAATATTGAAGAGACGACCCAGCGCAATGAATTCATCGTCTGGCATACGGTGGATTTTCCCTTTGATACTGTGTCAGTGCGCCGGCGCGAATACCAGACGAATATCCGTGGTACCTGGTATATCGGCGATATTGCCTCCGCCAACTTCAAGCGCCGCATCAGTGAGGAGCGCGCGCAGCAGCGATTTCACTATCGCACCAAGCAGACTCGCCCGCCCGAAACAGACTCGGCCGAGCCGATCAGCGCCGCTTACCTCGCGCTGGAGATCGAAGTCGGCGCCGGTCAAGAAGCGGTAAAAGAAGCCTTTCGAAACCTGGCGCGCCGCTATCATCCGGATGTCAGCGAGCACGAAAAGGACGAGGCGGAAAAGCGCTTCAAGGAAGTGAGTTCGGCTTACGACCGAATCAAGACGCACCGGCGCTGGAGTTGACCCGGCCTACCCTCTCGCGGTTGCGGCAAATGCGCAATTGCCGAGCGACCGAGACTTGCAGTCCCGCGTTCGCGCGAATGCCTATCGGGAGTTTGCGAGACAATAGTCGCTGAATGGCATATCGGGGTTCGCAGCGCCGCCCAAAGCCGCGACCATTTGCCTCATCTCAGCTCGATGCAACGTGTTGTGATTGAAGAAATGGAAGATCGTCTGCCAGACAGGCGTCGTCATCGCCGTATCGCGGTAGATGATATCGATCTCGCGTTGGAAGGCCTGGTCATCGAGAGCGGCAAAGTAGGTCTGCCATTGCGCTTCCACCGCATCCCAAATCTCCCGGATCTGCGCGCGCGCAGGTTCGTCGATCGTGACTACCGCGCTTGTCGACTTGATGCCGTGAACGCGTTGCAGGCTGCGGCTCATCACATCTACGACGTGTACGCACTCAGCCTGCAAGGCGCCCCAGGAATAACCGGTATCGACATAGAACGCGGATTCAGGCAGCGTCATGATCGCCTCATCCCAAAGGCGGCGATCTTCCCTAATTTGAAAGGCAAAAAGCGACCGAAGCATGTCGGCTGTCATTGACGAAACACCCCGCTAAGAAATTGCATCAAGCTCAGATCAAATGCGGGCGGCTCATGAACTTCCGCCACCATGCGCATGATATCAGAGCGATGCGCCGTGCCTTGATAGACGACATTGAAAATCAGCTGCCAAACCTTTAGCGTGACCGCGCCTCTACCATCAGCAGTCATACAATCCGACAGTAGCAGATCGGCGTCCAGCGCCTCCGTGAAGTCCGACCAGGCAGCGTGTATTTCGCGCCACTGAGCGCGCATCTCTCGGCGGTCGAGTTGGCAGTTTCGTGGCGGCGGCGGCTCGCCACGAATGCGCGCCAAGCAGATCTGCTCGGTATTCATGATGCGGACGCACTCAAGTTGGATGGAGCCGAGTCCAAATCCGACTTCCCGCGTGAATTGCGCATCAGAAAGCGGGACGATAGCGAGCTTCCAGACCCGCTCGTCTTCCCAGCAGCAATGTTCGATCAACTTCCGCGCGAACTCTACATTGGGGGCGATTGGATTGGCGCTCACGCTGCGGTCTTCCTCTGGAGAGATTGTTGTGCGGCGCCGCAGCGCAGGGATCGCGGGCAAGGCGACATGGTGGAAATGAGCCTGCTAGCGCGGCTTCGCTTACTGTGGGTCCACCAGGACTCGAACCTGGAACCAATCGGTTATGAGCCGACTGC
>JAPOYT010000119.1 GCA_026706445.1 Chloroflexota bacterium
CTCAGTAGTTCCAAGTTTGTCGTGCGAAACGTGATTGGAAAATATGGCAGGAGTGGGCGAGCCACCGGCTCGCCCCTACAGGTTTTCGATTATTTTGGCATTTTCTTTCGTACGGCAGTCATTCTCATTACTTTGTTTGAACTACTGAGAGCACAGAGAAAAGGCTTTCAGTTATTATTTTGGGGAACTGCACTTCAATTTAGGAGCATCTTCGCCCATTAGCACGTAGCTTTCAGAGGGGTTTTGCCCTGATAAAACTTAAACTCTGTGTCCTCGGCGCCTCTGTGGTGAAAAAAATAATTTGATGCGATTGCCCTGTTCCCATGCTTGCGAAATCACGCCAGAATAGCTAACTTATTGGCTTGCAGTCGAATCTGTAGCGCCACGTGTGCGCCTATGGTAGACTTCCCCGAAATTTAAGGAGCAGAGCCTATGCCTGATAAACCAAATGTCTTGCTAATAGCCATTGACTCCATCCGCGCCGACCACATGTCCTGTTACGGCTACGACCGACTCACCACCCCACACATCGACCGCTTCGCCCAAGCGGGAACCCTATTCGAAAACACCTTTAGCCCTCATATCCCGACCACGCCCGCCTACGCCTCCATGCTCACCGGGCTGGACTGCTTCGGCACCCAAGTGGTAGCGCTGCGCCATCAGGGTCCGCTGCGCGCGGAAGCGCCAACAGCGGCTGAGATCTTCCGGCGCTACGGCTACAACACGACATCAGTTGGCTTCAAAGGTAATCCCAGTTCGCGCGGTTACGACAACTATGTCGAGTTTGCCGGCTGGGGCAGCTTCGCGCACGGCCGCAGTCCCAAAGCGCAGAACCTAAACGATGTGACCATACCCGAACTGGAGCGGCTCACTGCCGAGGAGGCGCCCTGGTTTGTGACGCTGCGCCACATGGACCCGCACGCGCCCTACCTGCCGCCGGAACCTTACGAGCGCATGTTTTATCACGGCGATGAATGCGACCCGAACAACCGCTCGATGGAGCCCGTGTTCAGCTTCAAACCATTCGCCGTATTTTATAAGTCTTGGATGCCGCCCGGCCTTACGGATAAAGATTATGTAATCGCGCAATACGATGGCGCTATCGCTTATATGGATGCCTGCATCCAAGCGATATTCGAAGCGCTGGACAGCATGGGCATCGCCGACAACACGATCGTCGTCCTAAATGGCGATCATGGCGAGACACTTTACGATCACGAGCTCTGGTTCGATCATCACGGCATCTTCGACAACGTCCTGCACGTCCCGTTGATCATCCGCTATCCCGACCGCATTCCCGCCGGCGCGCGTCTCAGCGGCTTCAATCAGCATAAAGACCTGCTGCCCACCCTGCTCGACTTGGCTGGATTGGCCGATCAGTCAGCGGACGATGGCTATCAATTTGACGGTCAAAGCCTGATGGCGCTGGTGAACGGCGAAGAAACGTCCTTCGACAGCGAGTTCTACATCAGCGAGTGCACCTGGATGCGCAAGCACGGCTGGCGCACTCCCGGCTGGAAGCTGATGATCGCCCTCGAACCCGATTTCCACTTCAAGCCCGAGATCGAGCTTTTCAATCTGGTGGAAGACCCGAACGAAGACAACAATCTGGCTGAAGAGCGGCCCGATGTCGTGGCGGCGCTGCGGGCGCGCATGGATGCCTGGATCGCCAAACGCGAAGCGGAAACCGGTTTGACCAATCCCATGCACACGCAAGGCGACTGGCACGGCCATGCAGGCGTCGGGCCCTTCAAGACGTCGCAGCAGGCTTATGACACGCTCTCGCTGCCCGATCTCGAAAAAGCGATCAGACTGCAAGCCCAATCGCGCGAAGAAGAATAGCGAAACAGAAATCTGTAAGGGTGACTCTGTGAGTCGCCCGCATCTGGCAAACTGTCGGGGCGCTTCCTGAAAGGCCCGCATGACACAAAATTATTGGGGGATCTATCAGGTCACCCGCATAAAACGAAATTGTAGGGGCGACTGACGGTCGGTGTCTACGCGACCCATTAGGTCGCCCACGAATAACAAGGAGACAGCAATATGACCCTTCGCGTAGCCATCGTTGGCATGGGCGGCATCGGCAACAATCATGGCCGCTGCTATACGAATCATCCGGAGGCGGAAGTTGTCGCCGTCTGCGATATCCTGCAGGAGCGCTCGGACAAGGCGGCCGAGACCTTTGGCTGTCAAGGCTTCTATTCGGTTCAGTCGCTGCTGGAAAGCGGCGTCGAATTTGACGCGGCCAGCGTCACCACCGCCGGCGCCGAAAATGGCGGCGACCACTACGCGCCGACCATGCAGCTGCTAGCGGCGGGATATCCCGTGCTCGGTGAAAAGCCGATCTCCAACCGCGTCCCGGAAGCCGAGGAGATGGTCGCGCTCGCCCGTGAGAACAACTTACGCTATGGCGTCAACCTCAATCATCGATTCACGCCCGCCGCCGCCCTGGCGAAAGAATGGATGCTGCGCGGCCGCCTCGGC
>JAPOYT010000154.1 GCA_026706445.1 Chloroflexota bacterium
CGCGGGCGTTTTGACCGACTGGGACGGCGATGCCATCTTGCTGAGCCGTTACATCGCGCCCGACCCAGAACTCAGCGAGATTATCGCTGACTTGGCTGCGCCGATCGCCGAGCTGACCTCGCAGCCTGTGGGCGAAACCAGCGTGGACTTGACCGGCGCCAGCCCGCGCCTCTGCCGCATTGAGGAGTGCCTGCTGGGCAATGTCATCACTGATGCCATGCTGGAAGACACCGGCGTTGATATCGTCCTGCAGAATGGCGGCGGCATCCGCGCCGATATCGCGCAAGGCGCGGTGTCGCTGGGCGATGTGCTGAATGTGCTGCCCTTCGGCAATTTGATCAGCACCTTTGAATTGACGGGCGCTGATGTGCTGGCGGCGCTGGAGAACGGCGTGGGCCGCGTCGAAGTTGACGAGAACAACAATCCCATGGTGGATGGCGCGTCCGGACGCTTCTTGCAAGTGGCCGGGCTGCGTTTCACATTTGACGCGACGCAAGAGCCCGGCAGCCGCATTGTCAGCGCGGAAGTCATGCAAGATGGCGAATTCGTCGCGCTTGATATGGAAGCTGTCTACACCATTGCCAGCAACGACTATTTGCGCAGCGGCGGCGATGGCTTCTCCATCCTGGAGACCAACGCGATGAACGCTTACGATGCGGGCCGTCCGCTCGATCAGGTGGTGGCTGATTATATCGCCGCCAACAGCCCGCTCAGCGTTGAGCTTGAGGGCCGCATCACGCATCAGGCTGGCGGATAGCCGCCAACGCAATCGCGCGCCTGCGCATAGATCAAGACAAGACCGCTGGCAGCCGCCGGCGGTTTTTCGTCGCCTCGCGGCAGTGATCGCCGGTGGAGCGATAGCGAAGGCGCATCTATGCTATAGTCGGTTGTATTGGCGTCCGCCACCTGACATGCTCGACCAGCCATGCGCGAGAACGACAGCTACTTTGACATCTTCTTCATTTATCACCCAGCCGACCTCGAGCGCGTACGGCGGATTGTCGCGCAATTGCGAGCCACCGGCGTCGACGCCTGCTTCAACGAAGACGAATTTGGCAAAAGCGCCGACGGCAGCACGAGACTGAAAGACGGCGCGCTGCGCTCTTATTCCGTCGCCTTCGTGATGTCGCCCGACTCGGCCGAGAGTCAACTCTGCAACGAGCTCCTGCAATACGCGGTCAGCCATGGCAAACGGCTGGTCACGCTGATCTTGCAGGAAGAAATCGAGGTAGAGGTTCATCCAGCGATCGCGCAGAATCCTTACGTGTTTTTCCGTGAAGAGGACGATCTCGGCGCCCGGGTTGATGAGCTGCGCGCATATCTGCGGGCTGACGCTAACCTTAAACTGCACACTGAATTGCTGGTTTTGGCGGAAAAGTGGCGGGGGCGCGGACGGCCGCCGGACCTGCTCTTGCCACACGATCGGCTGGATGAGGCGCGAAGCTGGCTGGCGACCGCCTCGGCGCGCCATCCGAAACCGTCGGCGCTGCAATTGGAATACATCCACAGCAGCCGCCGTCAGCCGCCCCGCCGCGCGCGCCACCGGCCCAGGCGCATTGTCCTGGGCATATTGCTGATTGTCGCGCTTGGGGCAGGCTTGCTCTTGCTTCTACAAGCTGTTAACGGGTGGCAAAGCGGGCGCGCAGTTGTCGCGCTGACGAGCGAAGCGGCCGCGCGAGCTGGCTTGGCCGCCGCCAAAGCCACTGCCGAAAGCGACAGCGCGGTCGGCTTGATCGACCAAGTCGCGGCGACCGGCGCCGGCGTACGCGCAGCCGTCGCCGAATTTGCCACCGCCGAATCAATCACAGCGACGGCCGCCGCCAAGCTGACGCAGACGGCTCAAGCCCTGGAGCAGATCCGCGCCACGCGGACGCGCGCCACTGAAATTGCCCAATTGGAACGAGATGAAGTCGCCGCAGGTCTGGTTCAGGCAGGCGAAGACGCGCTGGCGCGGGGCGAGATTGAACTGGCGCTGGCGCTGGCTTGGCAGGCGAAGGACGGGCTTGAGCATCCCAGGTCGGCTTATCGTCTCTTGCGAAAAGCGTCGGCGGCAGGACGGACGATGACTTTGAATGACGTCGCGCTGATTCGACTTCATCCGGCGGGAGACGGATTTGCCGTAGCGCCGCGCGGCGGTGACAAACTTCAATTCTATGACGGCGAAACCTGGTCTCTCGTTCACGAATGGACCGACCAAAACGGTCGCATTGGGCTAATCGCTTACAGCCGCGATGGCGAAAGCATGGCATCAGCCTCGGACGACGGAGAGGTCGTCATTCGCGATGGGCTCAGCGGATCGGTCGCGCAGCGCCTGCGCGCTCACGAAGGCGCCGTAACTGCCATCGCTCTCAGCCCAGCCGGCGATACGCTTTACAGCGCCGGAAGCGATCCGCTGCTGGCGGCCTGGGACGTCGAAAGCGGCGAAGAACTGGCGACTTATCGCGCGGATACCAGCGGCGAGATGACGCTGTATGATCTGATCGTGACCGGCGATGGCGAGCGCGTCATTGGCTGGTCGGAAGCCGATGGCTCGATCAAGATGGCGCAGTGGTCGGCTGAGACGCTTGAACTGATCACAGCCGATTCCGACGGGCGCGCGCACCGTGGCTACGATGATTCGGGCAATATCGGCTACAGCGGCGGCAGCAGCCTGCCCGCCTATCCCGGTGACAGCAATACCGGCGATCTATTACTCTGGGAGCTATCGACGAGCCGGCAACTTGCTCGCGTCACCGAGGGCTTCAACTGGAGCTTCCTCAGCGGCGACCGCCTGGCAGCCGCCACCGATGATCTGCTCTTCATATCATTTTATGAGGAGATCGCGCTTGTGGTGGTGGATAATAGCGAAAGCGATCGGCGCGCCGCCTTGATTGACGCGCGCGACGGAAGCCTCCTGCGGCGCTACGATAGCGAAGTTTCCAAAATGTTGAAGTCGGCGCAGTTCCTCGATTCGGAGACGATCCTTTCCGCCACGGTCGATAACCGCGCCGTGCTTTGGTCAAGCGCGGACGGCAGTTTCATCCGCGAGATCGCAAGCGCGCCGGCCAGTATTGAGAGCCTGCAAGCGAGCGCGGATTCTGGCCTGGTCATCGCCAAAACAGCGGATGGCGCCGCCCATCTGTGGCGGCTGAGCGATCGGGCGGCAGAACCGCTGCTGACGATTTCGGATTCGCTGCCCGGCGCTTCAATCAGCCCGAGCGGCGATGTCTTCCTCCACGTCCAGGAAGGCGCCGTCAGCTTGCAACAGGTAGATAATCAAGCGCTTCTCCTTCAGTTGCCCGCCAGCACTGTCAGCATGTCCGGCGAAAGACTAGCCGTTTACAGCGATGATCGCCTGATCGTCATCGACATTGAAACTGGCGCCGAAGTCCGCAGCTGGCAATGGGATGGCGGCGCCGTGAGCGACCTGCATTTGTCGCCGGATGGGGAATCGGCGTTGGCCTTCACCGAAGCGAATGAGTTATGGCTGGCGCGCGGCGATTTGGATAGCGCGCAGCGACTGGCGGATGAGGCGGCGCGTCCACGCTTGGTCCGCTTCGCGCCTGCGGGCGAATGGATCATGACGCTGCAAGGCGATTACGCCCTGCTTTGGGAGCTCGAAAATGGCGCGGCGCGCGGCGCCTATCCGCTCGGTGTATCGTCGGGCACGGCGGTGCAAGCGGCATTCAGCGACGCCGGCGACCGCATTTACTTCTTTGTGCAATTGGCGGAAGGTCTGGCGGGCTTGACCGCTATTGATGTCAGAGACAATGTCGCAAGCCGCTTGACTTTCGTTGGCGTGGAAGCGGCGGCGCTCTCAACCGATGGCCAGCATCTAACTCTGGCATTCAGCGGCGGACGAATCCGTGTGATTTCGACGGACAGCGGCGAGGTTCTGCATGAGTTTCACAGCGGCGCGAGCGACTTGCGCCAACTGCGATACCTGCCACGGACCGACACGGTAATCGCCATCGCGGGCTCGGCGCTGAACCTTTGGGATGCGGCAGCGGGCGTCGTTGATCGGCGGTTCGCGCATCCCAAGCCGCTAGTTGACTTCAGCCATAGCCGGAACGGGGAGCGGATACTAACGCGGGACGAAAGCGGCATGGCGCGAATCTGGCAGGTGGAAAGCGCGGAGGCGCTGCTGGCGCGCATCGCCGCTGAAAACGAGCCGCGAGAACTGACTTGCGGCGAACGCGAGCGATATCTGGTCGCGCCGCTCTGCGCGTGACCGGCATGATCCGCATCCTCTTTGCCTCTTGGTATACCGGGCTGGGCGGCGGCGAAACGGACCTGCTCACGCTCGTCGAGTCGCTGGATAAAGACCGCTTCTCGCCTCACCTGCTGCTGCCGGCCGAGGGACAATTGTCGAAGCGCTGGCGCAGCGCCGGTTTGCCGCTTCATATCCTGCCCTATCGCGGCGCATCGACTTTCTTCATACCGGCGATCTGGGCGCGTTTTCCGGTCGTCCGCCAAATGATGGAGCTGCTAAGACGTGAGCAAATCGACCTGGTGAAAAGCGATTATCATACGCTTCCGCTCATCGCGCCGGCTGCGCAGCGCCTTGAGATTCCGGTGACCTGGACCTTGCATGGCTGGTGGTTCAAGCCAAAGCCCTGGCAGAAAGCCTTCTTTCAGCGGATTCCCAAGGCGACGGCGATCGCCACGGCCGCCCGCGAGTCCTTTCTGGGCGATCCCCCTTTTATGCCGGGGCGGCAAATGCCGGTGATTTACGCCGGCGTGGATACGGGGCGTTTTCGCCCGGCCTTGGATGGTCTGGCGCTGCGCCGTGAATTAGGCATCGGCGCTGAAGCCACGGTTGTCGCCATGGTCGCGCGATTTCAGCCGGTCAAGGGGCATCACACTTTCCAGACGCTGGCGAAGCGTGTGCTGGCGGAACGCCCCGACACGCAATTCATCGTGGCTGGCGATGATGTCTTTGGCGTAGCGGGCGACGCGCGCTATCGCGACCGGATTCTGGCCAATGCCAGGTCGGACACGTATCTGCGCGACCGCCTGCATTATCTGGGTTTCCGCGACGATGTCGAAGCGGTCTACGCCGCCGCTGATGTCTTCGTCTGCCCGTCTGAATTTGAGAGCTACGGGCTGGCGAATCTGGAAGCGATGGCTTGCGCTGTGCCGGTCGTCAGCACGGGCCGCGGCGGACCATCGGAGACGATCGTCGATGGCGTCACCGGTTTTCTCGTGGATGTCGACGATCCGGAGGCGCTGGCGACGCCTGTGCTGCGGCTGCTGGCGGACGAAGGGCTGCGCAAGACAATGGGCGCTGCGGGTAGAGAGCATGTCGAGCGAAACTTTTCGGCGGCTGCTGGCGCCGCAGCCCATTGCAAGATATTCGACGAGCTGCTCGAACTCAATTGACAGTGGCGTTGCCGAAGAACTTGGCCAATGTATCGCTGAGCGTATTGTCCCTCAGATAGGCGATGTGCTCGCCGGCAAAGGGAATGGGCTTCATGTTGAAGCGATTGACCAAGGCGTTGTCAGGCACTGTGTTGGGCACGGCAAGCAGATCCAGCAGGCTCGTGCTCACTGGCGAGCCGGGCAGCAGCGCCTGCATCGCCATGACGGCCGGGCGCAGCAGCGCGACCGGTGCCGGCAGCAGCAGCCGCCAGGTGTCGAGCGCCTCGATGATGCGCTTTTCGATCTCGGCAAGCGTCAATACTTCGGGACCGCCGAGCGCTAATTCGGCGCCAACGGTGCTTTCGTCATCCAGGCAGCGGATCACCGCTTCGACCACATCATCGACCGAAACCGGCTGAAACTCCGCCAGGCCGCCGCCGATCAAAGGAAATACGAAGGGCGTGACTTTGAGCAGGCGCGCGAATGTATTGAAGAATTCGTCTTGCGGCCCAAAGATGGCCGAGGGACGCAGCGCGGTCCAATTTAGATCCGAGGCGGCGACGGCTTCTTGCGCCCTTCCCTTGCTGGCGAGGAAGCGATATGGCAGGTCGCTGCTGGCGCCATTTTGGCTCATATTGATGAAGCGCTGGACTCGGGCGGATTGGGCGGCATTCAACAAGTTAACCGTGCCTTGATAATTGACGGCCTCGTAAGTCTGGCCGCCCTTCTCCATTGCGATCGCGACATAATGAATCACGCAATCGACGCCTTTCATCGCCGGCGCCAAGCTGGCTGGGCGCGTCACATCGCCTTCGACAATCTCGATTTGATCGGCGACTTCTTTCAAGCGCAAAGCGGCTTTCGCCTTGTGCCGCACCAAGGCGCGCGTCGGGCGCCCATCGGCGACCAGCCGCTTCACCGTTTGATTGCCGAGGCAGCCGGCGGCCCCGGTCACCAGAATCGTCATTGGATGCGCCTTTCACCTTTTCATCGCGCTAAAGATTATTATAGCCGCTTGAGATTAAGAATGTTTAAGTCTTGGCGCCGGCCGCCTGGTCAGACCTATGTCGGCGCATCGTGATAGAATAGGTTGACGCGCCTATGCCGCGCGCGTGCGCCGCTGCCGCAGCCGCAATTGGAGACATCCGCTATTTTGCCCAAGCTTACAAGCGTCTATCGTCTCGATGATATCGAATCTTGGGAAGAGGCTATCGCCGTCGCGGGTTTGACGATTCGCCGCGGCGGACTGGTCGCCTTTCCGACGGAAACGGTCTATGGTTTGGGCGCCAATGCCTTGGATGAAGCCGCCGTCGCCGGGATCTTCCGCGCCAAGAGCAGGCCCCCCAATGACCCCTTGATCGCGCATATCGCCGACTTCCAGCAACTGTCACAGATTGCGGAAGATGCGCCGCCCATCGCCTTTGAAGTCGCACAGCGTTTCTGGCCTGGACCGCTGACGCTCGTGCTGAAAAAAAGCAAGCGCATACCCGCCAATCTGACCGCCGGGCTCGGTTCGGTGGCGGTGCGCATGCCGAGCCATGAAGTTGCGCTGGCGCTTATTCGGGAGGCGGGCGTTCCTATCGCAGCGCCGAGCGCGAATCTATTCTCCCGCCCCAGCCCAACCAGCGCCCAGCATGTCATTGACGATCTGGACGGTCTTGTTGATGTTCTGCTGGATGGCGGCGAGACGCCGATCGGAGTGGAATCGACGATCCTCAGCTTGATCGATGACCGTCCCCGCGTCTTGCGTCCGGGCGGTATATCGCTCGAAGGGCTGCGCGCGGTCGTGCCGGATCTGCGCTTTGCGCCAAGCTATCTGCGGGACGATGCGCCCGCCGCGCCCGCTCCGGGGGGGCTGCTGCGGCACTATTCGCCGAACGCGCGAGTTCTGCTCTTTGAAGGCGCTGACGATGCCCAAGTCTATACGGCAATGCGCGCCGAGATTGCGCGGCATGAGCGCGTCGGCGTATTGGCCAGCGATGCGGAAGCAGCCGCATTTGCCGATCTCAATGTGATTGTCGAGCGCCTCGGCGCAAACTCGGAAGAGGCCGCCCAGCGCTTGTTCGCCGCCCTGCGTTCGCTGGATCAGCGGGAGCTTGACGTAATCCTGGCGCGCGCGCCGCGTAAAGCGGGCTTGGGGCTGGCTGTATGGGATCGCTTGCTGCGCGCGTCGGTGGGCTGCTTGGTCAAGGTGTGAGCGGTCGAGATTGATGAAGCGCGCAAGGACAGCCGAAGCCGCCCTTATGCTATAATCACGCGCAGGAATTCATCATCGCGCAAAGGAAACAGACGGTGGCGAAAGTCATACAGATCAAAGATATCGCGGCATACGAGGGGCAAGCTGTCACCGTGCGCGGCTGGGTGTACAACAGGACCGGCAAGGGTCGCTTGCAGTTCATCCTCTTGCGCGATGGCAGCGGGCAAGCGCAATGCGTCGCCTTCAAAAAGGAGATGGATCCGGCAGAATTCGAGATCGCGCGCGGGCTGACGCAAGAGTCATCGGTCATCGTCACTGGCGCTGTGCGCGCCGATGAAAGGGCGCCTGGCATACCCGGCGGTTACGAAATCGGCATTCAGAGACTGGAGCTGGTGCAAGAGGCGCAGGAATACCCGATCACGCCCAAAGAGCATGGCGCCGAGTTCCTGATGAATCACCGCCACCTTTGGGTGCGCAGCAACCGACAATGGGCGATATTGCGCATCCGCGCGACCATTATCAAGGCGATGCGCGATTGGCTGGATGATCAGGGATTTTTGCTCGTTGATACGCCGATCATCACGCCGGCGGCCGGCGAAGAGACGACAACGCTCTTTGAAGTGGATTACTTCGGCGAAAACGCTTTTTTGGCGCAAACGGGCCAGCTGTACAACGAAGCGAATATCATGGCATTTGGCAAGGTGTACTGCTTCGGTCCCACTTTTCGCGCCGAGAAGTCAAAGACGCGGCGACACCTGATCGAATTCTGGATGCTCGAGCCGGAGATCGCTTTCTGCAATTTGGAAGAGTTGATGGATATTGAAGAGGGCATGGTTTGCTATGTCGTGGCGCAAGTGCTGGAGCAGCGCCAGCAAGAACTCGCCATTATCGAGCGCGACATTGAAAAGCTGGAGGCGATCAGCCCGCCCTTCGCGCGCATCAGCTACGATGACGCGGTCGCGCGGCTGCGGCAGTTGCGCGAAGGACTCGACGATCCCGAAGCCAAGGCGGAGTTGGCGATCGAATGGGGCGAGGATTTCGGCAGCCCGCATGAGACCGCGCTGGCGGAGATGTTTGACAAGCCCGTATTCGTGTACCACTATCCGACAGCGGTGAAGGCATTTTACATGACGCCCGTTGATGGCAGACCCGAGGTATGCCGCAGCGTCGATTTGCTGGCGCCGGAAGGTTATGGCGAAATCATCGGCGGCAGCGAGCGCATCCACGATGAGCAACTGCTGGCGCAAAACATCGACGCGATGGGATTGGGGCGCGAAGCCTATCAATGGTATCTGGATTTGCGGAAATTCGGCGCCGTGCCGCACGCCGGCTTCGGTATCGGCATAGAGCGCACAGTAGCCTGGATTTGCGGGCTGAGCCATGTGCGCGAGACAATTCCCTACGCGCGCTTGCTCAATCGCAAGTATCCTTAGTCGCTCGCGCGACAGTTGGCATGACGCTCAGTTCGCTGGCAAAATGGCGCCGATGGCGTCTGCCACACTCCCTGCCTCAATCAGTTGGATGCCGCTTGGCAGGTCGCCGCCGCGACGACGCAGCCTGGGCACGAGGGCGCGCTGGAAGCCGATCTTCCGCGCTTCGTTCAATCGCGCCGCCAACTGCCCGACGCGCCGCAGCTCGCCACTCAATCCGACTTCGCCGACGACCGCGATATCGGCCGGCAGCGCGCGATCGTAATAGCTGGACGCGATCGCCAGCGCCAGCGCCAGGTCCGAGGCCGGTTCCGAGATTCTTAAACCGCCGATGACGTTGACGAATACATCCTGCTCCCACAATTTCAAACCGATGCGCTTGCTCAAGACCGCGCTGATCAACAGCAGGCGATTCATGTCGATGCCATTGGGCGTGCGCCGGGGATTGCCGAAGGCTGACGGGCTGGTCAGCGCCTGCAATTCAACGAGCAACGGCCGCGTGCCTTCCATCGTGATGGCGATGGCGGAACCGGGCGCGTTGATGACGCGTTCTTCGAGGAAGGCTTCCGAAGGATTCGATACCTGCGTCAGCCCACTGCCGCGCATTTCAAATACGCCAACTTCGCTGGTGGCGCCGAAGCGATTCTTGACGCCGCGCAAGAGCCGGTATTGTCCAAAGGGATCGCCTTCGAGATAGAGCACGGCGTCGACGATATGTTCAAGCGTACGCGGTCCGGCGATGTGCCCGTCTTTGGTGACATGACCGATCAGCAAGACGCTCAAGCCGGTTTGCTTCGCCAGACTCTGCAGGCGAATCGCGCATTCGCGCACCTGCGAAACCAAACCGGGCGACGAATCCAGCTCGGCAACGCGCGTCGTCTGTATCGAATCGATCACGACCAGCGTCGGCTTCAGTTCGTTAATCTGCTGAAAGATTAGGTCCAGATCGGTCTCGGTCAGCAGATACAGGCCTGGGTCGCCCAAGCCCATGCGGTCGGCGCGCAGTTTGATTTGGCGCGCGCTTTCCTCGCCGCTGACATAGAGAACATTGTCGCCCGCCCGCGCCAACTTCGCAGACAATTCGAGCACGAGGGTGGACTTGCCTATGCCGGGTTCGCCGCCGAGCAAGACCAGGCTGCCCGGCACCAGCCCGCCACCCAGCACGCGACTGAATTCGGCGATTGGCACGGGAATCCGCGTTTCGCGGGCCGAAACAACTTGGGACAGCAGCGTCGCTTCTCGTGGACTCTCGCCGGCGACTGATGGGCGTCCGCGCGCGGATTGGCGCGATTCTTCGACACGTTCCACCATTGTGTCGAATTGACGACATTTGGGACAGCGCCCGAAATACGCGGTTGTGCGCTTGCCGCAATTCTGGCAGATGTAAAAGCTGCGCCGTTTCGCCATAATTCTTGTCTTCGTGTTTTGCCGCCGGTCGCGTTATCACCCGCCTAAGGCATGACCACGTTGCCGCAATCGGACAGGTTTCCGCTCTCGAAGTATGTGACCACACATTCGCTCAGATAAGCGCCCACTTTTTGGTGACCGCCGGTGTTCCAATGGTCGGTATAATCCGCTGGAGTGAGCACGTCGCCCGCTTCAATGTAGGGGATCTTCAATTCTTCAAACAACCGGCGGGCTGTTCGATACGGCTCTCCAGGCGATTCCAGATCTATCGCTCCTGGAATAAGCAGCACAAGAAACTGGCTGTCGATAGCGGCCGCCTGATCCCGCAATTGCGCGAGGTATTGGCGCGTCAGCCCTACCTGCCTTTCGAAGGATTCGTCTTCGCCAACGCCAAGGGCAAAGTCCAAGGTTCGTAGCGCCAAGGTGCCGAGGCGCGTGGTTCCGATTAACCGTTCCAGCTCGCTTGCCGGCGGGATCGCGCCAAGCGCCAGGTAGGCGTTTACCGTATCTACGGGCAGGGTGACCGGGTTGCCCCACCTGTCCTTCTCGTATCGGGTGACCCAAATCTGCCTTCCCGCGTCGTCGACCAAGCGCAAACTCATATCTTTCGGCACCAGGTTTTCGGGAAAGTCATTCATGTAAAAGCCAAGTATCGAGAGATGGGGCTGCAGGCGCGGCGCAATGCCGGCGAAGCTGAGCACTGCCTGATTGGTGGCTGTTCCCGGTTCAGCCACATTCCACACGATAGCTTCGGGCATTTCGTCTTCAAGCCTGTCCACGTAGGACTTTCCGACATCGGCGTGAAAGCCGCGCGTATATGAGTCGCCCATAATTAGAATTCGGTTGCGCAGCGGGAAGTCATCCGCTACAAGGAATTCGTCGGTGTCGCCAAAGCCATCGCGATTGATCACGCAGCGGATGCCGCTGAGGTAGCCTTGGTCGCAGGCATCCAAAACGGCTTCGTAATGCTTGCGGCAGCCGAGTTCGTCACAGATTCCCCAGGGGATTTCTCGTACATTCTCTTCCGGAATCTGCCTTGGGAAATATGTTTTACGCCCCCAAGCCGCCAACAGAATTTCCAGCAAAACAAGCGTAACCAGCGCGACGGCCAAGACTTTCAGCAAGGCCATTTTTGCTCGCCCCGGGCTCCTCGGCCGAAGCTGCCGCCTTGGCATAAGAAGCGCGCCAACTGCAATTAGCAAGCCCGCTACGATGATCAACAACTGCGGCAGATTCAGCCCGGGACTTGCGCCGGGAAGCAGGAAATCAATGCCGGCGCCAATCAGCGCGATCAGCATACCGATTAAGAACAGCGCGCGCCAAGCGTTATTCATCCACGCACCCTAGAAGATTCGCCGCGACAACAGCACCATTTTAGCAGCAAGGGCTGAATACTGTTCGCGCAAGCGAAATTATATTTGCGTTTGCAGCCAATACCGTCAGACCTATGGCAAGACTGCGTGTTCGCAGCCGGCCGGGCTTCCCTGATTCAATATCGCATTGATACATTCGCTGAGCAGGACGCCTACCTTCTGATGCCCGGAATTGCTCCAGTGGATATCCGGTGGCGGAGCATAATCTTCAGCCCGTTCCAGCATGCCGCGCGGCGCCAGGTACGGGATGCCAAGCTCACTCAACAATTGCGCTGCGATGGTATAGCGCAGCCCGGGGCTGCTGATATCTTCGGGAGCCGGTATCAGCATCACCAGGAAGGCGGAATCGTTTTCCAAGACGAGGTCTCGCAATTCTTGCAGATAAGCCCGCGTGGTTTCCTGGCGGCGCTCGTAACGCTCATGCTGGGCGCCGTCCGCTTCCAAGCTGTCGATCAAGCGCAGAGCGATGGCGCCCAGACGCGTTGATCCCAAGCGGTATTCCAGTTCGTTTTCGGGTGGCTCTTTGCCGAAGATCGTCATGAGTTGTATCGAACGCAGGTCTAATTCAACTACCTTTTCATCTTCGCCCACCAGGTATCTGCGTACATTGATGGCTTTGCCGTCGGCGCCGACCGCGTTCAACCAGGAGTCGATGGGAAAGAGGTTGTCATCAAAGTCGTTGGTGAAGAAGGCGAGCAGCGTGATTTGCGGCCGCAGCCGGGACCCGTACACTTTGAATGTGGCTATCGCCTGATTGGTGCCGGCGCCGGGGATAGCGGCGTTCCAGATCAGGCTTCCCGGCAATGCGGTTTCAAGCCTTTCTACGAAGGACATCCCGATATCCGCCTTCATGCCAAAGGCGAAGGAATCGCCCAATATCAGCAGGCGCGGCTCGCCCCCGGTTGAATCGGCAGCGTCAAAATCGTCCGCATCTGGAAAGCCTTGTCGATTGACCAGGCAGGGGCGCCCATCCAGCTCTCCGCTTTCGCAGGCGGCCCTGGCTGCGTCATGTACGAAGTGACAGCCCGCTTGGTCGCAGGTCCACCAAGGCGAAAGGCTGACTTCCGCATCAGGCAGATGCGCCGGATAGTAGGCGGGCAGTCCTGCCGCCGCGAGCGCGGCTTCCAGCACGGCAAGGGTAAAGAGCGCAACTAGCAGGCTTGTTCCCATCCAGCGAAATCGGGCGCGGAGAGGTTTCGATCGCTTATCGGTTAGGCGCTGGCGCAAATGATTTTTTCCAAGCACAGTTAATCGAAGTCTAGCTTGCCAGAGTCACAAGGCAGGGGTGGCAATGCGACTTATGATTATACGATGACTCAGGTGTCGCCACAATTTAACCGGGCGCGGCGCCTGCTGGAAAAATGACCATTCCATAACATGTAACGGCGGTGTAAGGAACTCGTCGTAGCATACAGATGCAAGCGCAAAAGAAAGGATCTTCACGATGCGAAAGCTGACGCGACTCAGCGGCGCGCCACTGCTCACAGCCATCTTCGTCGCCATCGTTGGCATATTGGCGCTAATGGGAGCGCAGAGGCCAGCGCGAGGGCAAGACAGCTGCAATCCGGCCAACCTCAGTACCGCCAACTGGTCCACCGACTTTTGCAATAGTCAGGTCGATTTCAGCGAGATACTGGTTGGGAACCCGACCAAGAACGGCATACCGTCGGTTAGCGATCCGGCAATGGAATCGGTTGAAGAAGCGGCGAACTGGCTCAGCGTTCGCTCGCCCGTGATCGCCCTGGAGATCGACGGCGAAGCGAGAGCCTACCCCTTGGCCATTCTCATGTGGCATGAGATCGCCAATGACGAGATCGCCGGCAGGCCGGTCGCCGTCACTTTTTGCCCGCTCTGCAATAGCTCGGTCACATTTGACCGCCGGGTAAACGGCAGCGTGCTGGACTTTGGCGTAAGCGGTCTGCTGCGCAACAGCGACTTGATCATGTATGATCGACAGAGCGAAACCTGGTGGCAGCAGTTGACCGGTGAAGGTCTGGTCGGCGAATACGCTGGCGTTCTGCTTGGACTTGTTCCGTCGCAGGTCATCGGCTTTGGCCGCTTCGCCGAGCGCTACCCCGAGGGTTTGGTGATGTCGCGCGAGACCGGCTACAACCGGCAATATGGCATCAACCCTTACAGCAACTATGACAGCCGCGCGGGCCGCCCTTTTCTCTTTCGCGGCGAAATCGATCAACGTTTGGATTCGGCGGTTGATCACGTGCTGGCCGCGATTATCGGCGAGAGCGCCAAAGCCTATCCCTTCGAGATTTTGCGTGAGCGGCGCGTGATCAATGACAGCATAGGAGATAGGCCGATCGTGGTCTTTTTCCAGAGCGGCGTCGCCAGCGCGCTTGGCGATTCGGTCATAGACAGCGCGCGCGATATCGGCGGCGCCGGCATGTATGAAGCCAGTTTCGATGGCGAAGCGCTGCAATTCGCCGCCAATGCTGACGGCACATTCATTGACGCGCAAACCCAGTCGACATGGAACGCCTTTGGCGAAGCGATTGACGGTGAACTGGCGGGCAGCCAGCTGAATTGGGTACACGCCTTTCCGCACTTTTGGTTCGCCTGGGCGGCCTTCCACCCGGATACCGAGGTTTATGGCTTGGACTGATTCGCGGGCAAAGTGCCTGGATTCGCCTGCCCAGCAAAGAGCCGGGAACTTCAGCGACGCGAGGCCACGATGATAAAACGCGGTAAAACCAATCTCATGCAGTACGTCGCCTTCGGTCTTCTTGCGGCAGCAGCGCTGGCAATCGGGCAAACGTTTATGGGCGGGCTCACGAATGGCTGGGAAACGGATTTCGAGACGACAATCATTGAGCTTGACGAAGTAATCTCTGGCGGCGTACCGCGCGATGGCATACCGCCGATTGACAGACCCGTCTTTGATGACGTGAAGTCGGTGCGGCGCCTGAGCGACAAATCGCCGGTGATTTCACTCACGATTGACGGCGATTCGCGCGCCTACCCGCTGGAGGTGATGACGCGTCACGAGATCGTCAACGATGTCGTGGGCGAATTGCCAGTCGCCGTGACATTTTGCCCGCTCTGCAATAGCGCCATCGTTTTTGACCGGCGCGTAGATGGCAAAGCGCTGCGCTTCGGCGTATCGGGCAATTTGCGCTTCAGCGACCTGGTGATGTGGGATGACGCGACCGAGAGCTGGTGGCAGCAACTCACCGGCGAAGCTATCGTGGGCGATTACGCGGGCCGCAAGCTGGACATGGCGAGCTCTCAACTCATCAGCTTCGGCTTGTTCCGCGCGCGCTATCCGCAGGGTAAAGTGCTGCGCGGACCGCTCGGACTTTATGGGAACAACCCGTATCGCGGTTACGACAGCAGCCCAGCGCCCTTTCTTTTTGCCGGAAAGCTTGATGAGCGGCTGCCGGCGATGGCGCGGGTGCTGGCGGCGGAAATCGACGGGACGGCTGCCGCCTATCCGTTCGATCTGCTGCGGCGACGACCGGTTATCATTGACAACATTGCGGGGAGAGATATCGTCGCGCTTTGGCAGGGCGGCGCCGTCAGCGCCTTGGATGAAGCCGTCATTGATGTTTCTCGCGATGTAGGCATGGCGCTGATGTTTGAACGGCGCCTGGATACGGGCGAAACGCTGACGTTCAACTTTGACGACGGCGGCTACATGGATGAGGAAACGGGCAGCCGCTGGAATTTCTTTGGCGAAGCGATCGACGGCCCGCTCGCCGGCGCCAAGCTCCGCCAGTTGCACGCCTTTCCACACTTCTGGTTCGCGTGGGCGGCTTTTTATCCGGATACGGCTCTGTACGGCATCGAGGCAAATGTAACCAGCGCCCAGTAATCGGGCGACCAGATTCACTGGCGCCAATACTAGACCAAAGGACATAAGATGATACGACCACTTCGCTCCATTACGCTCTTCATTTCCATTGTTTTGCTTGTACTGCTGCCAGCCAATGTGTTGGCGCAGCTCAGTTGCGACCAACCGCCCGCCCCCTTCGACAATGAAGACATACTGAGGAATTGGCAGAGAGTCTGGGATCTGATGGATGTCTGCCAGAGTCAAGAGGGCGTCTTCAATGAGATTGTCTCGGGCGGCGTCGGACGCGATGGCATCCCGCCAATAGACAACCCCCAATTCGACGACCTTGCCGTGGCCGACATGTGGCTGCAAGACGCGTCGCCGGTGATCGCCTTGGAAGTTGACGGCATCGCGCGCGCCTATCCGCTGGCTATTCTCACGCGCCACGAGATCGCCAACGATACGCTAGGCGACACTCCGGTTGCCGTTACCTTTTGTCCCTTGTGCAATAGCGCCATCGTATTTGACCGGCGCGTTGATGGCGAGACCTTGCGCTTCGGCGTCAGCGGCTTGCTGCGCAACAGTGATCTAATCATGTGGGATGATGTGACGCAGACGCTCTGGCAGCAATTGACCGGCGAAGGCATCGTCGGTGCCCATAACGGTAGGCTGCTCGATATCGTGCCGTCGCAATTGGTCGGTTATGGCGCCTTCAAGGAGCAGTACCCGGGTGGCGAAGTGCTGTCGACGGGTGGGCGCTCTTATGGCTACAACCCATACGTCAATTATGACAGCAGCCCGCGCCCCTTCTTGTTCATGGGTACGCTGGATGATCGGCTGCTGGCGACCGAGCGCGTTCTCGGCGCGACCATTGCGGGAGAAGCCGTCGCCTATCCCTTCGGCGCGCTGGCGGAGGAAGGCGTCATCAATGACCGCGTGGGCGAGACGGATGTCGTGGCGATTTGGCAGCCCGGCGCCTTCAGCGCGCTCGATGCGGCCAGCATTGACTCATCACGCGATGTCGGTATGGCGGCGCTGTTCGAGCGCGAGATCGAGGACCGCGCTTTGACGTTCGAGATGAGCGGCGATGATATCGTCGATGCGGAAACCGGCAGCCGTTGGAATATCTTTGGCGCCGCCATCGCCGGCGACTTGGCCGGCAAGCAGCTGCGGCCGATAAACGCCTTCCCCCATTTCTGGTTCGCCTGGGCCGCCTTTTATCCGGATACGATCCTGTTCGGCTATCAGCCGCCGTCCGCGGAAGCGATTGCCCGCTACGAACTCGATCCGGTACTGGGCGATCCGGACGCGCCTGTTACGTTGGTCGAATACGGCGCTTATGGCTGCCACGCCTGCAAGCATTGGCATGAGGAAGGAATCGTCGAGGCGCTGCTGGAGGAATTCGAGGGGCAGGTCAACTTCGTCTATCGCGATATTCCCATCATCGTCCCGCCTTTCAGCCAAATGGCGGCTGAAATCGCGCAGTGCGCGCTGGACCAAGGCAATGAATCATTCTGGATGATGCACGACGCCATCTTCACGCGGGCGGAGCAGGGTCGGGCGAGCGCCGACGAATTGCTGCGTCTGGGCGCCGATGTCGGCTTGGATGGCGACGCGCTCCGCAGCTGCTACGAAGCGGGCAGGCACGTGGCTACGGTGCGCTATGATCATGATCGCGGCGCTGCGCTGGGCATTCGCAGTACGCCGACCTTCGTCATCGGTGGCGCGCCGGTCGCCAATGCCAATCCCGATCTGCTGCGGCAGTTGCTGCGGGAGGAGCTCGATAAGCTGGAGAACTGACGGGGATACTGGTTCCTCTGCCGCAGTTGTTGGACCGTACAAATCTGAAACAAACAGAGTTACATGCAAGGGGTCAGCCATCGGCTGACCCGTACAGACTTCAGAATTCTCGGTAAATGTAGGGGCGGCTGACCCGCAGTGTCGGCGGGCGGTGTCTACGCGCCTTACGCGGCTGTGAGTCGCCCTTCGCAGCTCTCCCAGCGTTCAAAGAATCTGATCCAGGAATTCCTGCGTGCGCGGATGATGCTCGATCTCGGGGCTGAAGAAGTTCTCCGGCGGTCCTTGCTCGACGATGCGCCCCATGTCCATGAAGATGATGCGGTCGGCCACTTCGCGCGCGAAGCCCATCTCGTGAGTGACGACCAGCATCGTCATGCCCGAGCGCGCCAGTTCTTCAATCACATCAAGCACTTCCTTGATCATCTCCGGATCGAGCGCCGAAGTCGGCTCGTCGAAGAGCATGATCTTCGGCTCCATCGCCAGCGCGCGCGCTATCGCCACACGCTGCTGCTGCCCGCCGGAAAGTTGACCCGGATACTTAAAAGCCTGCTCGGGAATCTCGACCCGTTCCAGCAGCTCCATCGCCCGCTGCTCGGCTTTGTCGCGCGCCCAATGCCGCACCTTCATCGGCGCCAGCGTGATATTGTCGATTACGGTCAGATGGGGGAAGAGGTTGAACTGCTGGAATACCATGCCGGTCTCGCGCCGGATGTCGGCGATATTTTGCACATCATGGCTCAGTTCAATGCCGTCGACAATGATCTGCCCGTCCTGATGCTCTTCCAGCCGATTGATGCAGCGGATAAAGGTCGATTTGCCGGAGCCGGAAGGACCGATGATCACGAGCACTTCCTGCGGCATCACCTCGATAGAGATATTGCGCAGCACGTGGAATTCGCCGAACCACTTATTCATGTCGCGACAGATTATGATCGGCTCGTCGCCGGCCATCACTTGTTTGTTGCCGTCTTCCATTCGAACCTCCGCCAGTCCCCTCGCCGCGGGCGACTCCCGCCGCTCTTATTGGCGCTAAAGCTCCTGCGCTCGCACCGCGCCCGAGCCGGTCGCTTCTATCCGCCGGCTGATATAAGACATGATATAGCTGAAAACAAAATAAATGATCGCGACATACAGAAATGTCTCTTGGCGTCGCTGCAAGAATTCGGACTGAGCGACGACGCGCGAGGCGACGCCGAGGATATCAGCCAAGCCGACGATGAAGACCAGCGAAGTATCCTTGAAGAGCGAGATGAATTGCCCCACGAGCGCCGGGATCACCGCGCGCAAGGCTTGTGGCAGCAGGATGAAGATAGTCGTCTGCCAGGTCGACAAGCCGATCGCCTGCGCCGCTTCGGTCTGGCCCCGATCAAGGGACTGCAACCCGCCGCGTACGTTTTCCGCAAGATAGGCGGCGCTGAACAAGGTGAAGGCAACCCAGGCGCGCACGGCATTATCGATGGCAGCCAGATTGGGATCGACCAGCGGCACCAGCAGGGTCGCCAGGAAGAGGATGGTGATCAAGGGAACGCCGCGCACGAGCTCGATGTACAGAATGCAGGTGTACTTGACCACGGCGAGATTGCTGCGCCGCCCCAGCGCCAGCGCCAAGCCAATTGGGAATGAAGCCGCGATGCCAAGGACGGTCAGCTGCATGGTCAGCATCAAGCC
Organism: Chloroflexota bacterium; assembly: GCA_026706445.1. GTDB lineage: Bacteria > Chloroflexota > Anaerolineae > Aggregatilineales > Phototrophicaceae > UBA6055. Next base: position 19,003 of record JAPOYT010000154.1, read on the forward strand.
GCCCCAGAGACGTTTGTCAGACAGTGGCAGCAGATCATCGGGCGATGTCTGAATGAGGCCCTGCGCGCCCAAGCCAGAGACAATACTGGGGATGATCCACAGGGCGGCCAACCAGGCGACGGCTGCGGCCGCCAGCCCATGCAGCGGGTAGCGGCGAAAGAGCCGGACGCCCGGCGCGCTCTTTGTCGTCTTGCTATCGGCTTGAGCCGCCTCGCCCCGCTTGAAAACGACCACACCAGCGGCGAGCCAAATAACAAAATAGATGGTGGACCAGCGATCCACCGCGGTGAAGCTCTGCATCCACAAGAATGTCAGCAGCAGCAGCCCGATGATAACGCGATTCGAAGTCCATCTGGATGCGCCGCTGAAGAACATCCAGACTATCCACAATAAGAAGGCGACCGCCGCCAGCAGCGCCGCCGAGCCATCGCCAGTTGCCGACAGCACATTTGTATCGAGCATAACAAAGGGGAAAGCGATGCAGCCAATCAAGAAACCATAGCGCTTTATGGGCATTTCCATCATGCCATTTAAGCGCGAGCCAGCGATGCCGGCGGATACGCCGACAGCGGCCAGCGCCAGCCAAATGATCAATGAACTGGCTGGATCCGCATTCCAGCCGTCCCAGACCAGGTTGATCAAGAAGGCTTGCGCGATTTGCAGAAAGAAGCCGCCGACCAAGAGGGCGCAACCCAGGATTCCATTGAAGTTGAGGCCCACGAAATACATAAACAGGAGCCAGATCAGGCCGCCGGCGATGCTGCCGAGGGTCGCGCCGGAGAGGCCGCCGATGCCCGATGCCAAGGCGAACATAATCAGCGGAAACGCGCCCCAGCCATACATTAGCAGACGATTGATCGAGCCTTCGGCATCTTCGCCGTTGTTGGTCTGGTTGAGCCAGGCTTCGCCGCGGCGCACGAGGAGGACCGCGCCAATCGCGGCGGCGATTTTCAGGAGTATCGCGATGAGACCGCTGAAAATGATATTTCGATCAAGCAAAGCGAAATATACCAGCAGGATCAGCAGCGGCGTCATCGACCAGGCCAGCGCCAGCATGCGACTATTGTTGCTATCGAATACAGAATTCTCCCCGACCAGATGAGCGGCAGCGCGGCCGAGGATGAAGCCCCAGGCAACGGTGATCAGGAAGGGAATAAGCAGCGCTTCAATCTGTTCAAAGAAGGGTGGGATGAAGTGAATGAGATAAGTTTGCAGATCGCGCGCGCCGCGAAATTGATTGTCTATCAGCACCGCAACGGGTATCGGCTTGCCATCGCGCAGCGGGCGCTTATCGGTGACCACCAGTTCATTGTCGGTCAAACGCACAAACCGAGACTCGGTCGCGCTTAGTGTGCGCTCCAGGATCGGGTAGATGCCCGCCGCTGACAGGATCGTGCTGCCCTCTTCGCCTTCTGCCGCATTCTTGCTGAGGATGTACCAGCCGTCGGCCGGTATGTCGTAGACGACACTATCATTTGCCCCGCGCAAGACGCCTTCCGCCAGCGGTTCGCGCGTACCCGCATCCAGGATCGCCACCGCCATTGGCGTCTTGCCGAGTTCATATAATTCAAGCACGGATTGCGGCGTCAGCAAGCGCACCCACATATCGCGCAAGAAGGCGGCTTCACGCGGCAAGGGCGCGATCAGTTCCTCATCTTTATTGGCTTGGTCCCGTTTGCCAATGAGATCCTCGGACAGTTGCAGGACCAGAAGCTCGCCCAGGTCCTCCAATTGATCGCTGGCGCGCACGCTATCAGAGAGCGCTTGCAGGGGGCCGTGCAGCTCTGTCGATATGGCGTCGTTGACGGATAAACTTTTGGCGGCGTCGTCAAGCGCTGTCGTCTGTTCTAAAATGGCTTGCTCGCGCGGCTCCAAGGCTTTGGCGGCGCGCTCGAGCCGTCCCAGCCAATAGCGCAGCTCGCCAATTTGGTAGCCAGCGCCGTCAGTTAGCCGTTCAGCAATGTAAACTACATAGTCCCCCGTTGAGGCCAGCATGTCATTTGTGCGCGTGAAAGTACGGATGTTCAAGCGCGTGCGTTCTTCAAGCGCTTCGGTCAATTCGCCACTGATCATCTGGTCAATGGTCAAGCCCGTTTTGGCTCGCTGCGCCAGCCGATTATGAGCGGCGTTGCCCAATGCGTTGGTGGCGCGGTCGGAAAAGCCGGAAACCCGACTTAAGGTTTCGATATCGACCACTTCATCGAGCGCCAGGCTGAGCGACACCGTTTCGCCGGCCTGGGCGATGAAAGCCAACTCCGACTGCGGCGTTAATTCCGAAGCGCGATCGATAATGTCGACGTTCCCGGCAGTGAAGTAGGAGCGCGGCTGCTCAATTGTCGCTTTAATAATCGGCGGCAAAATGCCAATGAGCACCACGGCGGCGAGTGAGAGGATCGCCAGCAGGCGCGCCACCGGCCGGCGCGCCCAAGCGGCCAGGCTCACACCGGTCAGCAGCGCCGACAGCAACACCGTTATCGCGATGCGCCACTCAAACGCGGGTTCAAAAGACAGCATCATGAAGAGCCGCTGATTATTGATGATGGTGAACCAGTTGGCAGAGCGAATCGCCCAGTCGAAGAAACCAATCACCAGCGCCAGCAAGAGCAGCGTCACCACGATGGTAATCACAATATCCGCGGGCGAGCTGAAGAGATTCTGCCGCATCCAACCGGCGATGCCGACTTCAAGCGTCGGCGGCGGCTGGGCCGGCTCGTCTTGATAGTTGATGACCGATTGGCTGGCGTCCGCCTTGAATTGATCAACCATCAGCAACCTACCTCGTAACCAACTGGTAGCGCTGATTCACCATGTTCATCATCAGCGAAATGCACAAGCTGATTAGCAGGTAAGAAAGCATGACCATCACGATACCGGTGACCGATTGACCCGACTGGTTGATAATCGTGAAAGTGACCTGATAAATGTCGGTATAAGCAACGGCGATCGCCAAGCTGGAATTCTTTGAAAGATTGAGAAACTGATTGCCCAAGGGCGGGATAATGACACGCAGCGCCTGGGGCAGGATGATCAGACGCAGCATGTCGGCTTGCGAAAGTCCCAGCGCGCGCGAGGCTTCCAATTGCCCTTTCGGCACGGCTTGTATGCCAGCCCGAACGATCTCGGCGATGAAGGCCGATGTGTAAATCACCAGTCCCCAAAAGACGGCTAAGTAATTCGGCGAGAATTCGATGCCTGTTTCGATATTACGCCCGCGCCGATCAAGCGTTGGCGGACGGAAGAGCAGCGGCTGCCGCGTATATTCCAGTTCCTGCTCGATGGTGAGCATGCCCGATTGAAAGGCGTCTTCATATTCCATCTCGGTGGACTCGCCGCGCTCATCATCGTAGATGGAGATCAAAGATGGCGTAGGGCGCATGCCAACAACCAACCAGCCCAGCAGCGTAAAACCAACAAAGGCAGCCAGCGCGAAGCGCGTCCGCGGAATCGGCTGGCCCGTCGTCTCTGTGATGAAGGCGAAGTAGCGCGACATCGCCACCGAAACCACGGCGCCGATCACCACGAAGACCATCCAAATGCCAAAAAGCGATGATGGAATCAACTCGAAAATGGCGACGCCCTTGATGCTGATATAGATGCCGGGCTGGAATTCAATTGGCGCGCCAGTGCCTACAAGCACGATGCCCAAGAGATTGACGAGGACAACGATCGCGATGCCGACCTGCCGCACGCCGTTCCTCCAGGCGGGCCGCCGCAAGGTACCGCCGTACTGCCAGATAACCAAGATCACGACGAGAGATAGCGCGTATTGCAAGAGCGGGAGGCTTCGCACGCCTTCCTGGGGAAAGGAGATTGATTCCTGCTGCTGCGGCAAGGACAGCATAACGATAAAATACCAGGCGATAATCTGCAGCAAGACCGGCGTATTGCGCAGGACTTCAACGTAGGCGCGCGAAATCGTGCGGACGAGGAAATTGCGGCTTAACAGGAAGATGCCGACCAAGATGCCGATGACAGTCGTGGCGAGCAAGCCCAACAAGACGACGCGCATGGTATTGATGAAACCGACCTCAAAGGCGTCGATATAGCGATCGTTGGATGAGTAGTCGCCCGAGTCGGCTAAATCGAAGCCGGCGCGGTTCTGCAAGAATTCAAAATTGGGCGACTGATTGGTCGATTCAAGCGCGGTATTGATACGCGTTTGCAAATCGTTCAGCACGATAACGACAATGACGACGAAGATAATCTGCGCGATACCCTGCAGTATGCGGCCATCACGGAGCATCGCCGGCAGCAGATTCTCTTGTTGTGTCTGCGCTTTTATCGTCACAAACTTTCACTCACAGGGATTGAGGAAGATTCACCCATGAAGTCAGGTTGTTGGAAACAATTTTATTCAATAGCGGAAAATAAAACAAATTTTGCTTCAAGCGGTAGTGTATCCTTTTCGGTTGAAATAGGTAAATTGCATCCACCTGACAGTCTGT
>JAPOYT010000118.1 GCA_026706445.1 Chloroflexota bacterium
CCAAGGGTCGCCCCTACAAGGCTTGTCCGCTACTGTGTCAATTCAAATCAACGGAAATTGAAACAGGATTCTGCGGGGGCGAGCCACCGCTGCGCGTAGGTCGCGTAGACACTGACCGCCGACACTGCAGATCGCTCGCCCGTACACACGCCATATTTGGGGCAAGGTCTACGGGCATCTGACAGCGTAAGCCGTAGTTTGGCCGCCGCGCCTAGGCCGTGCAGACACTGACCGCCGGACGCCCCTGCAACGTCGATTGAGTTACAAACGTTCATCCCTCTGTGCCGTAGGGCTGTGTCTACGCGCCCCTCTGTGTTTCCTCGATTCCTCTGTGGTGAAGCCTTTGTACGCCTTTGCACTGCGCAGCGTCGGAAGCGAGCCAACAAGTAGCGGACAAGCCTTACAAGTTCCTCAGCCCCTGAAACTTCCTTAACTGACGATCACGCCATTGATTCGCTGCTCGGCGGTGTGAACATTTTCGATGAAAAGCTGCGTTTCGTCGATGATCTGGTGAGCGTAATCTTCGTTGATCCGTGCTGGCAGGCCGTCGTGTCGCTTGAAAAGATAACGCGCGAATTTGCCCTTGGCGAAGCGGTCGTAGATCAGTTCGGTGTCATAGAAGCGCGAACGGAATTCGTCCACGATGGTGTTGTAGTCATCTCCAACATCGAGGTTCTTCGTCCGCACGAGCGCGCGCGCCGCCAGCACCATCGCCTTGTAGGCTTGTTCGTCAGCCAGCTTATAGTCGCCATCGTCCAGCGCAATCAGCGCCTCAAATTGCGTTGACTCCGCTTTGGAAATCTCCATCGAAAACAGCGAGACCACCTCGCCAGCGCACTCGCCGACGCCGATGTCGTCGATCGTGTAGACGCGCGAATCGCCCCAATCGCTGAAGTAACCGGGATTTTCTTCATAGCTGGGCAGCTTCATAAAGGGCTGCAGCATCGCTTTGATTTCTTTCCGACCCAAGTCCTTGACCCAGGTTTGGAAGTTCTCGCCCTCGCCGCGCTCAGCGACATAGCGCTCGGTCAGCGCTTCCAGCACTTCGGGCACGCGCCTTGCCGGCACCGCGCCCACTGCCAAACCGTAGCTGCCGGCGTTTTGCCGCCATTGTCCACCGAGCACCACCTGGAAATGGGGCATCTTATGGTTGCCGGAGCGGCGGCTGTTGCCGAAGAAGCCGATGTCAGCCACGTGGTGCTGGCCGCAGGAGTTGAAGCAGCCGCTCACCTTAATCTTGAGTTCGCGCACGGCATCCGGCAGCAGATTAATCTTTTCAATCAAGCGGGTTCGCAGTTCGGCGGTTAAGCCGCGCGATGAGGCGATACCGAGTTTGCAGGTGTCGGTGCCGGGGCAGGTGGTGATATCGACGATGGTGCCAGCGTTGGCATCGCCCAAGCCGAGTGCGCAAAGGTCGCGATAAATGGCGGGCAGATCAGCATCAGCCACCCAGCGCAAGATGACATTCTGCTCTACTGAGAGGCGGATATTGTCACCGACGTAGCGGCGGGCGATGTCTGCCAGTTGAAAGCCCTGCGGCGCGGTGAAATCACCCAGCGGCGTGTTCAAGGTGATCGTGCTGTAGCCGCTCTGAACCTGCCGATATACATTTGTGCGATACCAGTCTTCAAAGCCATCCGGCAGCGTTGCGCCATTCAGCGCCATTCCCGCTTTGGCTGGCTCGTAGGTGAAATCGCTCAAGGTATCCATGTAGGCCCGATGACGGTCATCATGAGGCACGATCTTGAGTTCTTCTTCGACCTCGCGGCGGAATTCTTCGATACCGAGTTTGGAAACCAGAAATTTGATGCGGGCGCGGTTGCGGTTTTTCTTCTCGCCCAAGCGGGCGAAAACGCGCGCGACCGCCTGCGTCAGCGGCAGCAATTCTTCTTCCGTGCAGAATTCGGCGAGGATTTTCGCCTGATGCGGCACCGTACCCAATCCGCCGCCGACATATACGGTGAACCCGCGGACGGTCTCGCCGTCGATCTCGCGCGTTTGCGCCAGCAAGCCCAAGTCGTGCATCATGACAAGCCCGCAGGAGTGGCCCGCGCAGCCGGAGAAAGCGACCTTGAATTTGCGTCCGAAATCTTGCACATCATCGTGATTCAGCAGGAATTGCGTCATCGCGTCGGCGTAGGGACTAACATCAAAGACCTCATCGTGACAGACGCCGGCCAGCGTACAAGCGGTGATATTGCGCACCGAGTTGCCGCAGGCTTCCTGCGTGGTGATGCCGACCGCCGCCAGCCGCCGCATCAGGTCGGGTGTGTCGTCGATGTGCACGTAATGGAGCTGGATATCCTGCCGCGTGGTAATATGCAGGATGCCGTCTGAGTATTCGTCAGCCAGCTCGGAGAGGACTTCCAGCTGTTTGGCGGTCAAGCCACCGTAGGGAATCTTGATACGCTGCATGCCCGGCGCGTCCCATAAGGTATCCGGACCCTTGACCACTTCGCCTGAGGGGTAGGC
>JAPOYT010000159.1 GCA_026706445.1 Chloroflexota bacterium
CCTTCAACCTAACGATTAAGAGTCGCTTGCTCTGCCAAATTGAGCTACAGGGCCCTTCTGTTTTTCGCCTGCGAAACAAAATTATATTATCTCGCTTGTGGCTTGGGCAAGGGCAGAATCGCGTTGCGCTCGTCATTTGCCTTTATGCGATATGTACAGATTCGATTTGAATTGCTTCGACAACTCATTTACGCGGTTACAATGTGAATAGATGTCGCCAACCATTGCGCTGCGACGGGATGCGCATCTTCATCTCGCTGAGTGACCGATTGGATAGCGCCGTCCGCTGCGGTTGACGACCAATCCCGAGAACCTGATAATTGCACAGAAGGCGAATTATGGCGAAACGCGTACTCATCATCGGCGGCACTCGCAATATGGGTTTCTATTTGTCGCAGCGGCTGGCGCAGGCCGGCAGCGATTTGACCTTGCTGAACCGCGGCATTACCAAAGACGAATTGCCGCTTTCAATCCACCGCCTGCATGCCGATCGCAGCGATCACAAGCAGATGCGGCGAGCGCTCTTGGCGAAATCATTTGATGTTGTCATTGACTTTGTCATGTACCGCGGGGATGAGGCGCGGACTGTCCTTGAACTGTTTCGCGACAATGTCGAGCATTATATCTTCCTCAGCACTGGCCAGGTCTATCTGGTGCGAGAGGGTTTGCAGCGTCCATTCCGCGAAGAAGACTACAACGGGCGGACCATGCCGGCGCCCAAAAAGAATTCTTATGCCTATGAGGAGTGGCGCTACGGTATAGACAAACGTGACGTGGAAGATCAGCTAATAGCCGCGTGGGAGCAGCATCGCTTCCCGACTACGATCTTGCGCCTGCCGATGGTCAACAGCGCGCGCGATCCGTACAACCGGCTCTTCAACTACTATCTTCGACTACGTGACGGCGGCGTGATTCTCGTGCCGGAAACGCCCAATTATGCGCTGAACCACGTGTATGCGCTCGACGTGGTAGATATTATCGAGCAGTTGATAGAAACGGGGCAGGGGAGGGGGCGCGCTTATAACATCGCCCAGGATGAGCGGGTCAGCCATGCTGAGTTTTTGGCGATCCTGGCAGAGATCATGGGAACGAAAGCGCATAGCCACCTGGCCAAGCGCAGCGAACTGGTGGCAGGCGGATTCATGCCCGATTGCTCTCCCTTCAGCGAGCGGTGGATGAGTGACCTTGACAACAGCCGCAGCAAAGCGGAGCTCGGCGTCAGATACACGCCGCTGCGCGACTATCTGCGGGAGATTGTCGCTTATTTCGACACGCATGCAATCGCGCCGCCGCTCACATACCGTCGCCGCCAAGCCGAACTGAACTTCGCGGAACGTCAGGCTGCGCAGTCACATACCTGTAATCCTTGAATCCCCTATTTCATGCTGGCAGGGCTAGGCGCCTTGACCACTATGTCGGCAATGAGCAAGGCAGGCTGCAATTGACCAGTTAGAAATCGGTGGCAGGCTGTAACGATTTCGTTATCACTAATGCGTAAGATAGGTGGCAAATCCAGATGGGAAGGAGTGCTTATGCGTTCAATGATCAGATTGGCGCTGTTGCTGCTGGTTGGAATGCTTGCCATCAGTGGCTGCTCGGCGGTTCGGTCGCTTTTGGCCGGCGATTCGGGGATGGCCGATTCTGCAGCTCCCGAAGCGGTTGCCGAGCCTAGTTTGCCCCGATTCATATTCTACGAGTCCTGGGCCTCCTGGTGACCGACCTGCAGACGCAATCAGCCCACCGTGAGTGGACTGCAAGAAACGTATTCCGGGCGAATCGACTTTGTTGTACTTGACGTGGATAACTCGAACCACGACGCCAAGCGAGCCGAGTTGGGTTCAACCGCGCAAGCGCAGTACTTCTTGGTCAATTCCGATGGCGATATCGTAAGCCGCTGGTTTGGCGTTCTCAACGACGGAAACGTCAGGTCTGAGTTGGATCAACTGCTGCAGAGCTAAATGCGGGAGCGGGGAGCCTTCTCCGCTCCGTTTCACAATTTCCTAAAGGCTACAGTTGTAAATCTCCCCGAGCCTTCGCCGTCTATTGCGGTCGGCGACTGGCTTAATGCGGCCACGAGCCTGCTATAATCACCTCTGATGTGATACAGATTGAAACGTAGAGTGCTGGAGTCGCAATTGCGCGTTCGAGGCGGTCTTGCTTTGCTCCTCGTAGCCTTGGTCGTTAGCGCGTGCAATTTGCGTCGTCCAGAAGTCACCTTGACGCTCGCGCCGATCGAAACGGATACGCCCGCAGCGACAGAAGAAACGGAATTGCCGACTGTCACCGAGACAGTGACCGCTACGATTACACCATCGCCTACCTCTTCGGCAACATCAACAGTGTCGGCCACGCCTACAGCAACCGATACCGATGTGCCCACCGATACGAGCACGCCAACGCCGACTGACACGCCGACACCGACTGACACGCCGACGGCAACTGATACCGATGTGCCCACCGATACGAGCACAC
>JAPOYT010000234.1 GCA_026706445.1 Chloroflexota bacterium
TTTCGCGCGCTTCGGGCGAACCGTCGTAGTTGGTGCCAAAGAGATGATCAAGCGGGATCTCCGGCTCGCCGTAATTGCACTCGAAGAAGCGATGATGCAGCGAATGCCAGTAGTTGCCGTAAGAAACCTTCAAATCGTCTTTGACGACGATCTCCTCGAAACCGCCATGCCCCATGATCGAGCCGAGGGTCACATGCTGCCCCCCGAATATCATATTGATCGGATGCGCGCCGATGATCCCATGGATCAACATGCTGGCGTACATCACTAGGTGTTCAATCGGGTGCTGCGACAAGCCCGACCAGGGACCAACTTCGATATTCCGGTGATGCACATGATGAATGTGCTTGTACAAAAACTTCACATGTAGCAAGCGATGCCCCCAATAGAAGTAAAAGTTATACCAGAGCGGCGACAGGAAGAGGATCAACGCGAACGCGACTGGATTCTCGCGCGGGTTGAAAAATGAGATGAAGCCGTTGGCGTACGCCCAGAGCATCAGCGCTTCGAATCCCGTCCAAATCGTGCCCGCGCTGACGATAGTCCAGAACATGTTGTCGCGCACTTGATCGTTCCAGAGGAATTTCTTGCTCTTGCCCATCCAATTCAGCGACAGCTTGTATTTGTATCCCTGCGTCTTCATCGTCCACATAGTTACATGCAGCGCCGAGGCGTAAACAATCAACATAATCTGGTTGCGAAGGAAGATTTCGAGTATCCAGCTGGCGCGGAATTCGGTCATCCGCGACATTTCCGGCGTCAGATAAGCCCATGTCACCGCCGCCACAATCATGAATAACAGATTGTAGGGCAAGAGGTATTCTTTCAGCCATTGCAGGGCTGCGCGCGGCTTCGGCGGCCAGGAGAACCACGGATTGGGCGCAATATCTTTATCGGGCCTCCAATATCCGCGTTCGTCACGCGGCATGCCATCAACCAGACCGTCTCTTTCCAAGCTTATTTTCGCCATCGTAAACTACCTCTTGTTGCTCAAAATATGCCTTATGCTGTTAGTATATCCAGTTCAGGCGCGGTTTGGCAACGCGCGCGCTCGGCGGATTCAGGCGCGTTTGCCGTATGTGAACGGAGAATAGCGATGTTTCGACAATGTCTAATCCTTGGTATGGCGCTGATGCTGACGAGTGTCTTGGCGGCCGCCGATGATGATCTGGCGCCCGTCAGCATCCAGCTGCAATGGGTGACGCAGGCGCAGTTCGCCGGCTACTACGTCGCGCAAGAGCTGGGCTTCTATAAAGAGGAGGGTTTGGCGGTCAACATCCTGGAGAGCGAAGGCGACATCCAGCCGGCCGAAGCGGTCGCCGCCGGCGCTGCTGAGTTTGGCGTCACCTGGCTGCCCAAAACCTTGATCGCCAATGAGAAGGGCGGGGGCCTCGTCAATATCGCGCAGATTTTCCAGCGCAGCGGTACGGTCCTGGTGTCCCTCGTCAGCGCGGGCATCGAATCGGTTTACGATCTAGCGCTCAAGACCGTCGGCTACTGGCCCAATGGCAACGAATTCGAGGTCTACGCCGCTACCTTTGTCATGGGCTCGGACCCGATCAGCGGCGAACACCTGCTCCTCGTCGAGCAGCCCTTTCACCTGGGACCGCTGCTGGAGGGCGAGCTGGACGCGGCGCAGGCGCTCATCTACAACAGCTACGGCCGCGTCCTCGGCGAGATCAATCCGGCGACCGGCGAGTTGTACCGGGAATCAGACCTAAACTTGATCGACATGAATGAGATCGGCGCGGCGATGCTGCAAGATCATATCATCGCGCGCGGCGATTGGCTGGCAAGTGACGAAAACGATGAGATCGCGATTGCCATGCTCAAAGCGACCTTGCGCGGCTGGATCCACTGCCGTGAGAACGCTGGCGACTGCGCGCGCATCTTGCTCGATATTGACCCTTCGCTTGGCGAGAGTCATCAGCAATGGCAGATGAACGAGGTCAATAAGCTGATATGGCCATCGCCGGATGGTATCGGCCTCTTAGACGACGAAAGCTGGAATCAGACCGTCGAATGGCTGCTCTTCATGGGCGCCATCGAGGAAGCGCTAGCCGACAGCGCATATCGAGAAGACCTCGTGACGGAGGCGCTGAAATTGCTGGCGGAGGAGGGGCTGGATGTGACCGGCGAAGACTGGCGGCCGACCAAAGTTACCGTGCGAGCGGGCGATAATTGAGGGCGCGGGCGGTCAAGAGAACCGCGGGTTTGGTACGCCGCTGTCTCTCTCAGGGCGCCAGTATACAAATCACCGGGCAATTGCATCAAATTGAAATGATGCTGAAATCAACTATTTCCCCACAACTTTCGCAATTCTGTAGGGGCGTTTCGCTGAAACGCCCGCAATTCGCAGACCATTTTCACGGGCGTCTCGCGAGACGCCCCTACAATTTCACACTTTTACGTGGCGATCGACGCGAAATGATTTTGGTGCGATTGCCCTG
>JAPOYT010000187.1 GCA_026706445.1 Chloroflexota bacterium
TGTCAGTCGGGACTGGCGTATCGGTCGGCGTGTCCGTTGGCACTGGCGTATCGGTCGGCGTGTCAGTCGGGACTGGCGTATCGGTTGGCGTGTCAGTCGGGACTGGCGTATCGGTTGGCGTGTCAGTCGGGACTGGCGTATCGGTTGGCGTGTCAGTCGGGACTGGCGTATCGGTCGGCGTGTCAGTCGGCATTGGCGTTTCGGTAGGCGTGTCAGTTGGCACTGGCGTATCGGTCGGCGTGTCAGTCGGCATTGGCGTTTCGGTTGGCGTGTCCGTTGGGACTGGCGTGTCCGTCGGAACGGCTGTGTCGGTTGGTGTGTCAGTCGGCACCGGTGTATCGGTCGGCGTGTCAGTCGGGACTGGCGTATCGGTCGGCGTGTCAGTCGGAACGGGCGTATCGGTTGGCGTGTCAGTTGGCACTGGAGTATCGGTGTCCGTCGGAACCGGCGTGTCGGTTGGCGTGTCAGTCGGTACTGGTGTATCGGTAGGCGTGTCAGTCGGTACTGGCGTATCGGTCGGCGTGTCAGTCGGAACGGGTGTCTGCGTTGGCAACGGCGTATCGGTGTCAGTCGGAACGGGCGTATCGGTCGGCGTGTCAGTCGGTACTGGCGTATCGGTCGGCGTGTCAGTCGGTACTGGCGTATCGGTCGGCGTGTCCGTTGGCACTGGCGTATCGGTTGGCGTGTCAGTTGGCACTGGCGTTTCGGTGTCCGTCGGAACCGGCGTGTCGGTTGGCAGCGGCGTATTGGTGTCCGTCGGAACCGGCGTGTCGGTTGGCGTGTCCGTCGGAACGGGCGTATCCGTTGGCGGCGGCGTATTGGTGTCAGTCGGGACTGGCGTATCCGTTGGCAGCGGTGTATGAGTGTCCGTCGGAACGGGCGTATCTGTTGACAGCGGTGTATGAGTGTCCGTCGGAACGGGCGTATCCGTTGGCAGCGGCGTACTGGTGTCCGTTGGTACTGGAGTCACCGTTGGCAGTGGCGTGCTGGTGTCCGTTGGTACCGGAGTCACCGTTGGCAGCGGCGTGCTGGTGTCCGTTGGTACTGGAGTCACCGTTGGCAGCGGCGTATAGGTGTCCGTTGGTACCGGCGTGTTCGTCGACGCCGGCGTATCTGTATTGGTCGCAGAGGGACGCGCTGTCGCGGTTAATGCAGCGATTGCCTCGCTCGTCACCGTTGCCTCCTCTGCTGAAGGCGTATCTGTGAACACAGGCCTGTCCGTATTGGTTGCCGTCGGCGCCGCGGTATCGGTCGGTGTTGGCGTCTCGGTCGCGGTTGCTGTATCGGTCGGCGCTGGCGTGAAAGTCGGCGTTGGCGGCAGTTGGACAGTAAAGGGCAAGCTAACGGTAGATGTCTGGCCGCCTTCGTTGGTAACCGAAATCAGCGCCTCGTGCTCGCCGTCGCCCAACTGTTCCGCCGGAATGGTGAAGACCTCGTCTTCGACGACCACAGCCGGTCCGCCGTCAAACGACACCTCAACGCCTGTGATCTCGGTTTGGCCACCGGCATCCACGTTCACGTCTTGCGGTCCACTGATAACGGCATCGACGGCGACGCCGCTGAGCGACACCGTCGGCGCCAAGGCGGCGACCTCGAATTCAAAAGTTTGCACCGTCTCGGCGCCCGCTTCATCAACCGCGCGCACGGCGACTGTATGCGGTCCCGGCGGCAACTCGGCGGCGTTCAGCCGGAATTCAAGGCGGTCGCTTTCGACCAGCGCGCCTACATCCGACTCGATGCTAAGACTTACGATCGGCGATTGGCTCTCAACCGTGATGCTGCCCGTTAGCGTGTCGCTGACGACCGTCTCCGGCGTCAACCCTTCCACTTCAATGCGCGGCGGCAGTTTCTCCACTTCGAATATCTTCTCGACTGTGGTGGTTTGGCCGCTGGCATTGGTTGCGCGGATGCTGAGCCTGTGCTCTTCGGGTAGCAATTCGAAGGGATCAAGGTCGAATTCGTAGGGCGCCTCGCTGTCGGTATGGATCACGTCGCCATCGACGATGAACTCGACCTGGGTGATCTCGGTCTGCCCGCCCGCGTCCACCGAAATGACCTCAGCCTCGCCGACATCTTCTTGTGGCGCCGTCTCGAAATCATCCGATACCGTCGGCGGCAAGGCGGCGATCTCGAATTCCCGGCTCAGCCGCCCGACGTCTCCCTCGACATCGGCGACCGTGATATCCAACTGATGCTCGCCCGGCTCTTCCTTGACCGGCTCAATGGTGAAAGTCTCGTCTCTCGAAACGACCTCGCCATCAAGGGCGACCTCGATGCTTTCGATGTCCTGATCAGCGCGGATCTCGACCGTGATTTGCGTGTCATCGGCGAGCGCTTCATCGAAGATGTCATCCGGCAAGAATACCAGCGGAACCGGAATCGGCGCCCGCAATGTGGCGCTGCCGGAGGAACTTTGTCCATCCGCGGTGGTGACATTCAGGGTGAAATCATAACGCGCGCCATCGGCCGGCACATCAGCGCTCACCGTAACGATATACTGGCTGCGGAACAAAAAAGCGAGATTGCTGTAGATATCCCCAAGCTCTTCGGGCCGGGGCGCGTTGTAAAACTCGGCATTGGATTCGGCGGCGATCGCCTCCAGGAAGCGCTGATCAATGTCCCAACCCAAGCCGATTGAATACACCGGAACGCCGTGAATGGTTGCGGCGCGGATGCTCTCCTCGCGCGTATGCGCGCTGACAGCGCCGTATTCGCCGCCGTCACTGAGGATGACCACCGCTTTGCGATCGAGCGGCGATTCATTCGCAAGCTCAATCGCGCGGAAGGTGGCCTCGTAAAGCGCCGTCTTTCCACCGTAAGCCAAATTCTCGAACTGAGCGAAAATTGCCTCGCGGTCTGTCGTGTAATTGACCACGAGGCGCACGCGGTGGTTAAACGTAACCAAGGCGACCGGGTCATTCGGACCCAGGGCGTTCAGGTAATTGCGCGCAGCCGCCAGCGCTTCCGACAAGGGCTGGTCCGCCATGCTGCTGCTGGTGTCAATCACCAGGACGCTGGCGAAAGCCAGGTCGTCATCAGTGACGTTTTCCACCCTTGTGACATTCGCCAAGCCCGCCAAATCCCCGCCAATTGAAAAGTTTGCCACCTCCAAGCCAGATACCAAACGCTCGCTGGAATCCAGGATGCTGGTGTGGATGGCGATCTGTGAGAGGTTGGTGGAATCAATGCCGATGATATTGAGGCTGATGCCAGATTCATCCTGCATGAAGGCGACGCTAATTGGCAATAGCAAGACAAGGGCGATGAAAAATCGCAGCGCGCGTCGCTTCAATTTAGTTGCTCCAACGGCAATGACTGTGACAAAATCAAGCGCTGAATGTAACCCATCATCGCCGCTTTGTCACCAACTTCTGAAAGACGTCGAGATTATAGAGAATGTACCGCGAAAATGTTAGTTGAAAGATGCCAGCCGCCGCCGCCAATCAGCGCTGCAACGGACTCGCGATATTGGGCTCCGCTAGATGCCGCCGAAGCGCTCCTGCACGCGCGCCAACCACTTTAGAATCGGCGCCAGCTTGGCGAAGTGCTCGTAGCAGACCTCCATCAATTGCGGCTTTGTGATTGCGTCCGGCGGAATATCGTGCGTGCCAACGTGCAGATTGTTGTAGCGCAGCCATTCTACTCGCGGGTGATTCTTGTCGAAGCCGCGCGGCGCAGTCTTGTAGTGCGAACCGCTTAGCCGGTATCCGGCTTCTTCCACCGCTTTCGCTATCCTTATCAGCTCCTCGCACAGTTCATCGTCCAGCACCGCCTGTCGATAAGCCCTCAACATCGGCTTGGCGAAGTGAAACATGCCGACCATCAAGCCAGCGTCATCGGGCGTGATCTGCATGCCGAAAGCCGGATGCTGCATCTTCTTGCCGCTCCCGCGCCACCACATCATGGCGACATTGACCTTGTAGGGCGATTTGTCCTTGCTGAAGCGCGTGTCGCGCGCCGCCCGCATCAGCGAGCCGCTGCCGTTTGCGCGCGTATCAACCACGATCTCGCTGTCGATCGATTTTAGCCGCTCGCCCATCGCCGCCACCCATTGCAGCGCCGGCGCCTTGACGAATTCTTCATAACGCGGCTTGTTGGCGGCAAACCATTCGCGCGTATTGTTTTCTCGCAGGTCTCTCAAAAATTGCTGCGTCTCGGCGGGGAATCCGGGGAAGTCGCTCATCAAGGTGTTCTTCCTGTCTTCGGTCTGGCTTCGCGATTGTAGCAAAGGCCATTTGCCTGTCAACGCAACGATAATCCCACAGCAGCCAGGAAAGGCGGATTTTTATCTATACAACCGCCATACGCTCATGCACAATGCGCGTTAGCGAGATAAGTTTAGGCCCTTTGTCAGAGGATCAGTCGATGCCCTTGCTACGCCCGCTATTCACATTTTTGCTATTAGCCGTATTTTCAGTCTTGGCTTATTCGGAAGACGCGCCCGCGCCACAGGAACTCTGCGACGCGGCTGAACCGGCGCCGCTGACGACGATGCAATTCGAAGGGGCTGAACAAGCGCTTGACGCCAATTTGGATTACCGCGCCATCTTCTGCACCAGCGCCGGCGCGATCTACGTCGATCTTTACGAAAACCTGACGCCGATCACGGTGAACAACTTCGTCTTCCTGGCGCAGCAGGGCTATTATGACAACACTACCTTCCATCGCGTCATCCCCGACTTCATGGCGCAAGGCGGCGATCCCACCGGTACCGGTCGCGGCGGTCCCGGTTACCAGTTTAGGGATGAACCGGTGGGTTTTCTCACTTTTGACCGACCCGGCTTGCTGGCGATGGCGAATGCCGGTCCGGCTACGAATGGCAGCCAATTCTTTATCACCACCGCGCTGGCGCCCCATCTCAATCACAAACACACGATTTTCGGCGATGTGCTCGTCGGGCAGGAAAATGTCGCAGCCATCCGCGAGCGCGACCCCGGCGCAGCCTCAGAAGCGGGTGAGGAGCTACAGACGGTCCTCATCGTCTCCGATCCTTCAGAAGTGGATAACAGTGAAGTTGCTGAGCTGCCGCCGGCGACGCAGGAGCAAGTCGCGGCCGCCTTCCAGCGTTTCGCCGCGGGATTGCCGCCCTCGCTGCCGCTTGACGGTGAGCTAAGTGGAATGTATTCGACCGAAGACTTGGCGGCGGCCTCAGTGGCAGAAGATTTGCTGGCTGGCTTCACAAGTTTTGCCGAGGAGTACGGACACCAATATCGCTACCGAATGCAAATCTCTAACGATGGCTGCGACTCATCCGTTTTCTTCTCGTCGCTCGGTTACTGGGTCGATGTCTATGCCGACGCCGCCTCCGCCCGCGCCGCTGCCGAAGACGCATTTATGTTGCGCTGGCTGGCTAGCTACGGCTACGTTCCAGCTGAAACTGCGCCCAAGGTCTATCGAGCGCAGGCTGCGACTTGCGGCGGTGAAGAAGGCGTCCACCTGCTGGCGCTCTTTCCGCGCGGGCGATTTCTGGCAACCTTGGACGTGCATGTCGCTGCGGAGCTTTTGCGTCAAGCGCCTCCGGCCGCCTTGCTGCAAAACCTGGCTTTGCAGATCGAGGGCGCCTTTGCATCAATTTATGCGCCCGAGCTGCGTTAGGTCAATCGCCGCCGCAAATTCGCAAGCGCCTCATCCCGCTGCGGCAAGTGACAAATCTCAACCGCCTCGATGAAGAGCGGCAAATCCTCCCGCCGCGCAGTTTTCGCCATCCGCAGCAGCCGCTCGCCCAATTCGTCGTCGCGCGCCGCCGCCATCATCACCAGCCCATAACGCCGCAAGTCCGCGTCCCGCGTCGACAAGATCACATCCTCCAGCCGCTCGTAAAGCGCCTGCTTTCTATCTTCAATGATCCAATTGACGATGCCCATCGTCGCCGTCGGCTGGTCGATTGCTTGATACAACTCAATCAAGTCTTCATATAGACGAAGCGGAAAGTCATCGCCAAGCGATTCCAGCGCCATGCCGCTTAACTCGCCACGCGCCGATTGCGCCATTTCGCCGCCGCCGCGCAGCAGAAACTGATAGATCGGCAGCCGTTGATTAGAGGCAACCAGCACTTTAATCGCCGTCATCGCCGGCTCGCAGTTGAATACCGATGTGTGTGGCTCGCCCAAAAACCGCGCCGCGTATAAGCAGGCGAGCGGCGGATCGATCGGCGCCAAGCCCGCCAGCGCGACCGCCCGCAAATTCTGCGCCACATCATCAACCGGTTGAAAATGATAGGTCTCGACGCCGAGCTTGTAGATGTCGGCATCGTCGGGATGCTCGATATGGACGAGCAGCCGTGTCAGTCCCTCGCGCAGCAGGCCCGCTTTATCGCGCTTGCTATCTTTGAAGAATCGCAGGCACTTCTCCCGCAGAACGGGGCGATGGCTCTCATCCAGCGTATCGCGAACGCGCTCTGCTCGCAGCGCCTGCAGGCACTCATCCAGATACCGTCGGCTGTTCGTCCGCTCGAGCAGCTGCAGGGCAAGGTCGCGGCGCGCTTCGGCCGCCGTCGCCCGCCGCAGCGTTTCAAACAACTCGGCTTGAGTAGGCATTGACCGATATCACCAGCGCTTCACCAATAATAGTGTGGAAATGTAGGGGCGACCCTTGGGTCGCCCGCAATCGCATTCACCGTCAGGCAGATTCTAGAACGGAGGTATCAAACCCAAACCCTCAGCGCAAGTCGTGATCTCGCTCCAGGTCGCGTCAGGCAGATGAATCCCGCTCGCTCGCTCACGCCGAGTGCGCGCCTCGATTTCACCGGGATAAAGCACTTCGCCATCCAGCGGGTCGGTCTTTACAAAGTTGATTATGGTATCAACTTGCCGGCGAAAAACATCCAGCGGACCAAAACACGAGATATCAATCATTAGAATCACGGTGCCCCAACGGTCTTCCAAGGGCGGCGCCTTATCCGAGCGCAGCGATGCCATCAGCGTGAACAGCCCGACCATCATCGCCAGGGCATAGCCTTTATGCCCCACATGCGGCAAGCCCATCGGCCGCAGCGCGCCGCCTTTCGCCAACTGCGTCGGATCGGCGGTCGGCTGCCAATCGGCGTCGACGATCCACTCGCCGGGCAGTTGCTCGCCTTTGTCCACCGCCACCATCACCTTGCCCGCCGCCGATATCGATGTGGCGAAATCGAGGAATACAGTACCGTAGGTTTCGCTCGGGAAGCCCATCGCAATCGGATTGGCGCCGATTTTGCGCCCTGTGCCGTTAAGCGGCACGACGATCGAGCGCGGTCCCCCGAGGCAGCCATCCCAAATCATCGAGGCCATTCCCGCTTCGGCGCCCATCTCGGCGTATGTGCCGAGGCGCCCGGTATGCCCTTCGTGATACATCGAAACCAAGCCCAGGCCTTGATCGCGCGCCTTGGCTATCGCCAGCTCGGTCGCCCCCTTGGCGATCACCTGGCCGAAGGTCCAATTGCCGCAGATCTGCGCCATCGACGCCGTCTCCTGGACGATCTCGGGTTCGGCGCTCGGATGCAGCTCGCCTTTTTCAATCGAGCGGACGTAATAGGGACTGCGGATCACGCCGTGCGAATCGTGCCCGGCCAGGTTGGCGTCGACGAGATGCGCCGCGACGATTTCGGCGTAATCCGGCTTTGCGCCTGCCGCTTTCAGGATTTGCGCGGTGAAGTCATTCAACTCGCTGGGATCTACATTTGGCATTCGTTTTCCTTCCTTTCAAACTACGTCGTTTTATAAACAGCCTGCTGCGCGAGAGACGCTGAAGCTTGCAAGTTGTAGGCCAAAAAACGGGGGCAAGGATGCCGACAGCTATTCATATTCTCTCGTACCCTCCAAACGATAGAAGATCCGTTCCTTGTAGCTAAGCGGACCGCGCGCGTACACCGGCGGATCTTGATCCATTTTGCCCGGGACGATGCGTTTCCAGTCCATTGTCAATACAGCCGGCTCTCCCTCGTCGCGCAACCTGATAATCTCCTGATGCTGTGCTTCCCAGATTTGGACGAACTCTTGAAAATAGCCGATTCTTCGGCTCTGTCCAATCACGATGCCGGCGCCAATGGTTCGCGCCGCGGCCAGGCAGCCCAGCCTTAGCCATTGCCGCCAGACGGCTCTGGCGCCCGGCACGCTCAATCCGTGGCGAATCAAAGCGCCAAGTGTTAGGCCATGCAAGAGCCCGGCAATCATCATTGCGAAAACGGCCGCGGAAATGGAACGGCGATTGACATAGCGCACCAAGAATATCTCTACGGAGACCACAAACGCTAGCGTGAGGATTGCGCCCGCAATGACGCATACGCTTAGCGAGAAAAGTCGATTTAAGCGCTGTTCGTCCACTGTCCAGGCCAGCTGGCTCGCTAGCATTATGAGCAAGGTCACAGTTGTGAAAAAAAGATAGGAAGCCGCCTTAACATGTATCTCGCGAACTTGCGTCATCATAAAAAGGACGGATGCGATCAGCAGAATTCCACTGCAAAGGCTCGCCAAGCCATCACGTTTCTTGAGCAATGCGTCGAGGATGCTGCGCCGCCAAAGGACCGCCAGCAAGACAATGATAATGCACAAATTAATGCAGACGACCAGGAGAAAGGAGTAGCTGAACCTGCCCAATACTTGAAGCTGGTCACTTTGGTGTGACCATAGAATTGGAACGAAGAACAGCTGGACAATCAGAGCGAAGACAATTGGCCGCTTGGCGATGGCGGCGCGCCGCTGATTTCCTGCAGCTGGTCCTGGTTTTACAGCCGACAGCGCCACGAATGTCCCGGCGAAAACGACCAGCATGTAGCCGGCGAAGACATCCCGATCCCCCGCGTAAAGCAATGTCTCGTTCAACGCGAAAACGCTTAGATGTAGCTGCTCCGGCAACGGCAGCAATAAGAAATTGCCAACTATCGTGGCATCGCTGCGATTGGCGAAACCGGGCGCATTCAGTATCAAAGCCAAGCCCACAAGCGTCCCGAAGCTGGCGGCCAGCGTAAGCAATAGATAAGTCCGGCGTTTTGAACCAGTCTGAAATATGAAAACGGATACAGTCATGAGCGCCAAAGCTGAAAGCTGGAATACAAGGTACATTTCGGCAAGGCCCGCAGTCAGGAAGGCATAAATCGCGGCCCCAATCGCCGCCAATATATGCTGCGCGATGCCGCGAAGCCGGCGCGCCGACTCTACTGCCAGCGCAATGCCAAGCAGAAACATCACTGCGGACAAGGTGTAGAGCACCGACGATGAAATCCACCAAAAGGAATGCGCCGAATAGAACCCGTTGATTGTCGCCGCCACCGCGAGGGCGGCCAAAGCGACGCTGAACGCTCGGCGATACGAGCGGACGCGCAACTGAGCCAGAACCGCGTTGACCAGCCAGCTAAAGGCGACTAATGCTGACGCCAGTTGCGCGACGGCGAAAAACGGGGGCGCCGCCGTTCCAAGCGGCGCGGACAAACCAAACACCAGGAAACTGCTGTAATGGCCATTCCAAGATCCGCGAAAAAACAGCAGCGCTTCCCAGATGCCGTATTTCGAAGCTAAACCCAGATGATCGTAGTCGTCCCCCATCAGCCTTGTGCTTAGCCCAAAATACGCAAACAGCAAGAGCGGGACGAGCGCCAGCGCGAGGCCGAAAATGACCGCCGCTCGTCTGCCAGTTCTTGTCAAGCGGCTTCCTCCCGTTTATCCGGCCCTGCGCTTGCGTACAACAAGAAAACAGCCTTGTCAGCGCAAGAACACAAGCAACAATTTAGCATAGGACAAGGCGCATGGGAAAGCTACAGGCTTCAATTTCCAGGGCAATCGCTTCAAATTGAAATGACGCTGAAATCAACTATTTCCCCACAACTTTCGTAATTCTGTAGGGGCGTTTCGCGGAAACGCCCGCTATGTATCGACTATTTTCACGGGCGTCTCACGAGACGCCCCTACAATTTGACACTTTTAGACGGAGATTGGCGCGAAATGATTTTGAAGCGATTGCCCTACTTCAAATCCCCGTCACATCAATGAACCAGCGCTCCAGCTCCGCTTCCATTCTCGCGACTCGCTGCGGATGCCGCTCCGCCAAGTCATGCCGCTCAAAGGGATCCTCAGCGATATTGAAGAGCAAGGGAGGCGGCGGCTCGGGAATCGCCAGGTCTGGCGTCGGCTCGCGAACGACATCTTCATAGCGCTCGGGGAAATATTTGACCGCATGGTCGTGGGCGGTATCGACCGGGCTGACCTCCATCGCTTCCGCAATGCGCGGACGCAGCAGCTTCCAGTCGCCGTCGCGTAGGGCGGCGTTGCAGCTTCCCTGCGGCACATAGCGATTCCACTGCCAGCAGCGCTGCGGATAAATCCCCCCGCCTTCGCCGCGCAAGACTGGCGTGATATCGACCCCGTCCAGCGCGAGCCCAGCCGGCGCGTCAACATCCGCCATGCTCAACAGCGTGGGAAACCAATCGGTGAAATGCGCCATGTCGCCGATGCGCTTCCCGCCATCGAGTCCATCGTTCCAGCGTATGATCAGCGGCACGCGGATTCCGCCTTCGTAAGTATTGCCTTTGCTGCCGCTGAAACCGTAGTTGTAGCGCGTCTGCGAAAAACCGTTCCAGCTGCCGAAAGCCGGTCCGTTGTCGCTGGTGAAAATCAGGATTGTATTGTCCGCGATGCCCAGGTCATCCAGTTTCTCGGCGATCCGCCCGATGCCCGCGTCCATCACTTCGATCATCGCGTAAATCAAACTGACGCCCAGGCTGAAGCCCATCTCGACATATTTCTGCGCCAAGTCATCGGGCGCCTCCAGCGGGAAATGCGGCGCATTGTAGGCCAACTGCAAGAAGAAAGGCTCGCGCTGATGCCGCTCGATGAAGTCTATGGCGGCATCACTGAAGACATCAGTCAGGTAGGTTTGCCCGTCGCCATATTCGATGCTGCCGTTGCGATCCAGCCGATAGCGAAAAAAGGGATTCCAGCCGCCTTGAAAACCGACAAATTCCTGGAAGCCGCGCGACCGCGGATGATAGCGCCGATCGAGCGCGCCATTGTGCCACTTGCCGATCAACCCGGTGGCGTAACCCGCGCCGCGCAGGACATCGGCCATGGTCGTCTCGTCCAGCCGCAGACGATCCAGCCCGCGCGCTTCCAGCGTATCAATGCTGCCGGTGCGGTGGGAATAGCGCCCCGTCATCAGCGCCGCCCGCGCCGGTGTGCAGACGGGCGCCGCCGAGTAATGCTGCGTCAGGCAGATGCCCTCATCCACCAAGGCGTCAAGCGTCGGCGTACAAGATATCTGATCGTTGAATATGCCAAAATCGCCGTAACCCATGTCGTCGGCGATGATGAGGATGATATTCGGTTTGCTCATGAGTTTCCGTTGATTTCCTTTTGTCCGTTGGAAGGCTGTAAGGGGAAGCCAGTGTGGAATACGGTTAAGGTGCCGCCGAACATGATGCGATCGCCATCGCGCAGCCGCTGCGCCTTGCCGCCCGTGATCGGCTGACTGTTGACCGCTGTGCCATTGATGCTGCCGAGGTCAAAGAGCTTCCACTGTTGGTCCTCTTTCACCAGGAAGGCGTGCGGGCGCGAGACCGTCGGGTCTTGCAGCGCGATCTCCCAATTCGAACTCGGAGTCGAGCGGCCGATGTACAGCTCATCTTTCAGCAGCGCGAACATCTGGCCCCGTTGCGGACCTCTTGTGATGCGCAGGCTGGCGCGGTCGCCGGCGACTGTAGACACGCGCTCGACCGCCTCCGGTCCCGCTTCGTCACTGGGCGAAAGCAGCTTGAGCACAGAGACGAAAAGGTGCAGCTCATCGCCGATCGTAAGCGGATTCATGCCGTAGACTTGCACCCCATTGACAAAGGTGCCGTTGGCGCTGCCGACATCGTCCACCGTAAAGGCGCCATCCGCGCAAGCGACAATCGCGTGCTCCCGCGATACATGTCCCTCGCTGATTTGAATGTCATTGCTTGCCGAACGCCCGATTTTGATGCGGTCACCCTCGTGCAAGGGGTGTTCGTTTGTGCTGCCGCTGAAGGGATCCAACCATACCAGCTTCGCCAGCGGTTCCCTCGTTCCCTCGTTCATTGTTCCGGCCCTGAACAACGTCTTTTCTCTGTCTATATTGTAACATAAGCGAAGGTCCGCGCGCTGTCGCTGCCGCGATACAGGCGGGGATGTCGACTTCTGCGGTGGCTGCGAAATGTGGCGCGACTCGCCGACTATCGGCAGATTGCTTGCGACGCGATTCCGAGTTCGACTCCGTACCCTACAACGGAACACTCTCCCCCTTACCCCCCTATAATCTCAACCGCGTCCCGGCCCAGCGCGACCAAAACGCCCTCAGCGATCAGCCCATCGCCGCTGCGCAGGATCCGATCTTCCGGCAAGCCCATCAGCGCCGCCAGATATTTCGCCGTCTCATGGTAGCGCCCGTATTCGCGGATTTCCGTCAGCGCCCGCGCGTTCGTTACATCATTGCCGATTTCATCGACGCGCACGCCCTTTGCCAACAGCCAGTCGCGCGTATCGCCGGCCAGACCCACCACCTGCGTCCCATTGAAGACGTAGACCAGCGGATTCTCCTCATCGGCGCGCGCCTTCATCTCCGCCTGGCTTAGCTGTGCTTGCGCATAAAAGGTGTCAAGAATCAGATCGCGGATGCCGGCAAAATCGGGATACAGCACTTGCTCCCCCTGCGGGCTTAAGCCGGGAAAGGCGTATAAGTTGTCGATCACGCGATAATGGATGTCCTCCTGCTTGATCTCGCCCATCAAGTTACCCAGCGCGACAATGTCATTGAGTTCCAGATTGGTTCGGTAATTCCCCTGCAGCGCATCCCAAAGCGTGAATGCCTGCGATAAGAAGTTGATCATGCCGCCAGCGCTCAACACTTCGGCGCGCACTGCGTCCAGCGCCTGCTGCTGTCGCCGCGCGCGGTCGAAGTCGCCGCCGTCAGTGGCGCGAGTGCGGGCGTATTGCAGCAGCGTTTCGGCATCCATCCGTTGTTCGCCCGGCTCGAATTTCACATGAATCGTTCCATATCGATCATCGGGGTAATCCGGGTCATCAATCCACTCGCTAACGGTTACCGGCACACCATTGGGCGCCAGCGTGTCCACGATCGTGGTGAAGACGTCAAAATTCACCAGCAGGTACTTGTCAACGCGCACGCCGAAATTGGCCGCCACCGTCTCCATCGCCATCGCCGGTCCGCCGCCGCCCGGGTAGGCATTGCCATCGCCGATGAAATTCGCCTGATTGAGGCGCGCGCCGCCAAAATCGGGAATTTCCACCCACAAGTCCCGCGGCAGCGACAAAACGCCGACCGACTTCTGCGCCGGGTTGATGTTGATCAGCATCATTGTGTCGGTGCGGAAGGGACCCGGATCATCGGTCGCGCTTCGCTGGTCGATGCCCAGCAGCAAAATCTGAATCTGACGCGGGTCGGTGATTCGCGGCAGAACGGCAATCGGCGCCGTCGTGGGTATCGCCGTCGGCGAAATGCTGGTTGCGGCTGGCGATTGGGCGATTGCGACAGATTTCGCTGCGCGTATCTCGGGCGGCGGAGTCGGCATCGCGGTGGTTAGCGGCGTCAATTCCAGCAGCGGCGCGTTCAAGGGAGGGGCGCCACGCTGCGCGTTGATGCGCTCACAGCGGCTTGTAATGGCGCAGCGCAGTGTCACAAGCGGATCATCCACCGCCATGCCCGCTGCGTTTAGGTCGACCACAGTTTGCTGCGCAAAGCTGAAGCTCGTCAGCGAGCAAAAGCCGGCGACCAAGATTAGAGCGATGCTGACAACAAATATAGCTAGACAACCAGAAACGCGCACGCTGTCTCCATTTCGCGCTGCATCATTTTTGTAATTCGGCGCGGATTATAGCATAAGGCGGCGCCTCGGCTGCCCCAGGCCTGCTCTGCGCCCCCTTCAACGCAGGCTGCGGATATAGCGCGCCGCATCGGGAATATGAACCGGCAGGTGACGGTACATCGGGCGCGGCGGCAACACCAGGATGCCTTCGATCATGCCGCCCAGATCGCTCTCGTCGGCGCTAGCGAATGACGGCGCGCTCCGCCAATCGGCATCGGACATCGCCCTGATCTTGCGCTCCAGCGCTTGGCTCACCGTCCGGTACTCGTCCAGCTGCGCCCCCAAGCTCAGATGGGCGCGGTCGGCGATGCCGCCGTAATGAATCTCGCGCCCCCGCCGCGGGTCCCGCACCGCTTCAATTGCCCAATGCTTGCGACTGCTCCGCCATTCGCGAATCGCCTCAACAGTATAGACTTCGTAACAGATCAGATGCGCCAGCAAGTCTTTGAAGGAACATTCTTGATCAGTATACATGCCGTGCTGAATCGTGTCGCGCCGCGTCATTTCTTCGTCGGTGAGTTCCGCTATCAGCGCCGCCACCGCTTGATGTTCGATCTTTAACAATCGCAGCGCTTCCTCTCGCTCGACCGTCGCTCGCATCGTCTCTCTCCCAATCGCGTTTCAACCTCGTTTCAGTGTACCCGAATCCGCCGCCCCATAGAATGCCCTGTGTACGCGCGAGCGACCTGCTGTGTCTGCGCGCAACGGCGGTTTGCCCGCCCGATTCCCAACCCATGCCACCGTGTTGAACAAAACCTGCGCCGACTCCAACCTGTAAAGCGAGGATGACCTGAGCTACACTTCAGTAACATTGATTCAAGCGCTGGAGACATGATGGCAAAAGCGACGCTTACAGCCGATGACGTGCGCGCTATCGCCGATCTGGCGCGCCTGGAATTGAGCGAAGACGATGTCGCCCGCTACCAGCGGCAGCTCTCGGACATTCTCGATTATTTCCAAAAACTGGAAGAGCTGGACACCTCGCATATCGACCCGACATCTTCCGTCCTGCCCTTGACCAATGTCATGCGCGCTGACGAGGCTCGTCCGGCGCTTTCGGTTGAGGACGCTCTTGCCAACGCCCCTGACAGCGATGGCAAACAGTTCCGCGTCCGCGCCGTGCTCGATAGCTAGCGCGAGAAACGCCGCAATTGGCTGACAACGTACGCGTCGCCTTAATTCAGGCTCGCCCGGTCTACTACGACCTAAATGAGACGGTGAGCTTGGCCTGCTCGCTGCTCAGCGAGGCGGCGGGGCAGGGCGCCCAGCTCGCCAGTTTCGGCGAGACCTTCTTCCCCGGTTATCCCGCCTGGCTCGATTACGCCCTCGACTATGCCCGCTGGGATCATCCGCCGACCAAACAGCTATACGCCCGCCTCGTCGCCAACAGCATGACCATCGACGGTCCCGAAATGCGAAAGCTGCAAGAAGCCGCTCGCGATAACGAAGTCGTCCTCGTTCTGGGCATCAACGAACGCGTAAGCTGCGGACGGGGAAACCGCAGCCTTTACAACAGCATCGTCACCATCGACGCTGATGGGTCCATTGTCAACCACCACCGCAAGCTGAGCCCGACCTACACCGAGCAGCTCGTTTGGGCGCCGGGCGATGGCGCCGGCTTGCGCGCGGTCGCTACCGCCGCCGGGCGCGTCGGCGGCTTGATCTGCTGGGAGCATTGGATGCCCCACGCGCGCCAAGCCATGCACATCAGCAACGAAGCGATCCATATCGCCCTATGGCCCGCGGTTAAAGAAAGCCACCAGATCGCCAGTCGCCATTACGCCTTCGAAGGGCGGACATTTGTGCTCGCGATCGGCAACATAATGCCGGCATCTGACTTCCCCGCCGAGCTTGACCTGCCTGAGCGTCTGCGCGCGCAGCCCGAATCGTTGCTGCTGAATGGCGGCAGCGCCGTCATCGCCCCCGATGGCAATTACCTCATCAAGCCGGTCTACGGCGAAGAGACGATTCTTTACGCCGATCTCGATCTGAACCGCATCGCCGAAGAACAGATGACGCTCGATGTCACCGGCGGCTACGCCCGCGACGACATCTTCACCTTTGAAGTCAATCGCCGGCGTTTGGAATAACGTTGTAAGGGGGATTGACCCGCAGTGGCTACGCGCGGCGGTGAATCTCCCGCGCGCAGCCGCAACGCAATCGTACAATCTTGCGTAATTGGATTGAGCCTTATTATCATGATGCTTTGACCTGGCGTGGCTCGCGTGATAACATCAATAATAATCTTCGATACGTTATAGTGGCGAATTGACGGAAAACGAATAGTATGAAAGTTGCCGACGCGGTTGCCAAAGTTCTAAAAGCGGAAGGCGTAGAATATCTCTTCGCCTATCCCGTCAACCCGCTGATTGAAGCGGCGGCGAAACTGGACATCCGTCCGATAATCGTTCGTCAGGAGCGCATCGGGCTTCACATGGCTGATGCCATGAGCCGCGTGACCTCGGGCGAAAAAATTGGCGTATTCTGTATGCAAAGCGGACCCGGTTCCGAGAATGCCTTCGGCGGCGTCGCCCAAGCCTATGGCGACTCCTCGCCGATCGTTGTGCTGCCCGGCGGCTATACGCGGCAGCTAAGCCAAATCCAGCCGAATTTCAGTTCGGCATTGAATTATCGGCACGTGACGAAATCTTGCGAACAGGTCACTATGCCCGAAGCCGTGCCCGAAGCGATGCGGCGCGCCTTTACCCAAGTCCGCAACGGCCGACCGCGCCCGGTACTGGTGGAATTCCCCTCCGATATATATTCCGAGGATATCGCTGACGACTTTGATCCGGCGCCCTCGCCAACCCTGCGCTATGGTCCTGACAGCGCGTCGATTGAAGCGACCGCCGAAGCGCTGCTTGCTGCCGAGTGTCCGGTCATTTATGCGGGGCAGGGCGTGCATTACGCCAAGGCTTGGGACTCCTTGAAAGAATTGGCGCAGTTGCTGGCGGCGCCGGTGACAACGAGCTTGGCTGGCAAAAGCGCCTTCCCGGAAGATCACCCATTGGCATTGGGTTCCGGCGGGCGGTCTATCCCGAAGCCGGTGCATCACTTCCTGCAAAAGTCGGATCTGATTTTTGGCATCGGCTGCAGCTTCACCCGTACCGCCTTCGGTGTCACGATTCCCGCGGGAAAACGGGTGATTCACGCGACATTGGATCCAGCCGACATCAATAAAGATCTGCCCGTTGAGACTGCTCTTGTAGGCGATGCCCTTTTAATCCTGGATGGCTTGGTAGAAGCCGTCCGCGAGCGGTCCAAGGGCGCATCCGAACAGCGCATGGCGGCCGTCGCCGGCGAAATCAGCGCCGTTAAAGAACAATGGCTTGGCCAATGGAAGGCGAAACTCACCTGCGCTGAGGCGCCGATTTCGCCTTATCGCGTCATCTGGGATTTGCTGCATACGGTCGATGTCAAGAACACGATCATAACCCACGATGCCGGCAGCCCGCGCGACCAATTGTCGCCCTTCTGGCAGTCAGTCGCGCCGCTGACTTATCTCGGCTGGGGCAAGACGACCCAGCTCGGTTACGGCCTCGGGCTGGCGATGGGCGCCAAACTTGCCAAGCCCGACGCGCTCTGCATAAACGTCTGGGGCGACGCCGCCATCGGTTTCACCGGCATGGATTTCGAGACCGCAGTGCGCGAAAGAATCCCGATATTGTCCGTGCTCTTCAATAATTTCTCGATGGCAATCGAGATTCCGATAATGCCCGTCTCCACCGAAAAATACCGCAGCACCGACATTTCCGGCCACTACGCCGATATGGCAAAGGCTTTTGGCGGCTACGGCGAGCGCGTCGAATCGCCTGAGCAGATTATCCCGGCGATCCAGCGCGGCATCCAAAAGACAGCGGAAGGCGTTCCCGCCCTGCTTGAGTTCATTACGGCGAAAGAAACGCAGATTTCGTCCTTCTAGTCACATTGCATAGACGAAGGGAAATATCATGATTTCACGTAGAACGGCGACCATCCTCAACCTAACGATTATGCTGATCCTGGGCGGCTTGTTCCTGGCGGCAGCCAGCGAATCTTCTCCGAGCCAGGTCCCGCCCGCTCAATTTGTCCTCGCCGGCGCCAACGACGGCATGCCAGACAGCACCCGCGTCGTGCCAGTCTACCGCGCCGCGCCAACGGGCAATTGGGTGATTCACTACGACCCCAACACGCCCCTCGACGAAAAATGGGAATACGTCCATCGCATTGGCGGCACGATCGTCGAGCGCATTGACGAGCTCGAAATTTGGGTCGTCGATGTGCCGGACGCCTTCGGCAGCGATGACTTCACCTTCGATAGCGATGTCGAGCTGGTCGAGCAAGACTTCGTCGTCAGCGTCGCCTTTGACATCCCGCCCAACGACCCCGATTACGATCGGCAATGGGCGCTGCAACATATTCAAGCCGAGACCGCTTGGCGAGAAATGGGCGATCTGTCCGATATCACGGTCGCCGTCATTGACACCGGCGTCTGCATGAGCCACGAGGACATGGTCGGCCGATTACTGGATAACGGCTATGACTTTGTCGATAACGATGATGACCCGGAAGATGAAATGGGGCACGGCTGCTCGGTCGCCGGCATCATCGCCGCCAATATCGATAACGGCATCGGCATCGCCGGTTTCGCGCCCAACAGCTCGATTCTGCCAGTGCGCGTGCTGGGAAAGAACGGCAGCGGCTCAATGGCTGATGTCGCCGCTGGCATCGTCTACGCCGCTGATAACGGGGCCGATATCATCAACCTGTCGCTCGGCAGCATGGTCGGCTCCCAAGTGACCGAAGACGCCGTCAATCACGCCGTGGGCAAAGGCGTGACCGTCATCGCCTCGGCTGGCAACAGCGGCGGCGCCCAGCCCGGCTTCCCCGCGCGCTATGATAACGTGGTCGCCGTCGGCGCGATTGATCCAGATGGTTCGCGCAGCAGCTTCAGCAACAAAGGCGGCGATATCTGGGCGCCGGGCCGCGATGTGCATACGATCTTCCTCGACAACGGCTACAAGGCGCTCAATGGCACCAGCTTCTCGGCGCCTTATGTTTCGGCGATGGCGGCCATCCTGGAGGGCATGGGGGCGGAATTGCGCCTCGACGGCGGCGACATGACCTGGACCTGCATGAGGCAAGGCCCCTGCGAGATCGTCCCCGGCAGCTAAGACGCCTCGCCACCACACGAAAATGTAGACACACGCGCGGTGATACCGACGCCCACGCAAAATACCTTGCGTCCCGCTACTCTAAGCTCCCCTTCCCTAGCTCGCTGGGGAAGGGGCCGGGGGATGGGGTATGCCGCTCGCAACGTAAACAGGGGCGACTCTGTGAGTCGCCCTTTCGTTTTCCATCTGCACTGCCGAGTCTGATAATTCAGCCTCGGCCTCATTTTGGTGGAGGGTTTTGGGGTGGGGGAATCCGCCGCCGACTAATGTAAACAGGCTGCAATTGCTTTGGCGGCTGCGGATCACCGTAAATGGTGCGGTCGATAGTGTCGCTGAATCCAGCCAGCAAGCCGCGTAAATGCTGGCGCGCATACTGCAATCGCTTCTTCACCGTCGCCAGCGGGATATTCAACCGCTCGGAAATCTCTCGCTGCGATTCGCCTCGCAAGTAGTAATCGCGCGTGACATCGCGCGCGCTTTCTGGCAGCGCGGCTACCGCGAGCCGCACGCGCTGGCGCAATTCATTTGTCTCGAGCTGCGCTTCCGGCGTCGGCGCCGTCGCGGCGAGATGATCCTGCTCATCGACCAATTCGGTTGCGGTCCCCTGCCGACGCATGAGCCGATCGCTATGCGTTAGCACGATCCGTTTGAGCCAGACGGGGAACGCGCTAACTTCCTTCAATTGCGCGATGCGCTTGTAGGCGGTGAGGAAAGCCTCCTGCGCCGCGTCTTCGGCCAGCTGCGAATCGCTGAGGCGGCGGTAGGCGACGCCATAAACCATTCCCTCGAAATCGCGCGCCAAGTGGTCAAATGCGTCGTTTCGCTCCGCCCGATCGCCGGACTGCGCCCTCCGCACCCAATCAATGTATCCGGCCATTCGCTTCTATGCCTTCGCGCCTAGTCTTTCAGATACTATACAGCGTTCATTATCATGCGCCCCACGGATTCTGTCAATTTGCTCCGCGCGCAGTGGGAATCCGCCCCCGCTGCGGACCATGCATTCCAAGTCTCACGACCAAGTTTCCGCATATTCAAGCTCTTCGCCCCCGAATTTGCCAATAGAACTCATATTGCTGGGAGATGTGTTTGAAATTGTATAATTAAGTGTATATAATTCAATTCAAGAAAGAGACGTATATTGTTTCTTTATGATTGATATGTTTCAATATGTATCATGTCTTTGTTTGCCAACTTGGTTTCATCAAAGGAAACGTGACGTGGCTAAGGCAAAAAAGCTGGATCGGCGTATAGCGCGCACGAGACGAGCGCTCGGTACTGCTCTCATTGAATTGATCTTGGAACTGGGTTACGACCAGATCTCAATCAGAAAACTTACAGAGCGAGCCGATATTGGGTACGCCACCTTTTACCGGCACTACAAAAGCAAGGATGAACTCCTGACTCGCTATCTGGGCTCCATACTGCTGGAAGTTGCGAACGAAATAAAACCGGAGAAGAGCCGCTACGAGCAGTATGTCGAAGTGTTTAAGGCGCTTGCCAAATATAAAGACGCGGTCCTTATCGGCTTGCGCCTCCCGCGCGAGCATCAGGCGATGAAACCGCTTTGGCAGAAGGTCTTTGACATGGTGTCCGACCAGTATTTGGCGCGCGACGAATCCGTCATACCGCTGAAAGTTTCGGTCAATCACATCATACGATCAGTTTCGGAGTTGGTTCGCTGGTGGCTCACCGAGGGTCAAGACTACAGTCCGGAACAAATGGCCAAGATGCAGAGTGAATTGATCATAAAAGCTGCCGAGCAGGTTGCGGTCGTGCCGCGCGATGCCGCAAACAGAGACGATGCGGCCTCTTAGCGCGAGCGTGAAATTAGCGCCATTGACGCTCGCCCAAGTATTCCCAACTGAACCAGTATTGCCAAGCTCAACAGAATAAGCTCCGTCACTCTTGCAATTGCCTTGCGCTCTTCATGCGCGCGCTGGGCTTGGGGCGTCGCTGGCGCCGGCGAGACGACGCGGATACGCATAACGGCAGTGGGGGTTGCTTCCGCGGCCGGCTTTGAGCTCGATGGGGCGGGCGCAGTGCTCGGCGCAGCGGTCGGAGCTGCCGTTGCGGCTGTGGTCGGCTTCACGGTGGCCGGCGCCGGTGTATAGGTGCCATCCTTCGGCGGCACCAAGATGACATCGCCCGGCTGCATGTTTAGGCGATCTTCCTCGCTCATGCCATTGATTTCCAGTAAGTACGGGTATTCGTCCCAGGTATATCCATAGACCAGTAAAATGTGACCAATCGTCTGCCCCGGCTGTACCTCGTGCTTGATGTTGCCAAATTCGTCGAGACCCAGCACATAAGAAGGCTGTCCGGCAGCGGCCGAACCACTGGCGCCGCTTTCTGTTCGCGCTCCCCCGCCCAAGAGCCGGCCAGTCGAATTTCCAAATACGAGCACATAAGCATTGCCATGGGCGCCGCTGGCGCCGCCAATGCCGATCTTATCATAATTCGGGCTGACGATGCCGGCGTAATGAACCGGCGAATTGAGCCACCATTCCCAAGCTGTTAGCGCGCTCGCTCCCCGATAGATGTTTTCGCTGATCCAATCGCTGGGGAAGCCGGCGTTTAGCGCGCGCGTCCGCGGTCCGCTGCCGTCCTGCTGATAGTGGGCGATCTCGCCCGTGTCCGCCATCCAGCGCGCATGATTGTTGGCGGCTGCGGTTAGCGAAGCGTGCAGCGCGTAACCTGGCAAGCCCAAGGAGGCGCGCAAGCTGTTGATGCGTGGCAGCAAAACTGCCGCCGCGTCCTGCCCGGCAGCGGGCAAAGCCAAACCAAGAACGAAGCCTATCAGCGCCAGCAATCGTCTCATCGTATCCCACATTCTAACCAAAAGATTCGCCTTTTCATCTGACGATTGCCCGCTGCCTACCAAATCCCCGGCGCTACCGACCGTAGGGGCGAGCCTTGGCTCGCCCACCCGCCAGTGCCAACCCCCCGCGCCGCGTCCACACTCCGCCAATACGAATTGCGCGCCGTCCGTCACCCGCCCGCGCCGAACCTTGCTACAATGTACGGAATGGCAAGCGAATTTACCGACGGCGGCAACATGAGCGTCTTTTATGTAAACGGCGAATACATGGATGCGGCGGAAGCTCGCATCCCGGTGACTGATCTGGCGATTCTGCGCGGCTACGGCGTCTTCGATGCCCTGCGCACATACAGCGGCATTCCATTTCAGTTGCGCGCGCATCTCTTGCGCTTGCAGCGTTCCGCCGCCTTGATTGAGTTGAATTTGCCCTGGGACATTGAGGAACTTGCCGATATTGTCTTGAAAACGGTGGAGCGCAACGGCTTTCCAGAATCCAGTATCCGCATTGTGGTAACCGGTGGCGAGGGCGAATTAAGCTTCTTGCCGCGCGGCGATTCGCGCCTGTTGGTGATGGTATATCCATGTGAAGCGCCGCACGCCTGCTGGTATACGGAAGGTGTCCAGGTGGTGACGAGCCAACAGCAGCGCGCGCAGCCGGAAGCCAAAACGATCAACTACATCCCCGGCATCAAAGCCCAGCTCGAAGCCAACCGGCGCAATCCCCAAGCGATCGAAGCTATCTATCTCGCCGATGGGCTGGTCAGCGAAGGCACGCGCAGCAATACCTTTATCTTTAACGAGGACCGCTGGATCACACCGGCTGACGGCACGCTGCTCGGCGTCACCCGCGCCGAGGTCATCAAGCTGCTGACCGCCGACGGTTTGCTGGAATTGCGCGATATCACGCTGGACGAATATTACAGCGCTGACGAAATTATCCTGACCTCTAGCTCAAAAGAAGTCGCGCCAGTCGTAAAGGTTGACGATGTGACGATCGGCGGCGGCGCGCCCGGCGCAATGACGACGCGCCTCATGCGCCAGTGGCGGGCGATGACCGACGCCTACGCGGCCGCCGGCATCGTCTTGTAAGGCTTGTCCGCTACTTGATGGCTCGCTTCCGACGCTGCGCAGTGCAAAGGAGCACGTGGGCTTCACCACAGAGGAATCGAGGAAACACAGAGGGGCGCGTAGACACAGCCCTACGGCGCGGAGGGATGGATTGTTGGAACTCAATCGACACTGCAAGGGCGATCTACTAGCTATTTTGGTGGTCAGTGTCTACGCTGCCTAGGCCCGCCGCTAAAAATCCCGCTTGCGCTGTAAATTGGCTGGAGACTTTGTCCCAGATTTGCTGTGGGTACGGGCGAGCGATCTGCCGTGTCGGCGGTCTGCGTCTAGCTCCCCCTCCCTCTTTATGGCTGAGGACAGGACAGGTTTAGCATAGTCGCTGATCTGGGACAATTCGCGGCGACG
>JAPOYT010000258.1 GCA_026706445.1 Chloroflexota bacterium
ATAATGCTTCCTTTAGCTCCTTGGAAAGAGTACCATCATAATCCAAGACCATACAACTAGCCAGCAATCAACCGCTTCTACATTACACGCAAGAGTATGCTTATCCATCATTATTTATTCTGTCACCGCTTCATACTACGACTATAATTGGGCGAAGGGGAGCGCCGCATGAAAGAGACGCAAGCCTACATCGAGCGGATCAAGCGAGTTAATCGCGGGCATCAGCGCCTGGAACTGGCGGTCGATAAATCACTTTCGACGATGTTGGCCGGGCAGGCGATGCTGGTACGCCGCATCGACAAGGACTATGACTCGGAGAATTGGGCGCCTTACCTGCGCGAACTTTGGTTTCCCGTTGAAATTCTCGCCAGCAATATCATAGTTGTTGAGCACCCTGCCCGCGCGCAGTTTCTGCCGGGCCAATTGCTGAGCATTATCAGCCCAGTTGGTCAACCCTTTCGATTTCGCCAGAAGCTGCGCAATATTCTGCTTATTGCCTATCATACTACGCCGGCGGCGCTGCTGCTGATGTTGCCGCCCTTATTGGCAAAGCAGGTCAGCATAACGCTTGTCCTCATGGGTTCCGCCAGAGAGTACGAGACGAATCATTTGCCGGAAGAATTAGAGGTTATTCAGGCTGAGGACAATTTAACCTGGCCCGATATGGTCATGACCTTGGGCTGGGCGGATCAGGCTTTTGTGCTGGTGGGTCCAGGTGATGAAATGGCCTACTTCAACGAGATTTTGCAATTGATGAGGGAGAGGCGCAGCGACATTCCGTCAAATTACGTCTTTGGCGTCTTGCAGCGCGCGCTGCCCTGTGGCGTTGGCGCCTGCCATGCCTGTATGCTCAAATTGCGAGGTTCGCTAAAGCTGCCGTGCATTGAGGGACCCGCATTTGATCTTACCGACTTATACATGAATTAGGGCTTCAGGGCAGCTAATGGCTATTGAAATTGCGCGGCCGGGGAAGCAAAGCCTCATCGTATCAACGCCGGTGATGCCGGCCGCTGGAACGGTCGGCTTCGGCGATCGCTACAAGGCGCTGCTGGATTATGAAAAGCTTGGCGCCGTAGTGACCAACCCGGTGACTGTTGAGCCCTGGCGTCCGGCCTCTGGTACGCGAATCGTGCCACTGGATGCTGGTGTCTTGGTGCATACCGGTTTGCCCAATCCCGGACTCGCGAAGGTGATCAGCCAGAATCGGCGAATATGGGCCGGCTTGCCGATTCCTGTCGTTTTGCATCTGGTTGGCTCGTCGGCGGCGAATATGCGGCGAGCGGTTGAGTTGATCGATGAGGTGGAAGAGATCGCCGCGGTTGAGCTAGGATTGGGCGATGATATCGCGGAAGCCGACGCCGTCAAGCTGGTGCGCGAAGCCTCCCGCATGGAAAAGCCCTTGCTCGTGCGCTTGCCATTTTATGAGTGTCGTGTGATCGCATTGCCAGTCGCCGAGGCGGGGGCGGACGCGCTCGTGATGACGGCGCCGCCGCGCGGCACAGCCAGAGACCGGCACACGGGGCGCTTGGTCAGCGGGCGGGTATACGGACCGCTGATCAAGCCGGTGATCCTGCGCCTGGTTGGCAGGCTGCGCCGCGAGGCGCCTGCGGACCTGCCAATCATCGCTTCTGGGGGCATTCACTCGCCGCAGGACGCGCGTGATTATGTGGACGCTGGCGCAGTTGCCGTACAGGTGGACACGGCAACCTGGGCGCAACCGAAAATGCTAGAACGCATTGCTCGCGATCTTGGCGGCTGGATCGCCACCCGGCAGAAGGATGCCTTTCCCGACGAGTGGAATCCGGACATGGGTCACACAGAGGCGATTCAGCGCCGCGTTCCGCACTAGGGCAGGCGCATCAGTTAGCGGTCGATAGAATAAACGTAAGCGAAAATGCCTGAATACGACTTCCGCTGCGATAAATGCGCGCATCGTTTCAGCGTCAAATTCAAGACCTATACGATGTACGATTCCGCCATTTTGCGCTGCCCGCGATGTGAATCCACTGAATTGAGCCGTCTGATTTCGCAAGTGGCGATACCCAGATCCAAGCGCGACTACCGCGGCATGTCGTCCCAGGAGATGCTGTCAGTATTGGAGTCAGGCGGGGCTGGGGAAGTCGATGAAATGTTTAATCAGGTGGCCGGCAGCCCGGACGCCGAGCAGGGCGCAGCCCCCGGCAGCGAATCGTCTGACAATTCGAATGTAACTTGAGGCTATAAAAACCAGTCGCGCAGGGCGTCGCGCGTCTCATCAATGATAGCTTCCCAAGGGTGGTCGCTTGCGCGCGTGATGGTGAGCCGGTCTCGCTCAATCATCAGCGCCTGAATGCCGTCCACCGCGTTGAATAACAGTTGAGCGATCGGTGAGCCAAGATCACCTTCACCCGGATTCGCGTAGCGTTCCGCCTCAGATTCAGTTAGCGTCTGATTGATGTACAGTTCGGCTACATTGGGGTCAGCGCCATATTCCACCTCCACCGTGACGTATTCCGACATGCCTGATCCTCGATTCGACCGCCGGGGTCATCCAGCCGGCTGCTGCTGCGTAATGCAATGGATGTTGCCGCCGCCCAGGAGGATCTCGCGCGAATAAACCCCGACGACTTTATGTTGCGGGAAGAGCTCAGCCACCTTTTGCCGCGCCGCATCGTCATGTCGATCATTGAATTGCGGCAGGATGATACCCCCATTCGCGATGTAGAAGTTGATGTAGGAGCCCGCTAGCCGTTCGCCCGCTGGACGCAGGAAAGCGGTATCGACGACATCCAGTCCGTTTGCTTCTTCCCGCGTCATCATCATCGGATCCGGCTGATGAATCTGGTGGACTTCGAGCGGGCGACCGCGCGCGTCCCTCGCCGACATCAGGGCGTCGTAGGCTTCGGCTGAGCGTTCATATTGCGGATCGGCCTTGTCGTCCGTCCAGGTCAAGACGACGACGCCTGGGCGGACGAAACAGCACAGATTGTCGACATGGCCGTCGGTCTCGTCCTCAAAGACGCCACGCGGAAGCCAGATGATCTTGTCGATGTTCAGGTAATCGGCCAGATGCCCTTCGATTTCTCCGCGCGAGAGCTGCGGATTGCGGTTGGGATGCAGCAGGCATTGCTCGGTTGTCAGTAGCGTGCCTTGTCCATCAACATGGATCGAGCCGCCCTCCATCACCAGCGGCGCCTTGTAGCGGTCCAAGGACTCAAGCTCCAGCATCTTTGTAGCGACCAGCTCATCTTTGTCCCAGGGGAAATACATCATCTTTTGCAGGCCGCCCCAAGCGTTGAAGCTCCAGTCAATCCCGCGGACATTACCGCCGTCTTTCACGATGAATGTCGCGCCGCAATCGCGCATCCAGGCGTCATTGTTGGATAGCTCCAGCACGCGTACCGCCGGGGGCAGCATCGCGCGAGCGTTTTCAAATTGATCGCCATTGACGCCCATGGAAACCGGCTCAAAGCGGGCGATCTTGCGCGCTACTTCGGCGAAGGCGCGCTGCGCCGGCTTGCCGCCATTTCGCCAGGTATCGGGCCGTTGCGGCCAAAGCATCCAGCAGCCGGAATGCGCCTCCCACTCGGCGGGCATGCGGTATCCGTCCGCTTTCGGTGTGGCATCTATCAGGCTGGCCATGTTGTTGGCTCCCATGCTGCGTGACGCAGGCTCGATATTATGCCGCTTTCAGCAGGACAACGGCAGGTCGAGTTTAGCGGCGCTAGGGAAAACTGGGACTGTTCATAGTACAATACGGGCGCTTGCGGAAATGAAGTTTCACTGTAGGGCGCGATGAGTATGCGTGCGATCTCGCCAATAGATGGGCGCTATTCGGAGAAAGTTTCGCCGCTGCGAGATTATCTTTCGGAATGGGCGCTGATGAAGTATCGCGTTCTTGTCGAAGCGCGCTGGCTCTTGGCGATGTCTCGGTACGCTGAAATCACTCATGCGCGTCGCTTCTCCAATGTCGAAACAGATTTCGTTAATTCACTTTGGCGCGCTTTTGATGATGGGGCAGCCGAGCGTATCAAGTCCATCGAATGCTTGACCAACCATGACGTCAAGGCGGTGGAGTATTATATCCGCGAGCGGCTGGCTGAAACCAGTTTGCGCGATGTAACTGAGTCGGCGCATTTCGCTTGCACATCTGACGATATCAACAATCTGGCTTATGCGATGATGTTTCGCGACGCTGTCCGCGAAGTCTGGTCGCCGGCGGCGCGGTCGCTGCTCCGCGGCCTCGCTGGATTGGCGCGATCAGTCGCGGATTCGCCGATGCTGGCGCGGACGCATGGACAGCCGGCCACGCCTACGACAATGGGCAAGGAGTTGGCTGTATTCGCGTATCGGCTGCGGCGCCAGCTTAACGGTATTGAGTCGCAAGAATATCTCGGCAAGTTCAATGGCGCGGTCGGCGCCTTCAATGCGCATCATGTCGCTTATCCGCGCGCCGACTGGCAGGCGATTGCAAAAGAATTTGTCGGGGGGCTGGGCTTGACTTACAATCCCTTGACGACGCAGATTGAGCCGCACGACTATCTGGCGGAACTGGCGCACGGATTCATGCGCTTCAACACGGTGCTGCTCGATTGTTGCCGCGACATGTGGAGCTATATTTCGCTCGGTTACTTTCGTCAGCGGCTTAAGCGTCAAGAGGTCGGCTCGTCGACCATGCCGCATAAGATCAATCCGATTGATTTTGAAAACGCGGAAGCCAATTTAGGCATCAGCAGCGCCGGCTTCGCGCACCTGGCGGACAAGCTGCCCCTGTCTCGCTTGCAGCGCGACTTGAGCGATTCGTCGGCGATGAGAAACTTTGGCGGCGCCATCGCGCACAGTTATCTCGCAATCCAATCGGCCGAGCGCGGAATCTCGAACCTGGCTGCCGACCGTGAAGCGATGTCGGGGGATCTGGAAGAAGCCTGGGCGGTCTTGGCGGAGGCGGTGCAGACGGTCATGCGCAAGCATCACTTGCCCGGCGCTTATGAACAGTTGAAGATGCTGACCCGCGGCCAGTCGGTCAGTTCCGCAGACCTGCACGACTTCATCGGCTCGCTTGACATCCCGCATGAAGAAAAGCTGATGCTCTTGCAGCTGAAGCCCGACGCCTATACCGGCCGCGCCCTGGAACTGGCGCTCCAGGTCGTGGACGGCCAATAGGCTGCGTTGACGTAGGATTTCACCGGCTTGACAAGGGGGCCGGGCATGAAAGGACATTCAGCCATGTTTCAACCATTTGGCCGGCAAGAAACCGTGCGGCTGACGATGGGGCAGGCGCTTATCAAATTCCTGCAAATGCAATACACCGAGTATGACGGCGAGATTCGGCGCTTCATTCCCGCCATTTGGGGGATCTTCGGTCACGGCAATGTCAGCGGCTTGAGTCAGGCGCTGTGGGAATATGGCGCTGAATTACCCTATTATCAGCCGACCAACGAACAATCGATGGCGCACGCGGCTTCCGGCTTCGCGCGGACGCGTCTGCGCACGCAGACCTTCGCCTGCACAACATCGATAGGTCCCGGCGCGACCAATATGGTAACTGGCGCTGCGACCGCGCATATCAATCGCTTGCCGGTGCTGCTGCTGCCATCGGATTACTACGCGACGCGCTTTCAGGGACAGGTCTTGCAAGATATTGAACATCCGATATCGCTTGATATGAGCGTGACCGATTGCTTCCGCGTCGTCAGCCAATTCTTCGACCGCATCACCCGTCCCGAGCAAATCCTCTATGCCGCCCCGGAAGCAATGCGTGTGATGGCCGATCCGGTTGATGCTGGTCCGGCGACAATCGCCTTGCCGCAGGATATTCAGAGCGTCGCCTTCGACTGCCCGACGAATTTCTTCCGCAAGAAAATCTGGCGAATTGAACGGCGACAACCCGACGCGCGCCGGATTGAAGAGGCGGTCGCGCTGCTGAAAGAGAGCGAGAATCCTTACATCCTGGCGGGCGGCGGCGTCCACTATGCCAAAGCCTGGGCCGAGCTGCGCGAATTTTCCGACCGATTCGGCATTCCGGTCGGCGAAACGCATTCAGGCCGGGGCGCGCTCAGGGACGAATCGCCGCTCTTGATCGGTGGCAGCGGCCACACCGGCACGCCACTCTCCGGCAAATACGCTGCCGACGCCGATCTCGTCTTTCTCATCGGCACGCGCTTGGCCGATTTCGCCACTGGCTCTTATTCGGCTTGGCAGCACCCGGAGGTCAAATTCGTCAGCATCAATGTCAGTGGCGCCCATGCGCATAAGCTAGGGGCGCTGCCGATCGTCGCCGATGCGCGTGAGAGCTTGCGCGCGCTCATCGCGGCCGGTGGGCAGGCGGGCATCAAACCCAACGCGGGTTATGTCGAATCAATCGCTGTCGATCGGCAGAACTGGCTGCGGCAGAAGCGCGATTCGGTCTACGCGCAGTACCCGAACGAGCGCATGAGCCAGGCGCAAGTGATTGGCGCGCTCAACGACTTCATGGACGCGGGCGACACGCTCGTCTGCGCCGCGGGGACGGCGCCGGGCGATTTGCACCAACTGTTTGAGGCGACTGCCGGGCGCGTCTTGCATCTTGAATTCGGCAACTCCTGCATGGGTTATGATATTCCGGGCGCGATCGGCGTGCGCCTTGCGCGCCCCGATGATGATGGCGAGGTTTACGTTTTCCTGGGCGATGGGAACTACCTCCTGCATCCGATGGAACTGAAGACGGCGGTGCAAGAAGGCCTCAAGCTGACCGTGATTCTGCTGCAGAATGACGGATTCCAGTCGATTCACGGTCATCAGAAA
Source organism: Chloroflexota bacterium (assembly GCA_026706445.1). Classification (GTDB taxonomy): domain Bacteria; phylum Chloroflexota; class Anaerolineae; order Aggregatilineales; family Phototrophicaceae; genus UBA6055. The sequence continues at coordinate 6,763 of JAPOYT010000258.1, forward strand.
GTCTTGGTCGGACACAGCCTGGGCAATGAATTCCGCGTCCGAAACCAAGAAACGGGAAAACTGGATGACGGCGATTTCGTCGAAATTGATTACGCCAAGAACGCCGAGAGCATTGGTCTGCGCGCCTGGAATGTCAGCGATGAAGACCAGCTCAAGACGGCTTTGGAAGAAGCGCGAGAGGAAAAGCGCTCCTGCATGATCGTGGCGCAAATTGAGCGCTATAGCCGCCTGCCGCGCTCGGGCATTTGGTGGGATGTATTCGGCGCCGAAGTCACGGACGATGACGACACAAAAGCGCTGGTTGATGAGCGCGAGGAAGGACGCCAGGGACAGCGCTTTTATTGGTAAGGGCATATTGAGAAAGGCGAAGCCAGATGCGGAATGGTTCTTCGAGCAAAAGCTACGACATTATCGTCTTTGGCGATACCTGCGTCGACCTGATCCTAAGAGATGACGATGTGACGCCGCATTTTGGGCAGGTCGAGAAAACGGTAGCTGGCTACGACCTGGTGATGGGTGGGTCCTGCTGCATATTTGCGACGCAAGCGGCGAAGCTTGGCTTGCGCGTCGCCATCTTGGGCCGCGTGGGCGCCGATTATTTTGGCAAGCTGATCGTCGATACGCTGGATGCCGCCGGCGTTGATACGCGGTTTATCGAAGTGCTTGACGACTTGCGGACAGGCATCACCGTTCATCTCGTTCAAGGCGATGACCGCGCCATGCTAACGCACATGGGTTCGCTGAATACGCTAACCGTGGATGATGTCAGGGACGAATTGCTGGCGTCGGCGCGTCACTTGCATTACGGCAGCCTCTACCTGCAGACGGGGCTGTTGCCGCATTGGATCGACATTCTGGAACGGGCGAAGCGCCTGGGGCTGACCGTTTCGCTGGACACGAATTGGGATCCCGACGAGCGTTGGGATCACGACCTTGAGCGCGCCTATCCTTTTATTGATGTGCTGCTGCCCAACGAACAGGAGGCGCTGTTCCTCAGCGGAGAGAACTCTTATGGCGAAGCCATCGCCAACTTACGGCGACGGGCGCCTTTGCTCGTGGTGAAGCGGGATATCGCGGGCGCCGTTGCCTGGCAGGGGGAGCAAGAGTTTGCGCAATCCGTCTTTGAAGCCAACGAAGGCGGTGACGGCATCGGCGCCGGCGACAGTTTTGACGCTGGATTCCTGGCTGGCTGGCTGAACGAATTGCCATTGGCGAGTTGCTTGACGATCGCCTGTGAATGCGGTCGCGGCGTCGCCGGAGGCGTGGGCGGCCTCGCCGGGCAACCTCATCAATCAGACATGGAGGCGCTGCAGCCCGCGCTTCCACATTGAGAATCCGCTGTTTCAGTTCGCCTGGTCGCTTTTCGCTGCTTTTAGCCCCTCGCCGTTATAGCCTCGGCCAACGCCGCGATACTTGAATCCAAGCAGGCGCAGTTCATCTGGATTGTACATATTGCGGCCGTCTATCACGATCGGACACTTCATCAATTGACGTATCCGCCGCATGTCGAGTTGCTTGAACTCGTTCCACGGCGTCAAGACGAGCAATGCCTCGGCGTCTTTGGCGGCGGCATACGGATTTTCACAGGGGATCAATTCCGGCGCTTCGCTGCAGGCGTTATCCATGGCGACCGGATCGTAGGCTTTGACGACCGCGCCCTGATTCAGCAGCGACCGCGCCACCGTGAGGGCTGGCGATTCACGCGTGTCGTCCGTGTTCTGTTTGAAAGCCAAACCGAGTACGGCGACGGTCTTGCCATTGAGGTTGCCGCCCAGCAGTTCGCGCGCCTTCAGCGTAATCTGCCGCCGCTGAAAAGCGTTGATCTCCATGACGGCGTTCAGCAGCTGCGGATGCATACCGTGGGTCTGCGCCATATTCGCCAGCGCCTTGACATCTTTGGGAAAGCAGGAGCCGCCGAAGCCAAGGCCCGCTTGCAGGAAATGCGGTCCTATACGCTTGTCGAAACCCATTCCGCGCGCCACTTCTTCCACATCGGCGCCCAGTCGTTCGCAGATGATGCTGATCTCGTTGATGAAGCTGATGCGCGTAGCCAGGAAGGCATTGGAGGCGTATTTGATCATCTCGGCGGTGCGTATATCGGTGATGACGATGGGGGCGTTGAGCGGCGCGTACAGTTCGGCCACGGTCTCGGCGGCGGCCAAGTCAGTCGAGCCAAGTACGGTGCGGTCCGGCTGCATGAAATCGGCCAGCGCAGAGCCCTCGCGCAGGAACTCGGGGCAGGAGACGACGGCGAAGTCAATCGGCTTCGGTTGATTGCGCTCGATGATTTCCCGGGTCCAATCGCCAGTGCCGACGGGCACGGTCGATTTGTTGATGACGATCAGCGGATGCTCCATCGTTTTGGCGATGGTTTGCGCGGCGCTGCGCACATATTGCAGGTCGGCTTCGCCATCGACGCCGGAAGGCGTGCCGACGCAGATGAAGACGAATTCGGCGCCCTTGAGTCCCTCGCAGTAGGACGTAGTGAATCGCATGCGGCCCGCGTCTGTGTTTCGCTGTACCGTTTCCGCCAAGCCCGGTTCATAAATGGGCATTTTGCCGTTTTGCAGCATCGTAATTTTGCGTTCGTCAATGTCAACCAGGGCGACATTGTTGCCCAAATCGGCGAAGCAGGCGCCGGTGACCAAACCGACGTAACCGCTTCCAACCACGCAGAGTTCACTCATATTGGCTTCGCCTTCGATTCCTGACGGATTTGCGTCTGACACTGCGAGCATATACACGAGCGCCGGCGGATCTTCTCGCAGCGGTAGTTTACCAGAGCGCCCATGCCCGCATCAGCCTGAGGCTCGCTTGCCATCGTACACCAGATTGCGCTAACACGGCTTCGATATTGCCGCCGATCTGCTTTTACAAAACTTGCCGGCAGTTGATATACTGATTTGGCGATAATCCAGAGACGGGCGAAGGCAAGCGTGATGACGCAAGCAAGGGATTCTCAGACGGAAGCCAACTTGTACCAGGCGCAGATCAAGGATGGCGTACCGCCGGAGAAACACAAGGTCCCCTTTCGCAATATCCGGGATCTGCTGTCGCTTCATAGCAAGACTTCGGGCGGCAAGCCCTTCCTCATTTTCTATGACGCGGACGGCGGAAGGCAGCTGTTAACTTACGCGGAATTTAGCGCTAGGGCGCATCAGGCGGCCAACTTCATGTACGAAGATCTTGGCCTGCGCCGCGGCGACCGCGTTGCCACCATCGCCTATAACCACATCGACACGGTCTTGATCTACTTCGCCTGCTGGGTAATCGGGGCGGCGGTGGCGCCCCAGAATGTGGCCGAAGACGATCGCCGAATCGCCTTCATCCTACGAAACAGCGAAGCGAAAGTGTGCTTCGCGCGGACGGAATATCTGGAGCGAGCCGAGTCAATCATCGGCGGCGCCGTTGACGACGACGGAGCGCCAAACATTGAGGCGCTTATTGAAATCGGCGGGGCGCCTAGCGGCCGCTGCCTCAATTTCCACCAGGCGCTGGCCAATCGCCCGACCACCTATCTCGGTGGTGATTCCGGCGCCAAGTCGGGTGATTTGCCTTTAAAGGAAGGCACGGCGGCGACAGCGTCGCTGGATGACGAGGCGCTGCTCGTTTATACCAGCGGCACAACCGGTACGCCCAAGGGCGTGATCCTGTCACAGTACAACTTGCTGGTGGACGCGCAGGCCATCAGCCAGTGGCAGGGGATTACGGGCAACCAGCGCATGATGTGCGTGCTGCCGATTCATCATGTCAACGGAATTGTAGTGACGATCATGATTCCGCTTTACGTGGGCGGCTCGACTGTGCTCAATCGCCGTTTCAGCGTATCCCGCTTTTGGGAACGCATCGTTCGCGAGGGCGTCAATGTCGTCAGCGTCGTGCCGACCCTGCTGCAATTCCTCATCGAATTTGGCCAGGGAGAACTGGCGGCCGGCAATACGATATTTGGCGGCTCAATCGGTCGCCGCGACCTGTCGCACTTCCGACATTTGATTTGTGGCGCGGGCACCTTGTCGGTCAAGCTGGCGCGGCAATTCAGCGAAATGTTCGGATTTACGCTCCTGCATGGCTATGGCTTGAGCGAATCGACTTGTTATTCCTGCTTTCTGCCGATCAGCCTGTCGTGGGAGTCCAATCAGCGCTGGCTTCTCGACCACGGCTATCCAAGCATCGGTTGCCCGATAGAATCGAACGAGATGGCGATATTCGCCGCCGATGGCAGCGGCCGGCAACTGGGCGAAGGCGAACGCGGAGAAATCTGCATCCGCGGGCACAATATCATGCAGGGTTATTTCAAGCGGCCCGACGCCAATGCCGAAACGTTTACGTTTCAGTGGTTCCGCAGCGGCGATGAAGGCTACTTCCTGCGCGATGAAATGGGACGACAATTCTTCTTCATCACCGGGCGCATCAAAGAGTTGATCAACCGCGGCGGTGTGAAATACAGCCCGCTCGATATTGAAGAAGCGCTGCTCGGGATTGAGGGCGTCAATGTCGGTTTGGCGATCGGTTTCCAAAACGATTACTACGGCGAGGAAATCGGCGCTTATGTCGTGCTTGAAGCTGGCGCGAAGGTGGAAGAAGAGACCATTCTGGCGCGCTGCCGCGAGGTCATGCCCTTTGAAAAGTCGCCTAAGGCAGTCGTCTTCGGCAACGAGATTCCGGTGACTTCAACCGGGAAATACCAACGGCTCAAACTACAGGATCTCTTCGCGGAATGGGAGAATACGCAGTTTCGGCGCTAGACTCGCCGCTGCTTCGGGCTCGCTGCAGGCTTGGTATGATGAGCAGACTGAGCAGCCCGTTGAGCACAACGATGACAGTGCTTCCTTCATGACCCAAGACACCTAAGGGCAAGGGCAATTCCAGCGCAAATACGCCGAGAATCAGCAGGGCGATCACCGCGAGCGAGAAGATGATATTCTGTTGCACGACCTGTCTGGCGCGCCCGCTCAAGTGGATCGCTTCTTGCAAGCGCTCCAATCTGTCGCCCATAAGCGCGACATCCGCAGTTTCCAAGGCGACATCAGTCCCGGCGCCGCCCATCGCGATGCCGATATCAGCAACCGCCAGGGCCGGCGCGTCATTGATGCCATCGCCAACCATGGCGACGGATCCCTGTTCGCGCCGCAACTTCGTCACGATTTGCGCTTTCTCGTCAGGCAGGAGCCCAGCATAAACGCGGCTAATGCCAACTTGCCGCGCTATCGAGCGAGCGACGCGCTCATTGTCGCCGGTCAGCATGACAACGGTGATGCCTTGCCGCATGAGCGATTCGATCAGCGTGGCGGCTTCGGCGCGGCATTCGTCCGCCAATGCGATAAGCCCCAAGCACACTTCATCCCGTGCGATGGCCACGACCGTCTTGCCTTGTTCTTCGAGTTCGGTCTGCCGTTGCTTCAGTGTCGCTGGCATGTGTGAAGCAAGCTGAATGCCGGCGGGTCGGCCGACCCGGACGATATGCTCGCCTAGCTGGGCGCGGACGCCCTGCCCGGCAATCGCTTCGAATTCCTTGGGTGGCGCAGGCAGCGGCGCCATCAATTTCGCGTGATCAACGATGGCTTTGGCCAGCGGATGTTCCGACCGCGCTTCGACGGCGGCTGCGGTTCTGATGACATCGGCCTGCGAGAATGGCGGGACGGCGACGACATCGGTCACGCGAGGCTGCCCGCGCGTTAGCGTTCCGGTCTTGTCGAAAGCGACCGCCTTGACGCAAGCAAGCTCTTCCAAACTGGCGCTGCCTTTGAACAACAGGCCGCGCCTCGCCGCTGCCGCGATGGCGGAAATGAAGGCTGACGGGACGCTGATGACCAGGGCACAGGGAGAAGCGACTGTCATCAGCACCATCGCGCGGTAGAAATTGCTCTGGAAGTCACTGAGGCCAAGCGCGGGCGGCAATATGATGAAAAGGAGGACGCCTAAAATGATTGCCTTGGCGTATGCCTGCTCAAAGCGATCAAGGAATCGTTGAGTGGGCGCCTGGCTGTCTTGCGCTTCTTCCACCAGCTTTATGATGCGCGACAAGGTTGTGTTCTCGGCGGAACGCAGGGCGCGGACGTCCAACATACCTTGCTTGTTCAGCGTGCCGGCGTAAACCTGATCGCCAGCTATCTTGTCCACCGGAATGGATTCGCCAGTTATGGGGCTTTCATCAATGGCGGAGGCGCCGGCGACGACCTGCCCATCGATTGGAATGCGCTCCCCCGGTTCGATCAGGACGATGTCGTCGATGCGGATGGCTGAAATCAGGACTTGAGAGACATTGTCGCCATGCTTGACTTTAGCCATCTCAGGATAGTGGGCGAAAAGCTTCCTGATCGCCCGCCGGCTGCGCCCAATGGCGTAATCTTGCATCACGTTACTGAGCGAGAACAGGAAAAGCAGGACTGCGCCCTCATGCCACTGGCCGATGAAGGCGGCGCCCAATGCAGCCAATATCATGAGAAGATCGACATCAATCTTCCCGACACGCAAACTCTCCAGCGCCGATCGGGCGCCGTAGAATCCGCCGGAGACATAAGCCAAGATATTCAGCGCCAGCGTCAGCGATTGGGGGAAACCAAATCGCTCGGTCAGCAGGCTGAACACGATTGCGACCAGCGTCAGCGCGACAAGGCGAGGCGCAAGCCAAGACTCGCTTCGCCAAGGCGCATCCATGTCTTCGGGAAAGGTCTGCTTCGGTGATGTTGCGATCCGCGCCGCCAAGATTTTCTCCTGATTAATCCACAATGTACTATGGCATTGCATCATTTTTAACATAAGTTAATTCTTATGTCAACTTGATGCAATACCTATTTACATGCGCATTAGTCTCGTAGCGGAAGCGCGACCCGTTGGTGAGCCAGATGTCATGGCAATCGCAAGGATTTGGCATGGAAAGCAAAAGGACGCGCCGATGCAGCGCGCCCTCATTTGCGTATTGGAAGGTGGGAACGCTTGCTGCGCTCAGGCGATGTCGTCGTTCTTTGGGATTTGCTGCAGTCGTCTGACGATGCTGAAATGGAAGGCAATGCCCATCAAGGCGAGCGCGATTGCCGCCCAGCTAAACGCTACCGCTTGAACCGATAGCGCAGGGATCACATTCTCGGCAAAGTAGGCGACCGGATTGGTGATTGTCTCCACGCCGTCAATCACGACAGTTGAGGGTGACGAAAGCGCCGCGGGCAGATCAAGCAAGATGTGCAAACCGGTCATTAACGAAACGACAGTAAGCACAATTTGCGTTACCGACTTGCGGGAACGCAATCGATTGATATCGCCACGCCCAGTCCAGCCCAATACGATTAGAAGCGCGCCGAAGCCCAGGCAGATGACCGTAGAGATTAGGTCTCCAGTTTCCGCCGGGCGGATAAACAGCGCCAGGAATCCGATTGTGAAGACGCCGGTTATGGCTGAAATGAGACGAACCAAATGAGGCGCCCGATTGACGAGAAAGAACATCAAGGACCCGAGCGCAGCCGAGCCGAGATAGCCAGCCGACATTGTCAAGGCGTCCATTCCCCCATTAAACGTGATTCGGTATGCGCCCGCGTCCGAAAGCGTGAAACTATCGACCGCGCCGCCGGTGAGTTGCATCGCAAACGCGCTTAGACCGCCGTGGATGTTGTTGATGAGCATGCGGAATGGATGGGCCAACCCGGACAAGGCGTCGACATACCACAGCGCCAATATGCCGACGAAAGCCAGCCCGGAGATGATGAAGTTCCGGCGAACGATCTCGCGCCGCACTTTTCGCTCTACAAATATTCTTAACATCGCTACCCTCCTGAAATTACAGACTTCCGCTTATCATTGACGAATTGACACTTGGACAGCCATGACATTGATGTCCTGTCATCGGTCAGTTCTTGCCATTTACCGCTTCGCTGATTTCGCCTCCCACTTGCTTAAGCAAGCCAAAGTAAACCGCCGCGCCCAACATCAATACAGCCACCGCCGACCAAATGAAGGCGATCACGGACGCGGGCAGCAGCGGCGTGTAGGCATTGGCGAAGGCGGCGGCGTCATTCATTATCTCGCCGATGCCAGCATCCGGGTGTCGCACCAGATAGGACACATCCATCACCGCGTTTAACCCCGTTAGCAGCGCCAGGGTATTCAGAATGAACACGTTGACTATATCGGGCGCGGACCAACCAAGCGCCACCAAGCCCACGCCGAATCCAATGCCGATGACATTGGCGGTAAAGTTGCCGGCTTGGTCGGGTCGGGCAAAAGCCACGGTAAGGATGATTACCGACAGCCCTAGAAAAACTGAAAGCCCACGCGTCAAATAGGGGTGGCGGCTGGTCAAATAAAATAGTACCGACCCAAACAGCGCCGCGCCCAAATAGCCGGCAGGCAAGATCAGCGCTGGATCGCCCCCGGCTGTGACTGCCAAGCCCGATCCATTGGGCGAAACCGTAAACTCCTTGACCTGGCCGCCAGTGATTAGCGCCGCCATCGAATGCCCGGCTTCATGGATGAAGGTGACAAAGAGACGCACGGGCCAAAGCAAGGGAGACAAAGTCGCCGTCACGATATCGGTATTCGCTTGTGGCGCTGCTTGCCCTGGCGCCTCCCGGATATTCCAGAGAAAAACGGCGAATAGCAGCGCCAGAATCGACACCAGTAGAGCCTGGCGCCGTAAGCCGGAATCAGGATCGACCGATGCCGAAGCCGAACCACGCTTGCGACCGCGCCAAAGCAAGAAGAGAGCGACAAGCGCGATGGGCAAACCCGTCGCGAGAAAGAAGACGGGTAACGGCAACTCAGCCAACGCGCCGATCTCCGCTTCGCCGCCAACTGACTGGATTTCCCTTGACAATTCTTGGCCGAGATTGCCGCCGTCGTAATGCTCGGACGTGAAGAATGTCCCCAGGAGGATCCATGCTGCGCTAACTACCAGCAGGAATCCCCAGATCAAACGCGATCGTCTCTGCACAATTGATTCCTTGAAAGCTCACATTTGCGAATTCGGATTATAGCGCATCGGTTGCAGTCGCGTACCACGATTTCACATTTTGGCTCCACTTCCTATTATACGGAAAACAATCGGGCATCGGTTTTACAATCGTAAAATCTTTGTAATCTGATGGTTGAAACGCGTATACTAGCGCCATCGGTTATACGCAAACGCTGTCCGCGCAGGCTCGAAAGCGTAGCGGTCACGTCTGATTACGCGGGCATAGAACCTGGACTGCCACGGAGCATTCGGAGGGCGAATGTATACAGTCCCCGATCTAAGCGATTACAAGCCAGTAGCTGATCTAGCCAAGGCGGCGACAATGCCCGCTCGCTGGTACATTGAACCTGATTTCTTGACCTTGGAAGCGGAGCGGATTTTCTACAAGACTTGGCAGCCGGTTGCGCGGCTTGAAGATGTGGCGCGGATCGGCGATTTCTACACCTGCGAAGTCCTTGATCAGCCCCTGGTCATCGTGCGGAATCACAAGGACGAACTGCGCGCCTTTTACAATGTCTGCCCGCATCGAGCGGCAGTCGTGGCGCATGGCCGCGGCAATCGCAAGAGCTTGCAATGCAAATATCATGGCTGGACCTATGACCTGGATGGCAAGCTGCTGCGCGCGCCCGAGTTTGAAGGCGTGAAGAATTGGAAGGCGGATGAGGTCTGTCTGCAATCTGTGCGGGTGGAAGCCTGGGGGCCGTGGATCTTCGTGAACCTCGAACCGGCCGCCGCGCCCCTGTCCGCGACCTACGGCGCCATCGCGGAGGAAATCGCCGCCGCCGGATTCAACCTGGACCAGATGCGCTTAATCGAACGTCGGGATTACCTGATTGAATGCAACTGGAAAGTGTACGTCGACAACTATCTGGAAGGCTATCATTTGCCGATCGCTCATCCGGGCTTGTTTCGCGAGTTGGACTACGATCAATATCGGGTGGATACCTTTCGCCATTATTCCAAGCAATACGCGCCCATTCGCGATGTGGCGCCGGGCGATACCCGTGATCGTCGCTATGCGCGCAGCGGCGACGCGGAAGAAGACGCGCTCTATTATTGGATCTTCCCCAACGTAATGCTGAACGTTTACCTGGACAACACTTCGATCAACATCATCATTCCAGTGGGACACGACAAGACATTGACGATATTCGAATGGTATTTTGAAGCGCCGGGAACCGGAGCGGGCTGGGAAAGCATGCAGCAGATCATCGCCTTCAGCGATGAGATTCAGCAAGAAGACATTGAATTATGTGAGTGGGTGCAGCGGGGATTGCGGTCAAAAGCCTATGATCGCGGTCGTTTTTCGGCGCTGCGAGAAAACGGCGTGCATCACTTTCAATCCTTGGTTCACGAGTATCTCACAAGGGATTAATCACGCTTGGTCGCGCGCCGTTCTATTGGCGGAGAAGGCCATGGCAGGCGACGCCCCCAGCGCCAATAAACCAATCGTGCCCCAAAGGGCGTAACTGAATACGTTGATGCCATGCAGCAGAAATCCAAGCGCGAGCGCGTCCGCATCGCTCATGCCGACCAGTCGACCGGTTGTCAGAATCGCAAGCTCGAAGGGACCCAGCGCAGCCACGCTGACCGGAAAGGCGATGCTAAGCGCCGTCAGAGCGATGCCCAGCGACACGCTAATCAGGTAATCCACCTCTATGCCAAGCGCAAGATGCGAGAAGTAAAAGGTGGCGAGCGCGGCCGCCCAAGCCAGCGCCGTCCAAATTGCTGTGTTTCCCAGCGTGCGAAGATCCGTGAGCGGCCGCAAAGCTTCCAGCAAGTGCTCAAGCATGGTTCGGAGCGGCAGGCGCTTGAGCGGTGGGGCGGCTTTCAGTATGGCGTTCAGGAGTCCATGCGCAGGGCCCGGCGCGTGCGCGAAAGCGAGCAGGACGAGGAATCCGACAAGGGCGAGGGCGCCGAACAAAGCCGCCTTTTCCGTGATGTCGGACGGGACCGATGGCAAAAGACTCACGGCGTATGCGATGACAAGCACCACAACCAGCATGTCGATCAGGCGTTCGACGATGATGCTGGCGCCGGATGTAACCAAGGGTACGCCTCGTCTCGCAGCCAGGATGCCGCGCGCGACCTCGCCAAGACGGAAGGGCAGTTGATTGCCGAGGAACATTACGTTTACCATGTGAAAAGATTCCGCCACGGAGATGCGGCGATCTAAAAGCAGCCACCAGCGGATGCCGCGCGTGAGCAAAGCCAGTGTCACGAATAGCAGCGCTATCAGGAGGTAAGCCGGGTCGGCGCTGCGCAAGCTGTTGACTACGTCGTTTATCGGTACTGCTCTTAGTACCAAGGCGAGCGAAATCACGCTGACGACTATACTGGCGAGAATGAAAAGAAATCGTTTCGCGGTCATGGATTTGCTGCCCTTACAGCCGCTGGGCATCGGGCAGCAAGATCGCTCCTTCCGTGTAATTTGCGGATTTCGATCACGAATTAGGGACCCTCGATAAGAATGACCGGTTCGCCGCCAATCGCGCTGCTGCGGTTGCTCTCGAGGTCAGGAAAGCTGTAGTCGCTCGCTGGCTTGAGCGCAAGCGTGTACCGGCCATTGGACGCAAGTATCGTCATTGTTTCGCCATTCATGAAATGCAGAACTGCGGAATCGCCCTGTGCCTTCAGAGCATAGGAATGCGCTTCTCTTGTATTGTTCCAGAGTACGGCGACGCGCTCCCCGCTGGTCCGCTGGAACAGGGCTGTGGTAACGGCGTCGTTGAGACCATGCAGGCTGACCGGCGCGAATGGTTGCCGTCCAAACACCTCTGCCAGAAGGCGAAATGCCTGCGCGACCGGACGCGGCGTATTGGCGTGCGGATGGTGGCTGAAACAATGCGAACCTCGCTCATTGCGGTAGATGCCGAAGGCGTCGCCGAAACAAGCCCCGTTGGCGCAAAGCTCGCCATTATTCGGCTGAAAATCGGTGCCGGCCGGATAATTGCCGCAGTCATCGTAGAGTTGATGATAAAAGACTACTTCGACGCCTTTAGACCAGGCAAAGGCGGCGCTCATGATAAGAAAATGCGCCTGCTGCTGCGCAGTCGCAAGTCGGTTGCGCTGCTCCGCGCTGAAAGCCCAGACCGGCCCCGGATAATCATCCCATACAGATACGCCGGTTTCATTCACCCAGACCGGGCGTGTCAAGCGGTATGACTTCAATGTATCCACTACCACTTTCGCCAGCCAGCCGCTGCGCCAAGGATCATCATAGCTGTGAATTGCTACAAGGTCGAAGAACCAATCGTATCGGTCCTTCAGCGGATCAACTTGAATCTGACGAAGCACCTGTCTAAGGAAGCCTTGGTTATGGGCATAAAGCAAACCACCGAAAATGACTCTCGCTTCGGGATCGACCGTCTTGATCACAATCGCCGCGACCTTGAGCAGCCGCGCGTAAGCCTCGCTTCCTGCGCTCCAGAATTGGTCGAGATCGGGTTCGTTCCACACTTCCCAGGCGCGAATGCCAGCGCCGGCGCCGAAATTATTGTGCTGCGCCAGCACGCCGCCTGGCATATAGCGCATTACCGCGTAATGAACGAATTGGGCCCAAGGATTGTCCAAGTTTATCGCTACGTCCGGTCCGCCGTTATCGGAGCCGTCGGCGAAGATGGGCTGGAACAAATTGGCAATACTGTGTCCGTCTTGCCAGAAGGCTGGCCGGCCCAAGAGAATGGCGTTGGTCCGCAGGCCGTGGCGAATATCGGTCGCGAGCAGCCGGTCATAGGCAGACCAGTCATACCGGCCCGGCTGCGTCTCAACGCGATCCCAATACAGGGGCCAGCGAGTCCAGCCGGAACCGAGGATCAAGGCATTGCGGTAGCGTGCCGCCCCCATATTGTTGTCTACGAAACCGACGAAAGTGATGCCCAGCCGGTCAGCGCGGATATAATCATCGGGGTTGATGAGTTCGCCCGGCGCTGTCGTTGGCACAGTCGGCACTTGAGCGCTCGACAGATTTCCGAAAAGAATTAGCGCGACGAAGAAAAGCAGCATTACACCGGGGCGGCGTTTAATCATGGGCAAGTGATGATTGCTGGCGCTGCGCGGCGGCGGCATTGCAAGATCATCCTGGCTAGTTCCGATGGGGACCTTCACACGCTTAGACCAGTTCCCAAACTTCGTTTCGATTATAATCTTGAGGGGCAAATCCAACAGCGCCAATCACGTTCAGATTGACGCGCCCACACACCAAGGCTATACTGCGTTTCAGGCTTTGACAGCAAGCGAGAGGGTAAGGAAATGGCCGTCGTATCCGACGAACTGATGGAAATTCTTCGCTGTCCGGTGGCGGTGCATTATAAGGACAAAGGCAATGACCCGGGCCGTCTGCGGCTGGTGCGGGACTGTTGGCTCGTTTGCGATGACAGCGGCTACAAATACCCGATACGAGACGGCATACCGGTGATGCTGGTCGATGAGGGCGAGAAGTGGAAGGACACCGCTGAAGATGACTTGCCCATTCCCCCGCCCGAAGGATAAAAAAGGGGCCTGCTGTCGTCCCCGAATCATGCTCTCCTGCTGTCGCGGCTTAGGCGGCGGCTGGCGTGGATTCCAGTGGGCGGAACGAAAGCTGTTTGCCACTCGCGTCAAGATCGACGCGGACGCGAGCGCCCTCGTGAATCGTTCCCGCGAGTATCGCCATCGCCAGCGGATCCTGCAAGTCTCGTTGAATCGCGCGCTTTAGGGGCCTGGCGCCAAAAACCGGATCCCATCCAGAATCAGCCAGCAGCGCCTTAGCGGCGGCGCTCAACTCGATTGTCATTCGCCGCTCCGCGAGGATGTCCCCTAGCCGCGCGAGCTGCAGATCCACGATATGCACGATATGCTCGCGCGTCAGGCTCTGGAAGATGATGATTTCGTCCAGGCGGTTGAGGAACTCGGGACGGAAGTGGCGGTCGAGCTCGCTCATGATTGCTTGTCGCCGCGCGTCGCGATCGCTACCTTCACCCATCCGCTTGATCAATGCGCTGCCAACATTGCTCGTCATGATAATGACGCAGTTGCTGAAGTTGACCGTGCGCCCTTGCCCATCGGTCAGGCGGCCGTCGTCAAAGACCTGCAGGAAGACGTTGAAAACATCGGGATGCGCTTTTTCGATTTCATCGAAGAGCAGCACGCTGTATGGGCGCCGACGAACGGCTTCCGTCAGTTGACCGCCTTCTTCGTAGCCCACGTAGCCCGGCGGCGCGCCAATCAAGCGGGCGATGCTGTGCTTTTCGCCGTACTCGCTCATGTCGATGCGCACCATCGCGCCTTCGTCATCAAAGAGAAACTGAGCCAGCGAGCGCGCCATCTCCGTCTTGCCGACGCCGGTTGGTCCCAGAAAGAGAAATGTTCCCACCGGGCGCTTCGGATCCTGCAAGCCCGTGCGGCTGCGTCGGACGGCGGCGGAAACTGCCCTAACCGCGTCATCCTGTCCTACGACTCGCTCCTGCAAGCGCGCCTCCATCTGCAGCAGTTTCTCGATTTCACCTTCGAGCATGCGCGCTAGCGGAATACCGGTCCAACGGCTGACGATGGCGGCGACTTCGTCCGCATCCACCTCTTCCTTGAGCATCAGCGAGCCGCTCAGGCGCATTTCATCAATAGTCGCCTCTCTGGCGCTCAGCGATTTTTCCAACTCCGGCAGGACGCCGTAGCGCAGGCGCGCCGCCTCTTCCAAGTTGCCTTCGCGCTCGGCGCGCTCCAGTTGCGCGCGCGCATCGTCCAACTCCGCCTTGATGCCCGACATCGTCTGAATCGCGTCCTTTTCATGCCGCCAGGCAGCCAGCAGGCTCTTGAGTTCTTCCTGCGCGTCGGCCAATTCCAGCTCCAGATCTTTTAGGCGGAATTTGGAAGCGTCATCTTTTTCCTTGTTGAGCGCGGCGCGTTCAATCTCCAACTGCATGATCTGCCGCTCGCGTTTGTCCAGATCCACCGGTTTGCTGTCAATTTCCATCTTGAGATGAGCGGCCGCCTCGTCGATCAGATCGATGGCTTTGTCCGGCAGTTGACGGTCGGGCAAGTAACGGTGGCTGAGCGCAGCGGCTGCGATGACCGCTCCGTCTTGAATCCGCACGCCATGGTGCAGCTCATAGCGCTCCTTCAGTCCGCGCAGAATGCTGATCGTATCATCGACCGACGGCTCGTCAACGAAGATTGGCTGGAAACGCCGTTCGAGGGCGGCGTCCTTTTCGATGTGCTGGCGGTATTCGTCCAGCGTTGTGGCGCCGATCATGCGAAGTTCGCCGCGCGCCAGCATCGGTTTCAGTATATTGCCCGCATCCATCGAACCTTCCGCGCGTCCGGCGCCGACGATATTGTGCAACTCGTCAATGAAAAGGATGATGGCGCCATCGCTTTCGGCGATTTCTTTCAGCACCGCTTGCAAGCGCTCTTCAAATTCGCCGCGGAATTTGCTGCCAGCGACCAGGGCGGCCATATCCAGCGCGATTATGGTCTTGTCTTTCAAGCCATCGGGCACATCTCCGTTGACGAGTCGTTGCGCAAGCCCTTCCGCGATTGCTGTCTTGCCGACGCCGGCCTCGCCGATCAGCACCGGATTGTTTTTGGTTCGGCGACTAATGACGTGGATCACGCGGCGGATTTCTTCATCGCGCCCGATAACCGGATCGAGCCGCCCCTGACGCGCATCAGCCGTCAGGTCGCGCCCGAATTTGGCCAAGCTCTCGTAAGTTGATTCTGGATCCTGGCTGGTAATGCGCTGGCTGCCGCGGATCGATTGCAGCGCCCGCAAGATGTCGTCATATTCTATGCCGCTGCGCTTTAGGCTGCCGCTCGTGTCCCCGCCCTTCGCCAGCGCCAGCAGCAAGTGCTCGGTGCTGGTGTATTCATCGCGCATTTTCCTGGCTTCGTTTTCCGCTGTGCTGAAAACCCGCACCGCCGAGCGCCCGACGCCAATGGCTGAAGAAGGCTGACTGGCCCGCGGCAATTGGTCCAGCTTTCTCGTCAATTCCGTGTGAATGGCAGCCGGCTGCGCGCCAATCTTCTGGATGATGCGCGGAACCAAACCTTCGTCCTGTTCCAGTAGGCTTAGGAAAATATGGGCCGGCTCAATCGCTGAGTGATGGCGTTCGCCCGCGAGGCTCTGCGCCATGAGGACGGCGTTTTGCGCTTTGTTGGTGTAACGGCTGAAGTCCATGGGTCCCCCTAAAGTCTATGACAACAACATCATTGTCGGACAGCCTTGTCAGAAGAGTGTCAGAGACTTGTAAAAGCTGTGTAATCGTTCGCCAGGGGAAGTAATCGAAAGCAAGCAATTGAAAAATTGCCCCGTAAATAAAGTCATCAGAATCATCGAATGCGTGTAGACAAACGCGCTGCATGGCAGCGGCTCACGCAAAATACCTTGCGTCTCACTGAGTCTAGCTCCCCCTCCCTAGCTTGCTGGGGAAGGGGCCGGGGGATGGGGTTTGCCGCTCGCAACGTA
>JAPOYT010000138.1 GCA_026706445.1 Chloroflexota bacterium
AGTCGATGGGCAAGCGCTCGCGACCGCAATGCCATTTGCCGACGTAGCCGTTGCGATAGCCCGCCTGCGACAAATAGTGGCTGTAGAGCGGTTGACCCGAGTCAAGATCGGCCTGGTTGCCGAAGAGGGCCGCTTCGGTATTCATGATGATGCCGTGCGAGCTCGGATAAACACCCGTCATCATGCTGCTGCGCGCGGGAGAACAAAGTGGGCAGACGGAATAGGCGCGGTCGAAGCGCACCCCTTCCGCGGCGAAGCGTTCGTAGATGGGCCACTTGTAATCGTATTCGCCTTCGCGATCATGCCCATAGAAGGCTTGATGATCGGCGATGATGAAGACAATATTGGGTTTCGAATTAGCCATGCGGTTCAAAGGTCCTTTTCCATATGTGAATACAAAAAGTACTGCCTCATTTTAGCGAGCCGACGGTGATGCCCTCGATTAGATTGCGCTGAAACATGATGTAGACGATGATCACCGGCACGGCGGTGATGTTGATGCCGGCGAAGGACAGGGCGAAGTCGGTGAAGTATTCGTCCTGGAAGGCGGTCAAGCCCAGCGGCAAAGTGCGCTTGCTGTCCTCGTTGATCAGCAAAAGCGCCTGGAAGAATTCGTTCCAGGTCCCCATGAAGACAAATATGCCCAGCGCCATCAGCGACGGCTTGGAAAGCGGCAGAAGGATGCGCAGATAGAATTGGAAGCGGCTGCAGCCGTCAAGCGCGGCCGAGTCTTCCAACTCTTGCGGGAAGCCCTGAAAGAAGGCGCGCAGCATTAGAATGGCGAAGGGCAAGCTGCCGGCGACATATACCAGGATCAAGCCAAAGCGGCTATTGGCCAAGTTCAGTTCATACATCAGGGAGAGCAAGGGACCGAGCTTGGCCGATAACGGGAATGCCATCCCGAAAAGAAAGATGAAGAACAACAATTGATTGCCGCGAAAGCTCATTTTGGCGAAGGAATATGCAGCCAGCGAGCTCAATATCAGCACGAGTCCAACGCTCGTCACCGTGATGAATATGCTATTGAAGAAATAGGCGTCAAAGCTGGCGCCGAACCAGGCGTCGATGTAATTCTGAAAGCGCCATTCGCCCGGCAAAGCCAAGGGATTCTCACGGATTTCTTTGTTCGACTTGAGCGCGCTGGCGAAGACCCAGATGATGGGCACCAGCGTGATTAGCGTCGCAAACGCGAGCACGAGGTAGAAGGGCAGGCCGCGCAGCCGGCGCTGACCGTTACCGCTTAGGAACTCCATGAGCGCCATTCCCGATACTTGATGAATCCAGTTGAGATGAAGACGACAACGACCGTGTTGACCGTCGCCGCTGCGGTCGCCCAGCCCATTTCAAAGTTGCCGATCATACGGAATACGTAGATATCGATGACATCGGAAGAGTAGAAGGGTCCGCCGCCGGTTAGAATGTAGATGACGCCAAAGACGCCCATCGCCGTGAATATGCGCAGCGTGATGACAAAGGTGAAAACGTCATAGAGGCAGGGAATCGTGACATAAAAGAGCTTCTGCCAGAAGTTGGCGCCGTCAACCCGCGCCGCGTCAAAAATATCGGTGGAGATATCCTGCAATCCGGCGAGAAAGATGACCATCGAGTAACCGAAGCTGGACCAGGTATAGGCGATGAAGGTCGAGTAGAGCGCGATCTTGGGATTGCCCAGCCAGGATTGGGTAAAGGCGCCCAAGCCAACCAGCTCCAGCGTTGGGTTTAGCACACCGGCGAAGGGATGGTAGATCCACTTCCAGACGTAGGCGATCACCACGCCCGAGAAGATGGCGGGCAAGAAAAGCGCGGCGCGGAAGAACACGCGGCCCCGGCGTATTTCGTAAATGAATACGGCGAGAAACAGCCCCATCGAGACCGGAATGACCACCGCGAGGCCCAGGAAAATGAAGTTATGACTAAGCGCGTTCCAGAAACGGTCGTCATTGAGGATGAAGTTGTAATGCTTTAAGCCGGCGAATTCTGCCGTCGGCGTCAACAGGTCCCAGCGGAAAAAGCTCAACAAGAAGGACGCCAGCACCGGTCCCAGGTTGAAAACTACATAGATGATGACGGCGGGCAGAATAAAAAGATAAGGCATCAGGTCAATGCGGAAGCGAGGACTATGCCGTCTTTTTCCTGCTGCGCTCAACGTTTGCGCCATGCTTACTGGTCCGATTCGGCGAGCAAACCCTCGCCCCTACAGGCTCCCATTTATGGCTAGTATGTAGGGGCGAGCCGGTGGCTCGCCCGCATAGCCTCTGTTTCAATAGGGCGAGGCAAGGGTAGCGTAGGTCGCGTAGACACTGACCACCGACACTAACCGTCCCTCGCCCCTGTTTTCTTTGCCAAGAGTCACATTTAAGTCTAACTTTAAGCTCACTACTGTGCAAAATTGACGAAATTCCTTGTGAGTTATCTCAGAAGTTATTACAGT
>JAPOYT010000245.1:0-11403 GCA_026706445.1 Chloroflexota bacterium
GCGGAGGCCGACCTGCTAATCGAAGAATACAACTTGCTGGTGCCTTGCGAGGAATAGCGGACGAGGCAACGCTGAAGCGGATGGGGCGATCGCCCCATCCCTTGCCTCATCCAGTTCAGCAGCTCTCGTTCATGGCTTTGGCCATGCGCTAATCCATGTGAGCTTGACCCGACGCGCTTCCATACGGGCGCATTGGCCGAGCCGCTCCAAGGAGTAGCCAAGACGGTGTCCGCGTTCCTTTTCACGATTCTCGCGTCCGCTCTGGGCGCGCTCGTTGCCGGCGCGATCCTAAAGCGGCGCGGGCGAGGATTGCGGGGCGGCATGGCGCTGGGTGCTGTCGCCGGGCTCCTGGGCAGCCTGGCGGCCATGATCCCCCTGCAGTATTGTGTCCTCGATCCCGAGCACCATATGTTCTTCAAGATCAACGTTCTGGGCGGGACGGTCACGGTCAACGCCGTCGTTGTCCTCGGAGTCCTGCTGGTCATCGTTGTGGCGTGGGCCTTCGCGCTGGCGATCGACAGACTGCGTCATCATTGGGGGGCGGTCCGCGGCAGTGCGGTATGGAAGGCGGATACGGCGCCGGGCACCTTCATCGGCTACGATCTAACGCCCTGGATTTTCCTGGCGCCGATCGTCGTCGGGCTCGCTGTTTTCACCTATTATCCGGCAGCGCAAAACTTCTTCCTGGGTACACAGATAGCGCGGCGCGGGGTGGCGAAAACGGCTTTTAATTGCCTGGACAATTTCGCCAGTCTTATCACCAGCCGCTTGCAAGACGCCCACTATTTCATCTTGAGCGATGGCTTCATCTGGCACGCCGAAAACGCGCGTTATCTGGCGGTCTTCGGCAACAGCTTGTTTTTCTCTGTGTTTATTGTGATTGTCGCGAATGTGCTGGGACTGTCTATCGCCCTGCTGGCGTCACAAAAGATTCGGGGCGCGTCAATTTATCGCACTCTGATGATCTGGCCCTATGCCATCTCCGGCGTCGTGGTCGGCATCGTTTTCGCGATCTTGCTGGGCGGTGGCGGTTCGGGATTCTTAAATCAAGTCTTGCAGCTCTTGGGTTTCGAACCCCTACCCTTTCTATCGGATCCCTGGTGGGCGCGCGTCGCGGTTGGGGCGGCTGCTGCCTGGAACAAACTCGGATTCAATATGCTCATTTATATCGCGGCGCTGCAGGCTGTGCCAATGGAACTGATGGAGGCCGCTTCAATTGATGGCGCGAATGCTTGGAAACGCTTCCTTCACGTGACTATTCCGATGATTTCTCCCTACATCTTTTTCGTCGTGTTTCTCAATTTGAACTACAGCTTCTTCGACCTTTTTGCCGTGATTGAAAACCTTACCGAAGGCGGGCCGGTGAACGCGACGACCAACCTGGTCGTCGATATCATTCGCGTCGGCGTCGAGGCCCGCGATATCGGCAAAGCGGCGGCGCAATCCATCGTCTTGTTCATGGTCGTGATCGGCCTCACCTACATACAGTTTCGCGTCATGGGCCGGCGCGTCACCTACGGAGCAGACTAAGATGACTGCCCGAACTCGCCAACGCCGGGACGATCAAGCACCGCCACTGTTTCGCCTCCTCCGCGAGCAGATCTCGTTCAGGCGCTGGTATATCCATATCCTCCTGTGGATCGCTGTGATATTCATGGGCTTTCCCTTGTTTTACGCCGCTTTGGTCAGTACGCAAAACAATGCCCAGATGTTCAGGTTGCAAATGACTCCGGGCGACTCTTTCAGCTTCAATTTGCAGACGGTGCTCGATCGCAATATCGCGCGTCTGATGTTCAATACGTTTGCGGTGGCGACAATGGTCACCCTCGGCAAAGTCGTCTTGTCGATCTTCAGTGGTATGGCGCTGGTCTACTTCCGCTTCCCCGGCAAGGCGCTAGTTTTTGGTTTTATCCTTGCCGCGCTCATGGTGCCGGGCGAGGTGACGATCATCGCTCTGTTCCGCCTGGTCGCCTTGGAGTTGGGCTGGGGCAACACCTGGACCGCCCTGGTTGTGCCGGCGGTGGCAAGCCCGACCGGCATGTTCCTCTTTCGGCAGCATTTCGCCAGCATTACACCGGAACTGTCCGAAGCGGCGCAGTTGGATGGCGCCGGGCCGCTGCAATTCCTGCTGCGCGTCCTCCTGCCGCTCAGCCGAAACACCGTAACCGCGCTGGTTGTCATCATGTTCATAGCCGCCTGGAACAGCTATTTGTGGCCCCTGCTGATCGTCACCAATCCAGATCTGCAAGTAATCCAGGTGGGGCTGAGCACGCTGGACGATGGCGTGGAAATTGGACGCACCTGGGGGCCGATTATGCTGGGCGCGGTAATCGCGAGTATTCCTCCGATTGCGATCTTCGTGTTGATGCAAAAGCAGTTCCTGCAGGGCTTCGCGCTTACACGGCACAAATAGACAGATCGCCAGCGCCCATTCCTGCAGCGCTCCCGACCATTGCGCCTGTCTGTCCGTTTGTGTGAGAATGAGGATCGAAAGAATCAGCAAGGCAGACGAGCAAGTAAGGCATGGATACGCTGCGAATAGTTACACAAAATATCTGGAACAAGAATGATCATTGGCAAGCGCGCGCGGATGCGATCGGGCGCAATATGGACGAGTTGGAAGTCGATATTGTCTGCATTCAGGAGTCGATGCCTGACCACTTCGAGTATTTGAAGTCGCACAGTTTTCGCCGTTTTCCGCATGCCAATTATGCGCCGAGCGATGACGGTACAGTAACGCCCAGGCCGCAGGGATTGGCGATGTTTTCACGACTGCCCGCGCTGGACACAGGCCAGGTCGATATTGGGCGGGAGCGCGAGATGCGCAATCCCTGGATGCGCAATTTGCAGTATGCGACGCTGGAAACGCCATCCGGTCCTACCCTGACTGTTTTCAACACGCACCTGTTCTTGAGCAGCGGACAGAAAGAAATCGGGATCAGGTCTTGCCTGGACTTCATGCGGCGCGGGCAATTCGCCGGTTGCCAGCATATTCTGGCCGGTGACTTCAACATCAATCTCGATGCGCAGCCGGAATACCTGGCGCCGCTTGCCGAACATCAGTATGCCGATCTCTGGATCGCTAGAAATCGAAGCGAAAACGGGTACACCGCTCCCTTGGACCTTGACGAGCCGCTCGTCGAACGCATCGATGGGTTTTTCACTCAGCGCGGTCGCCTTGACCTTGTGGTCAGCGTCTCTCTGGTCAATACGGAGCCGATTAATGATGGCAGTCTGCTGCTTTCTGATCACATCGGCGTGATGGCAACAATGGGTCTCGACTAAAATGCAGCTTCCGCTATTCGATACCGACGATGGCGTTCCCGCTGATAATATCGGCCCTCGCCGGTTGGATCGACTAAGGAAAACTGAAATGTCACGTTGGCCTTTCAATGCCGGCCTGCCCACACATCAGCGGACGGAGATCCAAGCCGACGGCTTCTCCTAGCCAGTGCCCCGGCTGCGTCTTTGACTGCCGCCGGCTGGAGATCGCCCGACGACTATATGAAGCCGCTGCGTTGACGGGACGGACGCCATGGAAGCAGTACTGCATGATAGACGCGGATACCGGATTGCCGGTCTGGGGCGAAGACTACTATTCGAACATGGTCATCTGGGCCTTGCCGACGGCCTGCGCCAACCAGAACATTGCTGAGTTTATGCAGAGCGAGTTCATTCGCGAGATGACTTCAGCGTAAGGCTTCAGTTTCTATACATGCCCCGTTTGCTGCACAGAAGGGGCTTTCCTGAAGCATTCGCCTGCACACTTTCATAGATGCGACAATACCGGTGTCATGTTCGGACTGATTGCAAGTCAAGAACTCGCATACCGTGGGATACGTGGCAAACGGTCGAAAGTTCTCTTGTAAAATCACCGTGCTATGTAGAGAGGGGCATACATCTCTACTTTAACTCCACAGAATTAGTATTCTACTGCAACATATTGGTAACATGAGCCATCTAGCACGCGCGACTTACCCGCTTGACCGAACATACTGACATTGTCCGGACCACTAAACACAACTACTTCTGCACTCGGCGCGATGCCTCGGATCGGGCACCTTGCTTGATTTCTCATCTTTTGCACGCTTCGATAAAACATGTTACAGAGTCATTTATCACATGATAATTCAGGGAAATTGGGGAGTATTCTATGTACAAGTTTCGGGTGCTTTTGAGTCATCATAGGGACGATGACACTGTGGTGCAGCAATACAGGGACGCGCTTAAACGCGGTGATCTGGACCTTGGCCCGCAGGTGCGAGAATATCGCGCCCGAGGTTTGTAACCAGATTCTTGGAGAACAGCATCGGCGGAGTGCAGTTCGCAGTAATTGTATTGTTCGAAACGGAAGCAATCGTGAGTCTGCTTGATGAGGAATGGCTTTACATGAAAGTATGCCATGAGCCGAAAGACAAAAAAATCGGCAAACGCTAGTAAGAGCCTGAACTGTGACGAGTACTTCCGCCGGCTCATAAAGGATCAGCATCAGTTTGAGAAAGACTTGGAACGACGTTTACAGAGTCAGTTACAACCAGAAGTTGAAGCAACGACGCAGGAACCTGCGTAAAAGAGCCAACAACCCGCTACCATAGGCGCTCACTCTGCGGCCATATTTATCTAATCAGTTCGTCGTGCGCCGAACCCGCTATCCGTGCCCACCCAGTCGCCCCCGTGTCCACCAGCGGTGGATTTCCATGAGCTACGTTCGCCCAAGTCCCGTTGCCATCCTGGATACGCCTTTGGGCATGTCTAGAATCAGGATGGCGAGTTGGCGCGCGAGCGGGAGAATTTTGCAAAATAGACGCGATTGGGATATGATTCTGTAAATTCTTTGGCGGTTGTACTTATTCGTTTTTGGCGCCAAATTAATGTGATGTTGACGGTTGACGCAAGTCCACCGAGCCGAGCATTATTATGGTGCATTTTTTGTTCGTTTGCTGCAGACATGAAGGAGGGGGTTGCGGAAAAACAGGAAAGGAAATACGTCACACGAGTGTAGGCTTTTTTGAAGGAGGAAACATGAGTGCAGATAAAAAATTGAGTCGCCGTGACCTGCTGAAGCTGGCGGGCGCGGGCAGCGCCGGCCTGGTCATGAGTGGCTTGCCGGTCAAGGTCATCGCCCAGGATATGGTGACGATCAAAGTGCAGACGGCCGGTCTCGGTGACAATTCGCTGCAGCCGGTCGCTGACATTCAAATGGCGCGCAACCCCAATGTGAATGTCGAGTGGGTTGTGCTGACTGGCATTGATCACGAAGAGGTGGCCGCCAAGATTCTGGCTTTGGTCGCTGCGGGAGAATCGATTGATGTCGGTTATGCCGCCACCGAGGCTTGCCAACTTTTCGCTGGTCAAGGCCTGGCGGCGCCGTTGGACGATCGCATCACTGGCGATCCCGATCAGGACTTCTGGACCGATTTCTTCTCAGATGTCCACCCGTCTCTGGTTGAGGCGATGATGTACGAAGGCAGCTTGTATGAGCCGCCGCGCGACTTCAACGCCGCCAATATGTATTTCAACACCAACGTACTGGCTGAGAACGGTTTCGATGTTCCGGGTCCCAATTGGACGAAGGACGACTTCGTCGAGATCGCCCGTGGCACCACTAAGAAAGATGACGCCGGCAATACCGAGGTATTCGGTTATGGCTGGACAAATCGCCTGTGGGGCAGCTGGATGCCTTGGATCTTTGTCGCCGGCGGCAACCTCTATACGGAGGAACGCGCGCCGGGTGGCGAGTGGGTCTGGGACGGCTACTATGAGGGCGATATGGCGGCTGAGGGACGCGGGGGCGGTCTGCGCTGGCAAACGCCAATCGCGAATTCGTCCGAGGTTGTCGAAGCGCTGGAACTGGTGGTTGACCTCTGGAAAGAAGGCGTCACGCCCGATATCGGCATGGGCACCGGGCAAACGCTTACTGGCTTTTATGCTACCGGCAAGCTAACGATGACGCCGGCCGGCGGATTCTGGGCGGGCCGCCTCGCCAACGAGGGCATGGAAAAGGGTGACTTCGACGTACAGCTGTGGCCCGCCTGGCGCAACCAGAAGCATCAATTCGGCACCGGCGGCCACTGGCTGAGCAATACCTCCAACGCGCCCGACGAAGCTTGGGAGTTCATGAAGATCGAAGTCAGCCA
Organism: Chloroflexota bacterium; assembly: GCA_026706445.1. Classification (GTDB taxonomy): domain Bacteria; phylum Chloroflexota; class Anaerolineae; order Aggregatilineales; family Phototrophicaceae; genus UBA6055. Next base: position 6,138 of record JAPOYT010000245.1, read on the forward strand.
TGAAGGCTTCCAAAGCAGCATCTTCTTCAATCCGGTGATTATCACCACACCGGCGCGCCGCTCCTACAGCCAGAAGGACGCTTACGAGTCGACGGGACCAGCCAACAGCGATGTCTTCTACGATACGCTGGACGAGCATCCGTCGACCGCGCCGATCCCGGCGCCGCCTTGGTCAAACCCGATGACCACCATCTTCACGACCTACACTGGCTTCGCCACCTCTGGCGAGATGGAACCGCAGCAAGCGCTTGATGAAATGCAAGCCGAGTTGGAATCGCTGACCAACCGTGAAGGTCGGAAGTATTACCAGGAGTAAGTAAGTAGCAGCGAGCCTAGAGCCAGTACAACTTGTGCTGGCTCTAGCCTTGTATCGATCTGAGGCCTGCGTATGAAATCTCCTACTACAACAACCGGGGTCGGCGGCGGACCTTGGCATTGGTTAATGCAAGATACCATGGAAGGGCTGCGGCGGCGGCGCGCCCTGCTTGGTTACCTGTTCTTATTGCCTACTTTGCTGGGCATTTTTGTCTTTACGGCTGGGCCCGTGTTTGTTTCTTTCGGGCTGAGTTTCTTTCAGTGGAATATCTTCAAGCCGCCCGACTTTATCGGCTTAGAAAACTTCGAGCGGCTGCTGGAAGACCGACGTGTCATCATTGGACTGGTTAATACGCTTAAGTTCACGGTGTTGGCGGTTACCAGTCAGGTCGCCATTGGCTTGATCCTGGCGCTTGCCGTACATCGCATCAACCGGATATGGCTGCGCTATTATTTTCGCACGGCGTTTTTCTTGCCCCTTCTCATGTCGGGCGCGTCGGTCGCGGTTTTTATGGGCTATATCTTTCACAAGGAATTCGGACCGCTCAATTATTATCTGACGCTGTTGGGCATACCGCAGATTCCCTGGCTGACGTCATCTGATCTGGTGATGATTTCCATCGCCATCATCTCGGCTTGGCGCAACATGGGTTTCACCTTCTTGATCTTTTTGGGCGGGCTGTCGAACCTGTCGCAAGAAGTCCTGGACGCCGCCGATGTCGACGGCGCGCAAGGTTTGCGCCGCTTGTGGTCGGTGACGATTCCCTTGTTGAGCCCGCAAATCCTTTTCGCCATGGTCACCGGCGTGATCGGAGCGCTGCAGGTCTTTGACGAGCCCTACATTATGACCAGGGGCGGACCGGGAAACGCCAGCCGCACGCTAGTGATGGTGATGTACGAGCACGCCTTTAAGCACATCGAATTCGGTTACGGTTCCGCTATCGCGATTGTCGTTTTTCTGATGATTCTGGTTATGGCGATCGTACAGATGTGGCTCTGGCGCAATCGCGTCTTCTACCAATAGGCGGGCATGGGAGCAATTTGATGTCGACAAATGTGACAAGAATGCCCGGGGATATATCGGCTGGCGAGCACCGAAAACAGGTGATATCTCATCAGCTGGGTCGCTGGATTCCGCTGATGGTTCTCGCAATCATGAGCGGCGTTGTACTGGCGCCGATCATGTGGACGATTTCGACTTCCTTGCGCACCGGCGTCGATTCCTTTACCGTGCCGCCAAAGTGGCTGCCGACCGATTTCGCTTGGGAAAACTACGCCCAGGTATTCGAGACGGTGCCCTTCGCGCGACAGATCCTCAATAGCACGATCATTACTTGGGGTACGGTGCTTGGCCAGTTGATTACCGCGGCTTTGGCGGGATACGCTTTCGCCCGGCTCGAATTCAAAGGGCGCGATCTGCTATTCTGGGTGGTATTGGCAACGATGATGATTCCAATTCAGGCGACAGTGATACCCGTTTTCATTTTGGTGCGCAGTCTGGGCTTGTTTGACACGGTCTGGTCGCTTATTCTGCCGGCGACGCCGACCGCATTCGGCGCATTCCTGTTGCGGCAGTATTATCTGACCATTCCCATTGAGTTGGAAGAATCGGCTCTGATAGACGGCGCCAACCAGTGGCAACTCTTCTATCGTGTGTATTTGCCGCTGGTCAAGCCAGGTTTAGCTGTTCTGGCTATCCTGAGCTTCAACTTTCACTGGAATGAATTTTTCCGACCGCTGATCTTCTTGCAACACGCGAATTACCCGATCACGATCGGCATATTTCAATTGCAGGGATACATGATGACCGGCAGCATTTCCGTCGTGCTGGCGGGCGTTGTCGTATCCTTAGTGCCCGTAATCATCATCTTTCTCTTCGGTCAACGATACCTGATCGAAGGCATCATGCGCGGCGCGATCAAGGGCTAGCCGTGCCGCACCGAGATTGTCTGCGCGCATGAGCGTCTTCTATAAGCCGGCCGATGGATTCGTCGGCGATGTTATCCCCTTTTACTGGGACGGCGTTTACCATGCCTTCTACCTGAAAGCGCCCTTGCCGCCGCTGCGCGATGGCGCGCATCATACGCCTTACGCCCATTTGGCTTCGCGCGACCTCGTCCATTGGGAGGAGCTGCCGCTCGCCATCGAGCCCGGCCCAGCGGGATCGCCCGACTCGGTGAGCTGCTTTACCGGCGCCGTCATCGAGCGGAATGGAACCTTCTACATGTTTTACACTGGCTTTCGCGGCGAGGGTGAACCGCAGACGGTTTGCCTGGCAACCAGCTCCGACCTGATCACTTGGGCAAAAGATCCACGCAATCCGATCATCGAAGCCGATCCGCGCTGGTACGAAACGGTGGATTGGCGCGACCCTTTCCCCTTCTGGAATGAAGAAGCGGGCGAGTACTGGATGCTGCTGGCGGCGCGTGAGAAGCAAGGTCCGGACAATCGGCGCGGCTGCATCGCGCTGATGACATCGCCCGATCTCGAAAGCTGGGAAGTCAAAGCCCCGTTCTGGGCGCCGCGGCTCTACTACACGCATGAATGCCCGGATCTGTTTCGTTGGGACGATTATTATGCCCTGGTCTACTCGACGTTCAGCGAACGCAATGTCACGCATTACCGCCTTAGCAAGTCGCTGGCTGGTCCCTGGCTGGCGCCGGAAAACGACGCGTTTGACGGCCGCGCTTTTTACGCCGCCAAGACCGCTGGCGATGGCCAAGGGCGCTACGTTTTCGGCTGGAACCCCACGCGCGAAGACGAGCGCGATGAGGGGGCTTGGCAGTGGGCGGGAAATCTAGTCGCGCACGAACTCCATGAGTTGACGACGGAGGGCTTCACGCTTGGCTCGCCATCGGCGCAAGATGAATTGTTTACAAAGTTGTGCGAATTGCAATTCCGTTCCGCAATCGGCGATTGGCGGCTGGACTCGTCGAGCTTCGCCGCTGATGTCGTCGATGGTTTCGCCGCCTGCGCGCTGGGAGAAATGCCCGATTCGGCTTTGATTGAAGCGCGAATCAGCGCGCAACATGGCACACGCGGATGCGGCTTGCTGCTCCGCTGCGCCGCCGATCTGGAGCGCTACTATCAGATACGTTGGGAGCCGGGGCGGGGGCGGGTTGTGATTGACCGCTGGCCCCGGCCGGGTGACGAGCCCTTCATGCTGGAACGCGCCATTTCCGGCGCGAGCGCTGAAGAGTTGCGACTCAAGATATTTGTCGACGGAACCATTCTGGTCGTTTACATCAATGAAGCGGTCGCCGTGAATTGCCGCATGTATGACCACCAAAGCGGCGCGCTTGGATTGTTTGTTTCGGAAGGCGGCGCCGCCTTCGACAACGTGACGATGCGCACCCTGCCGCTTCCATAATCTGATGAGCGAAGAAAAGTCTTTCCCGACACGGAAAACCTATCAGCCGGGCATCGTGTTCCAACCGGAGGCGCACAGGCATATCGGCGCTGGCATCAATAAGCTGGTCGCTGCGATTCGCCCGACCCTCGGTCCGACGCCGCGCACCGTCGCCATGACCCGTCTTGACGACGCGCGCAAAACGCCGGAGGTTTTGGATAACGGCGGCGCAATCGCGCGCAAGGTGATCGAGATGGGGCGGCGCGACGAAGATATGGGGGCGATGCTGGCGCGCGCCCTCATCTGCGCGCAGCACGAGCAAATGGGCGATGGCAGCGCGACGGCGGCGGTACTCTTGCAAGCGATTTATAATGGCGGCGTCCACTACCTGGCTGCCGGCGGCAATGCGATGCGCCTGCGCCACTATCTCGAGCGCGCCCTCGTTGCCGCCCTCGATGGCTTGGATGACCTTACCGAGCCCGTCGCCGGCAAGGACAAACTCGCTAAAGTGGCCGAGTCTATCTGTCATGATAGACCCCTGTCAAAGCTGCTGGGCGAAATCTTCGATATTGTCGGCGCTTATGGCCAGCTGGACGTACGGAAGGATCACAGCCGCAGCCTGCGCCGCGAGTATATCGAGGGTATGTTTTGGAATAGCGGTCTGGTTTCGCGCGATATGATATCGAATCAAAAGGAATTGCAGACGGTCTATGAAGAGCCGGCGATCGTCATTGCCGATTTTCAAATAAACGACCCGCGGCATATCATGCCTATGCTCGAACTGGCGGTAGATCACAAGGTCGAGAAGCTGCTGTTGATCGCGGGCGAACTGTCTGGCGATGCCATCGCTGGCTTGACGATGGCGAATGGCAAACTGAAGAATTTTGAAGTCATGGCTGTCACTGGACCGGGAATGAATCCGGACGATCGGGGGGCGGCGGTAGAAGACCTCGCGGTTGTGACCGGTGGCCTCCCCTTGCTGAAGGTGATGGGCCAGAATCTCAAGGACATCCGCTGGGAGAATTTCGGCAAGGCGCGGCGCGCTTGGGCGAGCCCGCACAATTTCGGCATCATCGGCGGCAAGGGTGATCCACGTCAACTGCGGCGGCATGTAAGCAACTTGCAAGCGCAATATGAGCGAACAAATGACGCGGAAAGCCGCGAACGAATTCGGGCGCGCATCGGCAAACTGATGGGCGGTTCCGCCACGCTGTGGATTGGCGGACTCTCCGAGAGCGAGATCGAGGCGCGCAAAGAATTGGCGGAAGCGACGGCGGATGCGATGCGCGCAGCCGTGCGCGATGGGGTCTTGCCCGGCGGCGGAATGTCGTATTTGAATTGTCGCCGGCGTCTATCGCCGAAAATGAACGATGCCGCCGACCCCGACGAAAGAGCCGCTTATCGCATCCTTTACCAGGCGCTGGCGGAACCGGCGCGGACGATTTATGAGAACGCGGGATTTGAGCCGGGTGAAGTCCTCGGGCGGATCGCGCAGGCTGGCGGCCGGGGTGGTTTCGATGTGATTAGCGAGAATCTCGCCGGTTGTGGCAGCCTTCTGGATGCCGCCGCCATACAGAAGATAGCGCTGAAAAACGCGGTATT
>JAPOYT010000245.1:11413-22950 GCA_026706445.1 Chloroflexota bacterium
GCGAGGCGGTCGGGTCGCCGGCGACGACTGTGACGGTGAGCGACACGTGGTGCCCCTCGAAGCCCCAGCCTTCTGGATGCCGCCGCCATACAGAAGATAGCGCTGAAAAACGCGGTATTGACCGCTGGTATGGCGCTGACGATTGATGTATTGGTTCACCACCGGACGCCGGAAATCGCGCGCAGTCCCGGGTAAGGTCACAAGTTTTGGACATGCGCTTGACGCTTGAGTTTGCCAATGCGGATGACGCGGCTTATGCCTTGGCGGCATCGCCGGGTTTTGCGCGGGATGGCATCTGTTTCGCCGCTTGCGGCTCCGGGCTGTATGGCTCGGGTGACGGTGGCGCAAGTTGGCGCAAGCTGCGGACATCGTCCGAGTTGGTCACCACAGCCGTAGCGGTATCGCCCGCCTTCGCGCAGGACCGCTCGGTATTCGCCGCGGTGAAGGGCGGTATCTTGCGCTCAAGCGATGATGGCGAGACCTGGTTCACCGCCGCTTTCCCGGCGCCGCCGCCTGTCTTTTCCAGCTTGGTTGTTTCACCGGATTTTGAACGCGATGGTTTTCTGCTGGCCGCTAGCATGGAAGACGGTGTCTTTTCGTCGACCGATCGCGGCGCGCGCTGGCAGCCCTGGAATTTCGGCCTTTTTGATCTCAATGTCCTCTGCATCGCTTTGTCGCCGGCCTGGATCGAAGACGAGACCGTCTATGCCGGCACGGAGACTGGGCTCTACTGCAGCACGAACGGCGGACGCGCCTGGCGCCACACCGGCTTTCCCGCTGAATGCGCGCCGGCGCTTTGTATTGTCTGCATTGAAGAGGGCGATGCGCGCGAAACGCGGCTTATTGTGGGCACGGAGCAACATGGCTTGATGGCGTCCTGTGACAATGGCGAGACCTGGGACCGTCTCGCGGCTGCCGCGATATCCGGCGCGGTGAATCAACTGCACGCAGGCCGACGCGGCGATGATAGCCTGATGATGCACGCGCTGGTGGAAGACGGCATCATGCGCTCGGACGATGCGGGCAAGACTTGGATCAAAGCGCTGCGCATGGACGGGACGCCGACGGCGATGCTGCCGCTCGCTGACCGCATTCTGCTGGGCATCGGTGGCCGGGGCCTAGCGTTCCTGCCAAACCGTTGACCAAACTGGAAAGGGGCGATTACTGTGGAAAGCGGCATTTATTCGTTCAGGGTCGGTGACTTCAACTGTGTATCGATCAGCGATGGCTTGCAGCCGATTGACGCGGCGATGCTGCCGACATTCTTCGCGGGCGCGTCTCCCGAAGAATTGGCGATCGCCCTGCGGCAACACGGAATGTCGCCGGACGGTTTTGATCTGCAATGCAGTCCACTGCTGATTGACACTGGTGACGAGCGCGTCCTGATCGACAGCGGCGGCGGCTCGGTATTTCATTCGCACCTGGGCAAAGTCATCCCCGGATTGGCGGCCGCCGGATATCAGCCGCGCGATATTGATATCATTGTGCTGACGCATGGGCATCTCGATCACGTTTGCGGCGGCGTCGATGCGAATGGCGAAATGGTCTTCCCGCGGGCGCGGCAGCTCATGGCGCGGGGCGAGTGGGCGTATTGGACGGAGGAAACGGATGCCGCGGCAATGGGCGAGCGGTTCGTCGATGATGTGCGCTTCACGCAGGATTGCTTGCGCGCGATGCGGGCTCAAGTCGAGTTGATTGAGCCCGGTGACGAGGTCACGCCGGGCATCCAAACGATAGCGACCCCGGGCCACACGCGCGACCATATTTCGCTGGCGGTCGCGTCTGGCGAACGCCGCCTGATTTGCGCCGCCGATACGATGGATCTGCCGATCCACATCGAGCGTACGGATTGGCATCCCGATTGGGACGAGCAGCCGGAAACGGGCATGCGGTCGCGGCGTATGCTGCTGCGGCGGGCGCTGGATGAGAATGCGCTGATTCACGCTTTCCATTTTCCCTTTCCCGGCGTTGGTTATGTCCGCGCCGATGGCGACGGCTGGCGATTCGAGCCGCTTGAATAAGCGCGTCGGGAGGCGCAGAAGCGGGGGAGACATGCGCTTGCAGGATCGTGTGGCGATTATCACGGGCGCGGCTTCGGGTATCGGCCGCGCGACCGCCTTGCGTTTCGCCGAAGAAGGGGCCGCGGTCGTCATCGCCGATATCAACCGCGCTGGCGGCAGCGCCTGCGCCCACGAGATTGCCGACGCCGGCGGACGAGCCATCTTTGTCGAGACCGACGTGAGCAGCGAAACCGACCTGAGCAACATGATTGATGTGACGCTGAGAATGTATGGCCACCTTGATATTCTCCATAACAACGCCTTCAGAAACGAGGCGGCTGCAGCGCGGGATACGAGCAACGACGCATGGCAACGGACCTTGGCGGTGACCTTAACGCCGGTGTGGCAAGCCTCAAAGCTGGCGCTTCCTCATTTGCTGCAAAGCCCCGGCGGCGTCATCTTGAACACCGCGTCGATTCACAGCATCGTGGGCTTGGCGGGCAACGCGGCTTACCAGGCGGCGAAAGGCGGCGTGCTTTCCTTGACGCGCGCTATGTCGCTTGAGCTGGCGCCGAAGGTCCGCGTGGTCGCGATTCTGCCAGGCGCAATTGACACACCGTCGACGCAAGATGTGCCCGCCGACGAACATGCCGCCTTCCTGCGTCAAGTGCCAATGGCGCGCGCGGGACAGCCGGAGGAAATCGCCAGCGTGGCGGCTTTTCTGGCATCCGATGAAGCCAGCTATATCACCGGTACCGGGATTGTCGTCGATGGCGGCTATACGTCAAGATAGGCGACCGTATAAATGGATCCATACAATCATTATTCGTCAGGCATAGAGAAGAGAGACCGGAATCGTGAGCACAAAGAGCAATAGCGGAATTCTTTCCAAGGCGCCGCAGTATGAATTCGCCGATAACCTGCCGGAGCAGGAAGCGCAGTTGGCTGCCAATCCCATGATGGCGCGCTTTGCCGCGTCGCGCCGAGAGCTGGCGAGCGACCCGCACCGCCCGCTTTATCATTTCGTCAGCCCAGAGAGCACCTTGAATGACCCAAACGGGCTCAGTTTCTGGCAGGGCCGTTGGCACCTGTTTTATCAGGGATATCCGCCGGAAGACGCGGGTCGAGTACATTGGGGTCATGCGGTCAGCGACGATCTGATCCACTGGCGCGACTTGCCTTATGCGATTTATCCCTATCAGGAAGAAAGTTGTTATTCCGGTACGGCGCTGGTCGAGGACGATCGCGTCATTGCGATATATCACGGCACGAGGCTGGGCAATATGGTGGCGACGTCTTCCGATCCGCTCTTGCTCAATTGGGAAAAAGTGGGCGATGGCGCTGTCATCCCGCTGCCGAAGTCCCCCGACGAACCTCTGCCCTATACCGTCTTTGATCCCTGCATTTGGCGCAAAGACGATCATTACTACGCGCTCTCGGGTGGCTGGCTGCCCAATGGGCCAGCCAAGAAGCAGATCCGCGCCAACTTCCTTTTCCGCTCCAGCGATTTGGCGCATTGGGAATATCTGCATCCTTTCATCGAAGATGACTTTTACACTGTGGTAAACGATGATGGCGCATGTCCCTATTTCTGGCCAATTGGCGCTGGCAAGCATATCTTCCTGATGTACAGCCACATGACCGGCGGGCAATATCTGCTGGGCGATTACGACGAGGCGCGCGACAAATTCGTCGTCACCGATGGCGGCTTGTTCAATTTCGGTCCCTCCACGCCATCCGGTGTGCACGCGCCGTCGGCGGCGCCGGATGGCAAAGGCGGCGTTGTCGTGATCTTCAATATGAATCAAGGCATTCCGACAAAAGGCTGGAATCAGATCATGACCTTGCCGCGGCTGCTGACGCTGGATGATGACGGTCGCTTGCTGCAGCAGCCGGCCGGCGACATTGAGTCGCTGCGCTACGATCACCAACAGGTCGACGCGTTGACGCTGCCGCCTAATCAAGAGATCGCGATGGATGACGTCGGCGGAAATGCGATGGAATTGGCGCTGGAGATTGACCCAGGCGACGCGCCCCTGGTTGAGTTGAATGTGCTGCGCTCGCCGAAGCGGGAAGAATATACCCGGATAGCCTTCTTCAAGCATCGCGGCAATCGTTACCGCCAGCGGCTGTCGAAAACGCTGGCGATGAACGCCAGTTCAGCGGCGATGGCGTCGCTGCCACAGCGCTACGAGAGCTTGATATCCATCGACTCATCCTACAGTTCGCTGCTGCCGGAAGCGCTTTCTCGCGCGCCGGAAACCGCGCCGGTGTTCCTTGACGATGATGAACCGCTGCAGCTGCGCGTTTTCATCGACCGCAGTGTGGTTGAGGTCTACGCGAATGGCCGGCAATGTGTCGCCCTGCGGGTGTATCCCATGCGCGGGGACAGCGTCGGCGTCTCGCTGCGGGCGCAAGGGCGGGCGGCGCGGCTCAATCGGCTCGATGCCTGGCAGATGAAGAGTGTGTGGGAAACCTAGCCTTTGACCGCGCCTGCCGTCAGCCCGCGAGTGATAAAGCGCTCCAATAGCAATCCGATGATGATGACGGGTACGACAGCCATCAGCGTCAAAGCGCTGATAAACCACCACTCAATGCCGCGCGTGTTGTTTTGGCCCGCGATTAGAACCGGCATTGTGATGGCGTTGAAGTTGGTCAGCATGAGGGCGAAAAGGTACTCGTTCCAAGCGAAGATGAACGAGAAGATCGCCACCGCCACCAGCCCAGGCGCGCTCAGCGGCAGTACGATGCGCATGAAGGCGCCCCAGCGAGTCGCGCCATCGACGCGGGCGCTCTCTTCAAGGTCGACCGGCAAGCTATTGAAGAAGTCGCGCATAATCCAAACAGCGAAGGGGATATTGAACATCGTATAAGCGATGATTAGACCGCCGTAGGTGTCGATCAGGTGGAAGGCGTTATAAAGCAGCACGAAGGGCACTATGAAAATCGCCGGAGGCAGGAAGCGTTGCGAGATAATCCAGAAAGCGATGTTGTCGTTGTCCCAGCCCAAGCGCCCCCAATAGTATTTGAAGCGCGACAAACCGTAACCGGCCATCGCGCCGATGATCACCGATAGAACCGTACTACCGGCCGCCGACACGAGGCTGTTGCGGAAATGCCTCTCGGTAGATTCCCGTTGCGTGCCAAACATCTCTTCCCAGTGGTCAGGTATCGGCTGGAAGTCAATATAGGGGATGTAATTTGGTCCTCGGCTGACGTCAATCGGGCGCTTTACCGATGTGGTCGCCAGCCAGTAAAAGGGGAAGAGCACGATGAAACACCAGAAGATGACAATGGCGTAAAGCAGGGCTGATTGCCAGAGCGGGCGCCTGCTGGTTCGGTGCGGAAACGGCAGTTGCTTTCGTCTTTCCATCATTCGCGCCCGCCGCCGGCCAACCGTCGGCCCGCCATAAGAAACAAGGTGGCGAAGATGATGACCAAAATGAGCAAGACATAGGCGATAGCGCTAGCATACCCATAGTTGCCGTTGCTTAGCGCCTGCTCGAAAATATAAAGCGTCAGCGACTCGGTGGCGGAGCCGGGTCCGCCGCCGGTAGTCACCACCACCACGTCAATGATTTTGAAGATCTCCAAGCCCCGTATCAGGATCACCGTCATTGAAATCGGCAATAGAATGGGCACGGTAACGCGCAGGAATATCTGAAGCGCGTTTGCGCCATCGACGCGCGCCGCCTCGTAGATGTCCTCGGGGATCGCCTGCATGCCCGCCAACAGAATGAGCGTCATGAAGGGAATCCATTGCCAGGCGTCAATGATCAAGATGGCTATCGGCGCCCAAGCAATATCCGTGAACCAGGGCGCGCTGATGCCGCGCTCCAGGCCGATCAGCTTGCCAAAATCGCGCAAAAAATCAGCAAGGGGCGAGCGCAGTGGATTGGAATCGAAGAACATCCGCCCAGTATAAGCGGCCGCCACCGGCGTCATCACCATCGGCATCAGGAAGATGACGCGTACGATGTTGCGCCCGCGAAACGGCTGATTGAGCACGGTCGCCAAACCCAAGCCGATGAGGTACTGAATGGTGACGCCAACGAAGACATAAATCATCGTGTTGCGCACGGTACTGTGCAAGCGACCATCGCCCAGCAATCGCTCGTAGTTTCGGCCCGTCAGTTCAAAGCCCAAGCCCAAGAAGCCGACGCCGTCGGTGATCCCGGCAGCCGCCGCCTGGCGGGCAGTGGTGGAGCCGCCGCGCTGCATATCGGTGAAGCTGATGCCGAGCGACCAGAGCAGCGGAAATACCGACAAGGACAGCAGGATGATGACGGCCGGGCTGAGGAAGACCCGCTTCATCAGTTTGTCTTCGCGCGTGTTGCTCATGCTGCCACTTAACGCGTTCGGTACGACCTTTCCCGCACCTACTAACTAATAGGAGGATCCTCCGAGCTTCTGCTCGATAGACTCGAGTAAGCGAATCATTCTGTCCAGCTTTTCGTTCACTTTATCAAGTTTGTAACCAACGTTATCGCTATACCTACTGCTACCGAGCTTGTCGCTAATCTCTTCCAGCTCGCGGACGACATCATCTGTATTTTTGATCGTCATTGTGGCTCTCCAAGTTTTTAAGGCGTAGCCCCCATCCCCCGGCCCCTTCCCCCAAAATGAGGGAAGGGGAGCTTGGATTGAAGGCGCTAGCGAATCGCGACAAAAGCCCCTCCCTGTTTATGCGCCGCGCAGGTCGCGTAGACACTGACCGCGGACACAGGCGGCCGGGGAGGGGTTTGGGGTGGGGGTAGAAATTACATATCACCCATATAGCCAACCGCCGCCTTGTACTGCTCCAGCTGCGCGTCTCGTCCCAGACGGTCGGTGATGGCGTTCCAGAGCTCAGCGGTGTTATCGAGCGCCTCTTGCGCGCTGATCTCGCCGGCAAGCGCGCGGGCGATCTCTGCATCCAGCGTCGACAGATACTCGGCCGAACCGGTGATGCGAATATCGAGTACGGCGTTCGGGTGGTTGATGGTGTTTTGGATGGCGTCCAGATAATCCGCGGCGCTTTCTTCATCAAAGCCGGCCGCAACCCAGGGCGCGGTATCAGCCAACTGGCTGAAGCGCGAGGGATTAATGCCGGTGCCGCCGGTGACAGCCAATTCGTTGACCACGTCTTTGCTGGCGAGGAAGGAAGCGAAATCAAGCGCGGCTTCGGTAACATCGCTGTCAGCCGCGACCGAGATGATCCAGCCGCCGAAGGCGATGAAGGGCGCCGGGTTCTCTTCCATCACCCATTCGCCCGCTTCGTAATCCCAGTAAGAATCGCCACCAGGCAGCACGCCGAAACCGACCGCGCCTTTGACCAGCGAGACGTTTTCATCGACCGAAATCGTGCCGACATCGCCCCAGTCGAGGTTCAGCACGGCGGTACCGGTCGCCATCAGCGTGCGCGTATCCGCCACATCGTAATTGATCATTTCCGGATCACCGACGTTTCGGATATCGATATATTCTTCGAGCGCGCGCACCCAGCCCGGGTTGTTGACCTGCGGCGTCATGTCGTCGCAGCTGAAGAAAAAGCAGGGATTGCCCGGCGCCTTGCCGTAGCCAGCCGCGCGCGAAAGGTATACCCAGTAAGATTGGGCGTTGCGGCGCTGCGCTTCCAGCGCGCCATAAATCGGCGCCATTGAACCGGCAGTGTCGACCTCTTTGCCATTGAAGAATTCTGCGATATCGCGGTACTGCGACCAGGTGGCAGGCTCGCCCAGAGCATAGCCATATTCCGCCTCGAACTCTGCGGCGTACATCTCGTTGTCGACCAAGTCCTTACGATAGTAGAGCATGTGGGCATCGCCATCGTAAGGCAGCGCGTAGGGCACGCCGCCCCAGGTCGTGATGCGATCGGCGTAAAGCGGGATGACATCATCAGCTTCAATCGCGTCAAGGGTCTCCTGCGGGATCTCCATCACATAACCGGGCGCCATGATGTCGCCAGCCCAGTCGGCGGCGTAAATCAAAACATCATAATCGCCAGAACCGGTCGAAAGCGCGGTGACTATCTTCTCGAACAATTCACCAAAGGCAAAGGTTTGCAGCTCGATATTGCCGCCGGTAGCTTCCTCCCAGATCGGTCCCTTATCCAGGACGGGACCGCCGATAGCCGAACCTGTCTGCGTCACCACGACGACGGTTTGGCCCGAAAAGTCTTGCGAGATAACTGGCGCAACTACAGCAAATGTCAGCAAAGCAAGCAGGAGAAACAGAATTTGTCTACACATGGTTACACTCCTTGTCTAGTCGATACGGTTATGAACCAACGGTTTAGCGCATTCTCGGATGATGCCGATTCAAACGCGCAACAGGATTATAATGTTTACTGATGATATTTGTAGGCTGCTTGTATTCAGCAAGCGAATTCTGTATGCTTGCGCCATTGGCTACTGGCGACTGGCGCTATATGACAAACTATGTAATCGCCCATGATCTCGGCACGACCGGCAATAAGGCGACTCTCTACGATCGGGAGGGCAGGCTGGCCGGCGCGTCCTTCATCGGCTACGAGACCGAATATGCGTATACGGGATGGGCAGAGCAGAACCCCGACGATTGGTGGGAGGCGGTCTGCCTGTCGACGCGCCGGCTGCTTAGCGAGACTGGTATCAAGGGCGGCGAGATTTCCTGCATCACCTTCAGCGGGCAAATGATGGGGGCGGTGCCGCTTGATCTGGACGGGCGGCCTCTGCGCAAGGCCATCATCTGGGCGGATCAGCGCGCTTTGGAGCAGGAACGGTGGATCGGCGAGCGTCTGGCTTTTGAGGATGTCTATCGCATCACTGGTCATCGGCTAAGCGCATCTTATTCTTTGGCTAAAATCCTGTGGATCCGCGATAAGCAGCCAGACGTCTTCGAGGCGACGCATAAATTCGTTCAGGCTAAAGACGCCATTGTCGCGCGGCTGACCGGCGCCTTTGTCAGCGACCCGTCCGATGCTTCAAGCACGAATCTCTATGACCTGGAATCGGGCGCCTGGTCGGAGGCGATACTTGAAGCCTGCGAGTTGCCCCAGGAAAAGCTGCCGCGCCTGCGCCAGTCGATTGATGTGGCGGGAGTCGTGCGCGCCGAGGTAGCGGATGATGTCGGTGTGGCTGCGGGGACGCCGGTCGTCATCGGTGGCGGCGACGGCGCTTGCGCAGCGGCGGGCGCCGGCGTCATTGAGGAAGGCGCGGCCTACAACTACGTGGGTTCATCGTCCTGGATTGCGCTATCTACCCCGAAGCCAATATATGATCCCGAATATCGAACCTTCACATTTGGTCATGTCATCCCCGGGATGTTCATGCCGACGGGTACCATGCAAGCGGCGGGCGCGTCTTATCAGTGGACGCGCGACCAGCTCGCGCTTATTGAGAAGGAAACGGCGGAGCGCCTCGGCATCAGCCCCTACGAGTTGATTAATCTCGAGGTCCAACAAGTGAGGCCGGGCGCCGAGGGTTTGTTTTTCCTGCCGTATCTGCTGGGCGAGCGCAGCCCACGCTGGAATGCGCATGCCCGGGGCGCTTTTGTTGGCTTGACCATTCGCCATACGCGCGCCCACATGGTTCGCGCCGTGCTCGAAGGCGTGACGATGAACCTGCGCGTCATCCTCGATGCCTTTCGCGCGCAAGGCACTGCGATCGAGGCGATGCGGGTCATCGGGGGCGGCGCCAGCGGGCGGGTTTGGAATCAGATCATGGCCGATATCTACGCCATGCCGGTGCAGCGGCTTGCGATTCTGGCGGAGGCGACTTCGATGGGCGCGGCTTTGGTGGGCGGCGTCGGCGTTGGCTTGTATTCAGACTTTGATATGATTCACCGCATGAACGAGGTGTCTTCGACTGTGTTGCCGGATCCGGAAGCGCAGGCGCTGTACGAGCGTATGCTGCCGATATTTGAGGCGCTCTATCATGCGTTGGCGCCGGTCTACGCCGATATCGCGGCTTTGTAGCGACGTCCGCCGAGGGCTCGATTGATGCGCAAGTCGAAGTTTATTTTTGTTGGCGTCAGCACCGCCGGCTCTTCAATAGTGAAGATCTTTCCGCAATGGTCGACGCTCTTGGGCTTGGATGCCGAGATTGTCGGCTGCGATCTACCGCTGCGCTCGGCGAAAAAGACGTATCGGACTGTCCTGCGGGAAATCCGCGAAGATCCCCTGGTGGTCGGCGCCCTGGTCACAGCGCACAAGATTGACCTGTTGCGCGCCTGCCGCGATCTCATTGACGACCTGGACGAGCGCGCAGCCTTATGCGACGAAGCGTCTTGCTTGGCCAAGCGGAACGGACGCTTGCTTGCTTTCGCCAAAGACCCGATTGCGTCGGTAGCGGCGCTGGATGGCTTCGTTGAGCCCGGTCATTGGCGCGGGGGCGAGCGCGATGCGCTTTGTCTGGGGGCGGGCGGCGCTGCGGTGGCCATCAGCGTGGGCTTGGCGCAACGTGGCGGGGAAGACGGTCTTCCCCGCCGATTCGTCTTGGTGGACATCTTACCGGAACGCCTGGAGTCAATACGGCGCATCCACCAAAGGCTCGAAAACAGTATGTGTTTCGAGTACCATCTCAGCCAAGACGCCAGCGACAATGATGCGCTGCTTGCCGCATTGCCAGCAGGTTCACTGGTCATCAATGCGACCGGGCTGGGCAAGGACAAGCCGGGTTCGCCGCTGAGCGCGGATGCGCTATTCCCGCGTGAAGGACTGATTTGGGAGTTAAATTATCGCGGACGGCGCGACTTCATGCGGGGTGCGCAGGCACAGGCCCCAGCGCGGGATCTGCGGGTGGCAGATGGCTGGGACTACTTCCTTCACGGCTGGACGGAAGCTATCGCCGAAGTGTTTCAAATTGAGATTGCCGACGCAGCCTTTATGCAGATGGCTGAGCTAGCCGTGGCGCATCGCTGGCCCTAGACACAGACGGGGAATATCCATGCCACTAATCGCTCCTTTTGTCACGGAAGTTGATTTCTCAACCGGCGTTATGTCGGCGCCGGGATACGTGCTTCAGCGCCGGCTCAGCGATATGGCGGCGATGTACGCGGACGAAGCGGCCGCAAGCCGCATTCTGGCGGGTGAAGGCGACCGCCTGATTTACGAAGTGCAAGGCGTGGAACTGCCGGTCGAAGAAGGGCAGATCCCGCATTGCACAACGCGAATCACGCCCGGGCAGGTCGGCGGCGAGTATCACATGACCAAGGGGCATTATCACGCGCGGCGCGAGCAGGGCGAGGTCTACTTCGGTTTGTCGGGGCGCGGTTATCTGGTCATGCAGACGGAGAGCGGCGAGACTGACGTGCGGGAGATGGTCGCTGGCAGCGCCGCCTACGTGCCGCCCTATTGGGCGCATCGCACAGTCAACGCGGGCAATGGGGACTTCGTCTTCTTCTCGGTCTGGGAAGCGCGCGCCGGCCATGATTATGGCACGATCGAGCGCGACGGCTTCCGCAAGTTGGTTGTGATGCGGGACGGGCAGCCGGCAGTGGTGGATAATCCAAAGTATGACTGAACGAGGCGAGGCGCGCGCATGACCCAGCCCAATATCATCCTCATCATCACCGACC
>JAPOYT010000099.1 GCA_026706445.1 Chloroflexota bacterium
AGGAATTCCTCGACGACATTCGCGAAGGCCTGCGCGAACTGCAAGAGGGCGAGGCCCTATTCGATTCCAGGCAGCGACTCAAAGAATTGCGTAAGCAATTTGAGCATGAGTCCGACCCCAGTTAGGCATACCAGGTCCTTCGACAATGGGCTGAAAAAGCTAGCGCGGAAATACCCAACAGTCTTTGATGCAGTAGACCCGTTAATCGTTGAGCTAAGTCAAGGACAGCGACCTGGCATATTATACCGCCGCGTTGGCGCAACGGCGTTTCGCGTTCGGCTGGCGAATCGTTCTGCCAAAAGCGGCAAGAGCGGTGGATTCCGGGTCGCGTATCATGTTGGCGGTGAACACACGATAACGCTTATAGCAATTTGCGCCAGGAGCGAGTGTCGAGAACTCGACGAAACGCGGATTCGTCGATTCGTAAACGAACTCTAAGCTCGCAATCCTGATTTACCGCGCCAACTGCATATCATGCAAGTTCGCATAGACCCCATCCGCCAGCAGCAACTCCTTGTGACTGCCCTGCTCGCAAAT
This sequence comes from Chloroflexota bacterium, assembly GCA_026706445.1. Taxonomy (GTDB): domain Bacteria; phylum Chloroflexota; class Anaerolineae; order Aggregatilineales; family Phototrophicaceae; genus UBA6055. The sequence continues at coordinate 538 of JAPOYT010000099.1, forward strand.
CCCGTCTGGAGTTAACACCAAAATTCGGTCTGCATTGCGAATCGTCGACAGCCGATGGGCGATGACGAGCGTGCTGCGATTTTCGATCAGCCGCTCCAATGACCGCTGCACGACGCGCTCGCTTTCGTTGTCTAACGCGCTGGTCGCCTCATCAAGGATGATCAGCGGCGGGTCCTTCAAAAACAGCCGCGCGATGCTCAGCCGCTGCCGCTGACCCGCCGAAAGCTTGATGCCGCGTTGGCCGATCTCGGTGTCATACCCTTGTGGCAGTTCCAGGATAAAGTCATGCGCATAAGCTTTCTTCGCCGCGTCAATGATTTCTTCTTCGGTCGCGTCCGGCTTGCCATAGCGGATATTGTCCGCCACCGTCGCGCCGAACAGGTAAACATCTTGATCGACCATACCGATGTTGCGCCGCAGCGCGCGCAGGCTGTACCGGCGAATGTCGACGCCATCGAGACAGATGCGCCCGGCGTCGGCATCATAGAAACGCGCTATCAAGGCGCTGATAGTCGTCTTGCCCACGCCCGACGCGCCGACCAGGGCAACATATTCGCCGCTGCCGATCTTCAGCGACAGGTCCCGCAAGACCGTCCCGAAATCGGCGTGATAACCGAAGCTCACGCGCTGCAATTCCAACTCGCCGCGGACCAGCTCCGGTTCATGCGCCGGCGCCGGATCCTGAATTGCTGGCGGCAACTCAATCATATCCATGAAGCGATGAAAACCGGTGATGCCCTCCTGATACCAACGGGCGAAATTCACAAGCCGTCTTATCGGCTCGACCAAGATGCCCACGTATAACAAGAAAGTGATCAAATCCGACAGATCGAGCGTCACTCGCGTGATGGCGATCGCGCCGAAAACCACGACAACCACCGTCATCAATTGCGTGAAAGCCTCCATCCCGCCGTAAAACAGCCCCTCGCTCTTGTATTCCAGGCGGCGGCTCTCGACAAAGCGGGCGTTCGCCTCATCAAACTTCGCCTGCTCCCAATCTTCATTGGCAAAGGACTGCACCACGCGGATTCCCGCCAGCGAGTCCTCCACCTGGGCGTTGACCTGCGCCACGCGCTCCTTGCTCAAGCGCATGGCGCGGTTCATCTTGCGATTGAAATGCAGTGAAAAGAGGAACATAAAGGGCAGGAAGGCGATCACGATAAGGCTTAAGGCCGGGTTGATGCTAAGCGTGATCAGAAATACGCCAATGAATTTGACGATGCCCAGAAACAGATCCTCCGGTCCATGATGCGCCAGCTCTGAAATTGCGAACAAGTCACTGGTGATTCGGGACATTAGCTGGCCCGTCTTCTGATCATCGTAAAAGCTGAAGGACAGCTTCTGATAATGGGCGAAGAGCTCGCGCCGCATGTCGCGCTCCATCTTCGCGCCCATCATGTGCCCTTGGTAATCGACGAAGAGTGTGCAGAGCGTATGCGCAAGGACAAGCGCCAGCATGATCATAGCCATGACGCCGATTTCCCCGATCGGATCGGCGACGTCCGCGCCTAATAGATTCTGCGTAATATGGCGGACGCAAAGCGGCAAGATCAGCGTGATCGCCGAGACAATGAAAGCGCAAAGCAGATCAAGCGCCAACGTGCCGAGGTATGGACGGTAAAATGACAGGAACTTTCGAGCGCGATAACTCAAGTGAAGACTCCTTGACTAGATGCGCAGCCGATTATAGCAGCAGAGGAATCAGGGCTTACGGAAGTGTATCCTTTTCGGTTGAATTTCAAATCAGTCGCAGAATCCCTTAAGTTGCAAGCATGCGGAAGCTGTAGGGGCGAGCCGGTGGCTCGCCCGTCGGCGAATTAACAGTGGGCGACTCAAGAGTCGCCCCTACAAA
>JAPOYT010000157.1:0-59144 GCA_026706445.1 Chloroflexota bacterium
TCGCCGCTTACAGACTCACTTTTTTTTTAGTCTGCGCCGCCTGCTCGTCGCTGTTTTCGCTAAATTCGCCCGCTTCTTCGCCCTCGCCGATTTCCTGCCGCTTTTCATCAACAGCCGATTCCACAGCGTTGAGGTCGGCTTGCGCATCGTTGAAGGGTCCGCGCTTTAGGCGGTGAGGGATGGTCAGGCGGATAGCCAAGGTGATATCACGGTCATTGATGGCGGTACGGCCTTCATAAGCGGCGTGGGCGCGCGCCGCTTTCAGGATGACCAGGTCGGCGCGGTGCCCGTCGACGCGCAGGTCGCTGGTGATGCTGGCGATGACGCGCAGGTCCTGTGTCTTATGCGTAACGTCGTCGATGATTTCGCGGGCGGCGGCGATGCGGTCAGAAAGCTGCAGGTCGACCGGATCCCATTCGGATTTGAAATCGAGCGGGTCATTTTCGTAAGCGATATGCCGTTCCAGGATCTCGATGCGGTCGGCGGCGTCTTTGATGCCGGTCACATCAACGGAGAGAGCGAAGCGGTCGAGAAGCTGCGGGCGCAGGTCGCCTTCTTCCGGGTTCATCGTGCCGACCAGGATGAAACGCGCTGGATGGCTGAAACTGATGCCTTCGCGCTCGACGATATTGACGCCCATCGCGGCGCTGTCGAGCAGAAGATCGACAATGTGATCATCGAGCAGATTGATTTCGTCGACATAGAGAATGCCGCGGTTAGCGTTCGCCAAGACGCCGGTGTCGAAGTGTCGCTCGCCGAACTGGATCGCCTTTTCGATATCGAGCGTGCCAACGACGCGGTCTTCGGTGGCGCTTACGGGCAGGTCGACGAAGCTAATGCGCCGGCGCTTCAGCGGGATGTCTGTACAATCTTCGTATTTGCCGCGCGCGAAATCGGACCAGGACTCGCGGCGGAAGGGATCATCGTTGAAGGGCGAATCGGCAATGACATCAATCTCGGGCAGGAGAGCGGCCAGGGCGCGCGCCGCGGTCGATTTGCCGGTGCCGCGTTCGCCGCGAATCAATACGCCGCCAATTCGCATATCGATGGCGTTGAGAATCAGCGCGAGCTTCATCATGTCCTGGCCGACGATGGCCGTAAAGGGATAGACAGGCGGTCGATTGCTCATTGGTCTACTGATGTCCTACTACTTCGCTCCAACTGAATGCGCCATTATACGGCAGAGGAACCGGCCTGACAATTGCGAGCTTGAGAGGGCGTGGCGACGACAGCGCAAGCCCCCATCCCCCAGCCCCTTGCCCCCAGAACGAGGGAAGGGGAGCAACGCGCTGCCCGGCGCGGGCGGTTAAAGTCCCTCCCTCATTTTGGGGGAGGGATTTAGGGTGGGGGAAAGCTTGCTGTTGCTATGTGGGTCGGCGTATCTGTAGGCGCGGGTTTGGAAGTCAAGGTTGGCGCGGAGGCGGGCGTCGGCTTTGGCAGTTGCGGAATATCACTGATCACCTTAAGAGTCGCCGGGTCGAATCCATGACAGCGGAAGTTGGCGCTGTAAGCCCAGCCCCGCTCGCCGCTGGCTCGTTCGACTTGCAGCCAACGCTTGTCCGCGCTAATGCCATTGACCAGAACCGGCACATTTTGCAGAGCCTTGTCGACGCGCTCAAAACCTGTGTCGGGACCGACGTAGAGCAAGGAATCCTGAATCGGCGTACATTCTGGCTCAGCGACTGCGATCGCGATCGCGCGCGTGGTCGTGCCGCCAATTTCATCTTCGGCGCTGAGGACGACCTGGAAGTCCTTGGCTGGCAGGCCTTGAATTACGATTTCGCCGTATTCTCCGGCAATTGTCTCGCGAATCGCCTCAAAGCCGGGCGGCAGAGCCATGTCGACTGCGATTGCGCCTTCCACGCGCCAGACGATGGTCAGATCGCTGCGGACGTTTCGCAGGAGCGCCGTCTTGTTCGCCTCGAAGCGAGTCACCGTCACCGGCTGATAGACATCCAGCCGGCGCGTTTCGATGTCGGTCGCGTCGCCGTTCAGCGCGATCAGGGCGATGTCAATTGGGTCAAGGAATCCGCTGGTATCCAGTCTGTAGCTCGATGCTTCGCCGGGCAATTCGGCGATTGGCGCTCGATCTGCCTCAATCACGAAGCGCTCCGCATCAGTTGCATCCCAAGTCAATTCTACCGGCCTGCCTTGCGCGACCTGCTGGTCAGACAGCGAGAAGGACGCGATTGACGGCTGTGGCGGCCGCGTGATCAGCGCGGCAAGCGCCACAAGCGAGAAGACGAGGGCCAGCGCCGCGCCAAAGAGCGCGCGATTGCCGACCAATGGATTGACCAGCGCGGTTGCCGGCTGGCCGACCAGAAAGTTATGCGGCTCTCGCGCCTGCGCCAGCAGCGGAAAGGATATTTGCTTCGGTCTGCCGAAGATCTGCCGTCGCCTAAGTTCGGCCAGGCCGCTGACGCTTGCGCGCTCGCCGGCAGCGAGACGAACTTCAGTCTGCGCCAGCCTTAAATTGAGCAAGCCGTCCGGACAGTTAGCTCGCAATGATAGTCCCAGGTCTTCGTTTCCCAGGTTGAGCAGGTGGAGGCTGAAAGGGCTTTCTGGCTGCAAGATTGGCGGATCAAGCGCGATGCTTAAGGCAGTGAATCCACCGACCTGGACCAGCTGAACGAGTTGCAATGCGCTTTCATCCGCATCCAATTGAGTTACGGAAATGGATAGCGGGTACTCGCCAGGCGCGATGTCGGACCGTCGTGGAGGCGCAATATGCAGCATTATCTCTAGCGTGGCGCCGCCATTTACCGAGAAAATCAGTTGCCTGGGAGTCGTCCAATCGGCTGGCAATCCGCCTATATCGACGCTGAACTGCGAAGTGGCGCCAGTAAGATTCGTGATGGCGAGCCTTGTCGAAGCGCTTGCGCAGGGCCAAACGTTGATGAAGGCGCTTTCCAGCTCTGCGCGGAATCCTCTCGCTGTTGGTTGCGCGCGATCTGATACCGCGTCCATCGCAACGGTTGAACTGTCGCTGCGCCGGTTGAAGATGATGCTCAGCTCGCCAATTTGAATCTGCGCGAAATCTGACAGAAATTGCGGGTCATTGATCGGCACGGGCAGGCCGTCAATTGCCATATAGGGTTCGGGGGACAAGCTGGTCAGGTATGCGGCATCGCCCCGGCGACTGATGCGGAGTTGATGTTCGACGAGACCAGCGCCGGGGATGCGAATGGAATTGTCGGCGGCGCGGCCGATCGTGATCGCGTCATCGCCCAGCAGATGCGATTCGCTGCGCCCATCGGGAAACTGTATGTCAATTCGGCCGAAGATCGTCATCGCGTTTGCTGGCGCCAGCGTCCTCGCATTTGAACGGTGCGGAGCATTGTAGCCCGCCGCCCGTTGCTGGCATAGGCAGAGGCGCATACCGCCGGCGCCAGCGTCGGGAAAGCGTCGTCTTGATGAGTGACGGCGGCTGTTGTAAGTTTCGCCCTGTAATCATGAGGCGGGACTTTAGCATGAAACGCGAGACGATTATCTGCGTTACGCCGAATGCCGCGCTGGATCGCACGATGGTCGTGCCAGATTTCGCCATCGGTCGCATTTCGCGGATAGGCGGCGCCGTTGCCGCGCCGGGCGGAAAGGGCGTGAACGTCATGCGAGCGGTGCGGATTCTGGGCGGGCGGCCGCTGGCGATGGGCTTGCTCGGCGGGCACACCGGGCGCACTGTCGCCGCCATGGTGGAGCAAGACGGCTACGATGCAAAATGGACGTATTTTGACGGCGAGACGCGGACTTGCGCCATCATCGCAAATGCGGATGGCGTTTCCACCGTAATCAACGAGTCCGGTCTCATCGGACCATCAGATTGGAAGGCGCTCGCCGATGACATTTGCGTCGCCGCCAAGGCCGACGAAGTGTACGCGGTTTGTCTCTGCGGCAGCCTGCCTCTTGGCGCGCCCGCCGAGGCGCCATTCGCGCTGATCGCCCAATTGAACGCGCTCGGCGCTCGCGTCTGGGTTGATAGCAGCGGATCGGCGCTGGAGAACGCCATCAAGGCGAAGCCTTTCGCGATTAAGGTCAACCGGTCTGAAATGGCGGCCGCTATGGGGACCGAGCTTCAAACAATCCGCGATATCAAGGCGGCGGCCGGGCGTTTGGTCGCGGATGGCATTGGCCTTGTGGTCGTTTCGCTGGGGGCTGATGGCGCGCTGCTTGTGTCGAGAGAAGTCATTGCGAAAGCGACGCCGCCGGTGATTCAACCGGTTGATCCGGTCGCCAGCGGCGATTGCCTGCACGCGGGAATCGTCACCGCGTTGGCTCAGGGCAAGGATATCGTCGAGGCCCTGCGCCGGGGCGTGGCGGCGGGAACAGTGAACGCCCTGTACGCCGGCGGCGCGCAGTTTCCATTTCGTCATTTTCAAAGCGTATTGCAAGATACGCGAGTCCAGATTCTCGGCGCTTGAAGGCAGCAAGATTTACACTTTGTTTACTGTTTTTGTATGGCTTTTTCTCGTCCGGTTTTTATGATGGCAGGCAAATTTGTAGATGGGGCGGCGCCGGCTTTGTCTCAAGCATAACGGGAAAGGAGATGGCTTGTGATTCATGTGCGCGACATAAGCAAGAGCTACGGCAGCATACGAGCGCTGCATGGCGTCAGCTTCGACATTCAGCCGGGCGAGATCGTCGGTCTGCTGGGTCCAAATGGGGCCGGCAAATCGACCGCGATCAAGATCATCACCGGCTTCCTGCATCCGGACGACGGGATGGTAGAGATCGACGGGCAAAACGTCGTGACCGAATTGCATGAGACGCAGGCGAAGATCGGCTATCTGTCGGAGAATACGCCGCTTTATCCCGAGCTCTCGGTGCAGGCATATCTATCCATGATGGCTGATTTGCGCGATATTCCATCATCCGAGTTCATTTCACTGCTATCCGACGCGGTGTATGGCGCCGGGCTGCAAGATTATCTGACGCGCTCGATCGCGTCCTTGAGCAAGGGCTTGCGGCAGCGAGTCGGATTGGCGCAGGCGATTTTGCACAAGCCGCAGTTTCTAATTCTAGACGAGCCAACCGTTGGCTTGGATCCGACCCAGATCATCGAGATCCGCGCCTTGATAAAGTCGCTTTCGCAGGGAAGCACAATTCTTTTCTCATCACATATTCTGTCCGAAGTCGAGGCAATTTGCGATCGTGTGATCATCATTATTAATGGCGAGGTGAAAGCGGACCGAAGCCTGCGCGAACTGAGCCGGAGCTATGACGCCATCTTGGTGTTGGAGAAAAACGTGGGGGAAGCCGAACAGGCCTTGGCGGCGCTGCATGGCATTGAGCGGATTCAGCCGATGCGATCAGCCGATGACTTTCCCGCCTATCGCATTGTCAGCTCGGCCGATATCACGCCGGGGATATTCGCCATCGCCCGCGACAAAAACTGGCCCCTGCGCGAACTGCGCCGTGACACAATTACGCTCGAAGCCTTTTTCAACCAGCTGGCGACTACAGCTTAGGAGGCAGCGATGAAGAAGATCCTTTCGATCGCAGGCAAAGAGCTCAAACTGTACTTCGGTTCGCCGATGGCGCTGATCTTCGTCGGCGTATTCCTGGCGCTGACCTTATTCGTCTTCTTTTGGGTGGATTCGTTCTTCGCGCGCGGCGTCGCCGATGTGCGCGCTCTCTTTGAATGGATGCCACTGCTGATGATACTGCTGGTCGCGGCGCTGACCATGCATCAGTGGAGCCGTGAGGAAGACAGCGGGAATTTGCAGGTGCTGCTGACGCTGCCGGCGCGCCTTAGCGAATTGGTCGCTGGCAAGTTCCTTTCGGCGCTGATCTTGGTGGCGCTGGCGCTGGCGCTGACCTTATTCCTGCCCTTAACGGTGCAGTCGCTGGGCAATCTCGATTGGGGACCGGTCATCGGCGGCTACCTGGCGGCGCTGCTGCTCGCGTCCAGTTATATCGCGATCGGATTATTAGTATCGTCACGAACGGACAATCAGTTGGTGGCGCTAATTGGGACGGCAATCATCTGTGGCGCCCTGCAAGCGGTCGGCTCGCCAGTGGTCACTGACTTGTTCGGCGCGGCTGCCGGCGATCTGCTGCGCCAGTTTGGCACAGGCAGCCGCTTCGAGAGCATCCAGCGCGGCGTCATAGACCTGCGCGATTTAGTCTACTACGCGTCTTTGGCCGTGTTTTTCCTGGGGCTCAACATTCTGTCGCTCGATAGCAAACGTTGGAGCCGGGGCGCTCACCTGCGCGCGCATCGTCTGAACGGCGGTCTTGGTATCGCGCTCTTTGGGCTGAACCTGCTCGTATTCAACCTCTTGATTGCGCCGGCAAGCGCGGCGCGGCTGGACTTGACGCAGCATCGTGAATACAGCTTGTCCGATGTCACCCGGAACCTGCTCGCCGGCTTGCAGGAGCCGCTTTTGATCCGTGGCTATTTCAGCGAGGAGAGTCACCCGCTGCTGGCGCCGCTGGTTCCGCGCATCAAGGACACGCTGCGGGAGTATGAATTGGCGTCAGACGGCAGGCTGGAATTGGAGTTCATCGATCCGCTAAGGAACCCCGAGCTGGAGCGCGAAGCGAACCAGATCCATGGCATACGGCCGACGCCGCTGCAAGTCAACGACCGCGGCGGCACCTCGCTGGTGAACGTGTACTTTGATGTGCTCGTCGCTTATGGCGATCAGAGCGCGGCGCTGAATTTCTCCGAGGTCATCGAGGTGGTCGATACGCCGCTTGGGGTGGAAGTGCGCCTTCGCAACTTGGAATACGACTTGACGAGCGCTATCCAGCGCGTGGTTTATGGCTTCCAGAGCCTGGAAGCGGTGCTCGCGTCGCTCAATGAACCGGCGAAACTTACGCTTTACTTGTCTTCAGCGACAATGCCCGAGATGATGGCGGAAGTCAGCCGGACGATGCAAGAGCTAACGCTGGAAATCGCCGATGCCAATCCGGCAAAAGTGGATTTCGCTGTGATTGATATGTCGGCGTCGGATGTCGGCATCAGCGAGCGGGAATTATTCGATCGGTATCAGATTCAGCCAGTGGCGGCGAGTTTCTTTTCAGCGGAAACGTTCTTTCTGCATCTGGTAGTCGAAGCTGGCGGCGATATTCAGGTGATTTATCCCGGCGGCGATCTAAGCCAGGCGGAGATACGCAGCGCCATTGAAGCGGCTTTGAAACGATCATCGTCCGGTTTTCTGAAGGTTATCGGCTTGTGGGCGCCGCCGGCGCAGAGGGCTGATCAATTTGGGCAGCCGATGCCGAGCTTGCAGCAATACAGCATCCTGGAAGGGACGCTTCGCGAATCATACGAGTTGAGGCGCGTGACCTTGGAAGGGGGGACGGTTGCAGCCGATATCGATGCGCTCATTTTGATGTCGCCGCACAGCTTGACTGACGCGCAGCGTTACGCGATTGACCAGTATGTCATGCGCGGAGGCTCGCTTGTCGTGGCGGCCGGGCACTATCGGCTGGGGGTAGATCCTTATGCCGGGACGCTGCTGCTCGACCGCAACGAAGGCGGGATAGAAGATCTGCTGGAAGCCTACGGCATTTTCATCGGAGACAGCCTGGTGATGGATTACCAGAATGCGCCCTTCCCAATGCAGACGCAGCGCGATGTGGGCGACATGATCGTCACCGAGATACAAGCGCTCGATTATCCTTTCTTCATTGACGCGCGCCCCAGCGGGCTGGATGCGGACAGTCCCGTGGTCAACAGTTTGCCGCTGGTGACGATGAGCTGGGCGTCGCCGGTGACCATCGATGAGTCTGTCCTTGATAAGGATCGTGTTACCACCTTGATCCGCTCAAGCGAGGCGTCTTGGGAGACGACCGTCGCCAACCCGCAGCCTGACCGGGATCTCTATCCCGAATTTGGCTTTGCCGTGAGTGACGAGCTGTCGTCCTTCCCGCTTGCCCTAGCGGTGGAATCGTCTTTCAGCAGCTACTTCATCGACAAGCCATCGCCTTTTGAAGCGGGGCAAGCGGACGTGGCGCCGGAAACCGAGACGCCCCCGAGCGAGCCGATCGGCTTGATTGAGCGCTCGCCCGACGGGACGCGCATGATCGTGCTCGGCAGTTCGGAATTCGTCAATGATACGGTTTATCAGATATCGGCGAATTTCGCCGGCGATCGCTTTGTCAGCAACCTTCAATTGATTGCAAACGCGATCGACTGGTTTACGGAAGATGTCTCGCTGGCGTCGATTCGCAGCCGCGGCAGCGTGGCGCGCATCCTGCCGTCCATCAGCGAAGAAGCGCAGAATCGCTGGGTGCTGATCAACTACGCGGTCGCTTTAGTCGGTTTGATTCTCATCGCCGTCATCTGGCAGATCCAGCGCCGAACGGAAAAACCGCTGGAATTGATTCCGCCTGGCGGCGCGCGTGATGCGATAGCTGGGGAAGGGATCGACCTTGAACCAGACGCGAAGATGATGAAAGGAGGCGAATGATGTTAAGCCGCAGCAACCTTCTGCTCATCGCTCTTCTGGCAATTCAACTCGTCTTGCTCGCCATATCGGTCGTCACGTCAGCCGGCGCGGAGGCGCGCCCGGTTGAGCCGATCCTTTCTGGCATGAGCGCCGCTGACATTGAAATCATGAGCTTCACCGACGACCTTGACAATGAAGTGAAACTGGCGCGCCGTGATGATGGCTGGGTATTGCCCGGCGCTGACGATTTTCCAGTCGACGGCGCCAAGGTCGAAGCGATTCTTGGCAAGATCGCGCGCCTGGATATGCGGCGGCTGGTCGCGAAGAATCGGGCGAACTTCGCTCGGCTGGAGGTTGGCGAGGCCGATTTCCGGCGAAGAATCACGCTAGAAAGCGCTGATGACAGCGCCGAACTTTATCTTGGCGGCAGTGGCGGCGCCGATACAGTCTACCTGCGGCGCGCTGGTGAAGACAATGTATACCTCGGCGTTGGGCTCAACTCCTGGGAGCTCTCCACCCAGATTTCGACTTGGCTGGACGCGAGCTATGTGAACGTCCCGCAAGAAGATGTGCTGGAGATTTCCGTCTCAAATGCCGCGGGAAGCTATAGCTTTGCGCGCGATGGCGACAGCTTGACCTACACCGGCTTGGCCGCCGGCGAGGCATTTGAAGATACGAAGATGCCGATTATCTTGCGTAATGCGGCGTCGATTCGTCTGCTGGCGCCGCTTGGATTGGCGGAGCCAGACGAATACGGACTGGACGAAGCGCAAGTGACCGTCGACGTGCGCTATCGCGAACTCGTCGAAATTGAAGAGCCAGCCGAGTCAGAAGCTGAGAGCGATGAAGTCGAAAGCGATGAAGAGTCTTCCGCGGGCGAAACAGAGGAAACTGAGCCGGAGTATAGCGAAGAGACCTACACCTTGACTTTCGGCGCGCAAATGGAAGATGGCGTTGTGCTTAAGTCCTCCGCAGCCGAGTATTACGTCCTGGTTCGTGATACGGTCTTTAATGCCTTCAATGATCTCCGCCGTTCGGACTTGGTCAAGGCGCCGGAAATGGAAGGCGATGTGATAGAGGAGGGCGCAGAGTAGCCGTCGTACAAGCTCTCCCCCAGCTCCAGATGCGAGAAGACGCAGGCGGCGGCACTCGTCATATAACGATATCGCTCTTATAATGCTCGCCACAAAATCAAGAGAAAATCGGGTTAGGACGCCGAATGGCATCACCGCTGACGTTTCAGCAGGTCATATTGAAACTGCACGAATATTGGGCGGCGCAAGACTGCCTCATCTGGGAACCCTATAATGTGCAGGTGGGCGCCGGAACGGGAAATCCGGCGACGACTTTGCGCGTATTGGGACCCGAACCTTGGCGGGTAGCTTATGTCGAGCCGTCGGTGCGCCCCGATGACGGTCGCTTCGGCGAGAATCCCAACCGCATGCAGAAATATTATCAGTATCAGGTGATCCTGAAGCCGGATCCGGGAAATCCGCAGGAGTTGTATTTGGCATCGTTGGAGGCGCTGGGCGTCAATCAGCGCGAGCATGATATCCGATTCGTCGAAGACAATTGGGAGTCTCCCGCTTTGGGCGCTTGGGGGCTGGGCTGGGAGGTCTGGCTGGACGGGCAGGAAATCACGCAATTTACCTATTTTCAGCAAGCGGGCGGTATGAATCTGGACCCGGTCAGCGTCGAGATCACTTACGGCATCGAGCGGATTGCGCTGGCGCTGCAAGGCAAGGAATCGGCTTGGGATATCGACTGGCTGGACGGCGTCAATTATGGCGATGTGATGTTCGCGGACGAAGTCGAGCACTGTCGCTATTACTTCGATGTCGCTGATGTCGATGCCTTGAAGACTGTTTACAACACCTATGAGCGCGAATATGCCCAGGCGCTGGAAGGCGACGCGTTGATCGCCGCCTACGATTATGTGCTCAAATGCAGCCACTTGTTCAATGTGCTGGATACGCGCGGCGCGATCGGCGTCACCGAGCGAGCGAATTACTTCCGGCGCATGCGCGAGATGACACGGACAATCGCCAAGGAATACGTAGCGCAAAGGGAAGCGCTTGCTTACCCGCTGATGAAGATGAGCGACCGCTGGCGGGGCGCGCCGGCGCAAGTGGCGGGCGAGATGCCCGATGCGCCAACCGAGGCGGCTGATGTGTTAGTGGAAATTGGCGTGGAGGAGATGCCGGCTGATGACGTGGCGTCGGCTTTGAAGCAGGCGCAGACGGCCGCGCCTGCCTTGTTTGCAGACCTGCGTTTGGATCACGATGGGCTGGAGGTGTACACGACGCCGCGCCGTATTGTGGTCATCGCGCGCAGCGTTGCGCCGAGGCAAACTGACGAGGAATTCATCGCGAAGGGTCCGCCGGCTGATCGCGCCTATGACGCCGACGGCGCGCCAACACGAGCCGCGCTGGGATTCGCGCGCGGAAAGGGCGTAGATGTCGCCGATCTGGCGGTTCAGGAGTTGGATGGCGGTCGCTATGTCACCGCGGTCGTGCGTAATGAGGGGCGGCCGACGGCAGAGGCGCTGGCTGAAGCGCTTCCCGCTTTTGTCGCCGAGATCAAGTTTGGCAAGTCGATGCGCTGGAACGATTCGACGGTGGCCTTTTCGCGCCCAGTTCGCTGGATTGTGGCGCTTTTCGGCGAGACGGTTATTCCATTCGAGTTTGCCGGTATTGCAAGCGGGAATGTAACACGGGGATTGCGTCCATTTGGGTCGCCGGAGCATGCGCTTCGGGGAGCGGATCACTTTAGTAGCGTATGCGGCGAGCAGGGCATAGCGCTGGATGTACACGAGAGACAAGCAGACATTCTGTGTCAGGTCAATGCCTTGGCTTCGGAGGCAGGCGGAAGCGCGCTTGCCGATGACGATCTACTCGCTGAAGTGGCAAACCTCGTCGAATCGCCAACTGCGTTTCGCGGAGCGTTTGATGCTGACTTTCTTGCATTGCCGCGCGATGTGCTAATCGCAGTCATGCGCAAGCACCAGCGATACTTCGCCGTGGAAGACAATCGCGGAGAGTTGATGCCGTTCTTCATCGGCGTGCGAAACGGCGACGACAGGCAGCTGGACAAAGTCGTTCACGGCAATGAGCAAGTTGTCCGCGCGCGCTTTTCCGACGCGCAATTCTTTTATCAAGCGGATATTAAGAAGCCACTGCGCGATTATCTTCCGCGTCTCAACACGCTGACCTTTCAAGCTGATCTCGGCTCGATGCGCGAAAAGAATGACCGCGTTGCCGCGACCGTCGAAGATCTTGGTCAGCTAGTTGGCTTCGGTCGCGCGGACATCCACGTCGCGCGGGAGGCGGCTAAATTGGCCAAAGCCGATTTGGCGACTAGCATGGTGGTCGAGATGACCTCGCTGCAAGGCGTTATGGGGCGCGAATATGCGCTGCGGGCGGGGATAGACCCGGCGGTTGCGCAGGCGATATTCGAGCATTGGCTGCCGCGCGGCGCTGGCGACATCCTGCCGGCGAGCGATGCCGGACGATTGCTGGCGATTGCCGACAAGCTCGACAGTTTGGTGGGATTGTTTGCAGTCGGGCTGGCGCCGAGGTCGACCTCCGACCCTTATGGATTGCGGCGAAATGCGCTGGGCATCATTCAGATTCTCTTGGACCAATCCATATCCGTCGACCTGCAAAAGCTGATTGAGCGAGTGGCAGATGGGCAGCCGCTGGATGTCAGCGCAAACGCGCGGAAACAGGTCGCTGCCTTTATGTCGGGACGCCTGGCTTTCCTGCTGAGCGAAGAAACCGATTATCCGCGCGATGTCATCAAGGCAATCCTGCGGGCGCAAGCGCATGACCCCGCTCGCGCGCTGCGTGGGGTCGAAGAACTGGCGACCTGGGTCAGACGTGGCGACTGGGAGGCGATACTCGATGCGTTTGCCCGCTGCGCGCGCATCACGCGGGATGAGGAAGAGCGGCCCTTTGACCCGGCTCTTATGCGAGAAGAACAAGAAAACATGCTATATCAATGCTATTTGGCAGCCTGTGATTGGCCGGGCGACGCTGGCAACGTTGATGGATTTCTCAGCGCCTTCGAGCGTATGACGCCGGCGGTGACGGCTTTCTTCGACAATGTGCTGGTTCATACCGATGATATTGTCTTGCGCAACAACCGCATCGCGCTCTTGCAGCGAATCACCGCCATGCAAAATGGCAGAGCCGATTTGAGCGAGCTTGAGAACTTCTAGCGAGTGAGTGTAACGGTTTGGTTTCTGTTCGAATTGAGAGATGACCGCATTGCGTTGCAGGCGCTGCGGTCAAGGGTTATAGTCAATACTGAGCGGCGCCTTCGTACGAATCTTCCGACGAATCATGCGTACATAAGGCGCAAGTGGATGACCGACCTTATCATTGATGCTCAATCTCATCAGGGAGCGCCACCATGTCAGTGACGGATGAGATCAAGTCTCGCATTGACATTGTCAGCTACATCCAGCGGCACGTTCCCGCGCTAAAGAAGGCGGGGCGCAATCACAAAGCCTGCTGTCCCTTCCACAGCGAAAAGACGCCATCTTTCGTGGTCAATCCTGAGCGGCAGACCTGGCACTGTTTTGGCGCCTGTTCCGAGGGTGGCGACCTCTTCACGTTTGCCCAAAAGATGCACGGCTGGGATTTCAAAGAAGCGCTGCGCGAATTGGCGGCGGAAGCCGATGTAAAGCTGCGAGCGCAGACGCCGGCGCAGAAGACAGCAGCCGATCGCTTGGATACGCTGCGCAGTCTGGTGAAAACAGCCGCCGAATTTTTCCAGAACCGACTCGAAATGGACGATGCGTCCGCCGTCCGCCAGTACATCCGAGATGAGCGCGGGCTGAGCGACGAGACTAGCCGCGCGTTTCAACTGGGTTACGCGCCTGAAGGCTGGAACTGGCTGCTCAATTCTTTGCGCCGGCTGGGATACCGCGACGATGACATCGTCGAAGTCGGATTGGCGGTGCGGAACGAAAGGGACCGCGTCTACGACCGATTCCGCAATCGCTTGATGATTCCGATCCGCGATGAGCGTGGACGAGTTGTGGGCTTTGGCGGCCGCGCGCTCGATGCGGATGAGGGCGCGAAGTACATCAATTCGCCACAATCGGCGCTATTCGACAAGAGCCGACTGCTTTTTGGGCTGGATACTGGCAGGCAAGCCATTCGCGAGGGCGGCACGGTGGTTATCGTCGAAGGGTATATGGATGTTATTCAAGCGCATCAGGCTGGTCATCGCAACGTCGTGGCGCAGATGGGCACGGCTTTGACCGAGAACCAGATCAGGCTCGTCGCCCCGCGTCATGCCAGCAAGATAATCTTGGCGCTCGATTCTGACGAAGCTGGGCAAAGCGCCGCTCGCCACAGTCTCGAGGTGGCGCGCCAGGTACTGCGCGATTACGCGGGCCGACTGTCGGTTGACTTGCGCATCCTGCAAGCGCCCGCGGGCAAAGACCCGGATGACTTGCTGCGTCAGTCGCCTGACAGATGGGACTCTTTAGTCGCCACTGCCCTGGGCGTTGCCGACTACGTTATTGATACGGAAATGGCGGCGCTGCCGGAGGCGCCAAGCATGCCGGAGCGTGAGGCGCTGGCGCGGCGGGTGCTGCCGCTCTTGTTGGCCTCCGAGAACAACCTTTACAAACAGGATAATATCCAGAAGCTGTCGCGCCGTCTTCGCATCAGCGAGCGAGATCTGATGTACTGGTCGCGGGAGAACCTGCCTGCCGAGCGACCAAAGCAGCCACAAGCGCCGGTCGAACCGCCGCCTGAGTATTGGGAGGATGAGTTTGACGCGATCCCGCCCGAGGCGGGTGAGTACGAGGCGCCGTCAAATAGCGCTGCGGCGACTGGAATCGGATCGCGTTCGACGCGGGCGATTGAACCTTATTGCATTGGCTTGCTGCTGAAGAATCCTAATTTGCTGTATATGGTAAATCGGAAACTGCGTGAACTGGCGGGCGATGATTACGAGCTATTGCGCGGACCATTATGCGAGCTGGGTGTGGAAGACTTCACGCAGAGCCAGTATCGGATGCTGATGGCCCATTTGCAGGAGTCGATGGCGCAAGACGACCGCGAACCGTTGGAGCATCTCGGGTCGGCATTGGACGCGGATCTTCGGAGCGAATTTGAAGCGTTGTCAATTGAGGCGCCCGAGGCCGTTTCCCAATCCATGAGACGAAACTTCCAGGTAGATTTGAACGATATATTTAGGAGGCGCTCATTCTTGGGCAGATCGGGCAATAGCGAGCAAGACGAGCTGATCGGCCGCGCGCTGCAGTTGCGGCTGGAACGCCTGGAAAACGAGCGCGTCGAAATGCAGTATCTTCAGGAAGAAGCGCAAGCAGGCGAAATCAGCGATCAGCGCCAGGAAGATCTGCTCAATGCCAAGATCATGCTTTCCGTGCGAGCGAAAGCGCGAATCAACCGGGCGGTCAGCCAAGTTTCACTCCGATTGCAGCAGACATCGATTTCCTAAGCAGGAGTCAGCATGAAGAATATGGACGGCGAAAAAAGAATCGGCAGGCACATCGACTACGCCGGCGATGAAGACGGCGGATTGACGGATACCAATGAGCGCAGGCGCCATCGTGATGATTCCGCCGAGTACGATGCCAACGCGCTTGACGGCGCGGATACCCGATCCGAGGTGATTGAAAATCTGCCGCCGTCCGATGATCCAGTCAAGATGTACCTGAAAGAGATAGGCCAGGTGCCGCTGCTGGATAGCAATCGGGAGATGTGGTTGAGTACGCAGATCGCCGCCGAACGCCATTTGGAAGCGCTTCGAGACGAGCTGATGAGCCTTGGAAACGGTTCTTCGGAACCGCGGGAACCGGATTATCTGGATGTCGAGCGATTCGCCTATAAGCGGCTGCGCGAAGATTGGACCAAGCTGGGAAGCAGCGCGGCCGAGCGAGAAGTGGATATCCCCGATTTGTTCAAGGTGCTGGCCGAGGCGCAGGAGACGGTCAACAATTGGGATCGCGACGCGGATTCGTATATTCGAGGTTATCTGACCCAGCGCAGTTGGGGCCGTGATGATGAGTGGACGAAACATGCGCAAGCATTCTTCGAGGTCTTTCACGCGCTTTTCCTTTTTCCCTTTGAGCACCAGATGCAGATGCAGCGGTATTTCCGCCGCAAGCAGGAATTGCCCTCATTGCATGAGTTTGACAGCTGGATTGAAGATACGGTTGATCCAATCAGCCTGGCGAAACAGCAGCAAGAGCAGGTTGAGCAGCACGCGGCACAGGCATCGGAAGACCTCACGCGGGCGAATTTGCGCCTGGTCGTCAGCGTAGCCAAGCGCTATATGGGGCGTGGAATCAGCTTTCTCGATTTGATTCAGGAAGGCAATATCGGTCTTCTGCGCGCTGTCAACAAGTTTGACCACACAAAAGGATACAAGTTCAGCACATACGCGACCTGGTGGATTCGACAAGCGATCAGCCGCGCAATCGCTGATCAAGCGCGCACGATACGCATCCCGGTGCACATGGTCGAGACGATCAACCGTATGATGCGCGTTCAGCGCGAACTCATCCAGAAACTGGGCGCCGACCCAGTCACGGAGCAGATCGCTTTGGAAATGGACTTTCTCAATGATGAAGACCGCAACTCGATCAAGCAGCACCAGAGCGAGGGCACGGCGATAGATCCGGCTCTGAATCGGAAGCTGCGGCGCGCCTCCCAGAAGGTGCGCAAAATCATGCGCATCAGTCAGGAGCCGATGAGCCTTGACATGCCGGTCGGGCTTGAAGACAGCAGCCAGCTCGGCGATTTCATTCCGGACGAAAATATGTTGGGACCGGTTGACGCGGCTGGTCGGCAATTGCTAAAGGAACAGATTCGTTCGGCTCTTGGCGTGCTGAGCGAGCGCGAGCGTCAAGTGCTGGAGATGCGCTTCGGCCTAATCGACGGGCATGACAACACATTGGAAGAAGTGGGCCAGTTCTTCGGCGTAACTCGCGAGCGCATTCGTCAAATTGAGGCGAAAGCGCTGCGCAAGATGCGCCACCCCACGCGTTCGCGAGAACTGCGCGATTATCTCGGGATGTAACTGCAAATCTCGCCGATTTTCGCGCCAAACGATGAAGTTAGACCAACTGCACAACTGGAATCTTGATCCCAAGTCGGCGATTGCGCTGCAGAGTGATTTGGCAACCAAGCTGATCAGTGATATTCCCTTGGCGCTAAACTCGGTAGAGACCGTCGCTGGCGTCGATGTCAGCGTTCGGCGGGGCCTATCGCGCGCGGCGGTCGTTATTATGCGCTATCCGCAGCTTGAAGTTGTCGAAATCGCCTGCGCCGAGCGGAAAACGACCTTTCCATATATTCCTGGTTTGCTCGCCTTTCGCGAAGGCCCGGTGATACTGGAGGCATTAGGCAAACTGCGCAGCGAACCCGATGCTTACATCTTTGATGGCATGGGTCAGATTCACCCGCGGCGGATGGGCATTGCCGCGCACCTGGGCTTATGGCTAGGGCGACCATCGTTGGGCTGCGGCAAGTCACACTATATCGGCGAGTATGCGGCGCCGGCGGAAGCGAAAGGCAGCAGCAGCGCCATCAGGCATCGCAATGAGCAAATCGGTGTTGCGCTGCGCACCAGAACGAAGGTCAAACCGGTATATGTCTCGGCGGGCCACCTGATTGATCTCGAGAGCGCTGTGCGATTGACGTTGTCCTTGATTACGCGCTACCGCCTGCCGGAGCCGATACGGGCGGCGCACCGAGCGGCGAGCCTGCCTTGCAGCTGAGAAGAGATAATTTGAAGGTACCGAATTCGAGGCGGTTATTGGAATCTGGTTAAGCCACAGACGAGATCCTAGCGTATACGGTATTGACGCTGGATATCAGCGACATCGCAAACTCACTTCGAGTCCGCTGGATACGTGAGCAATTTGCGCCAAACCTCTGGCCGCTTTGCTCGCCGTTCCTTGTCGGGACCTGCTCAAGCTGCCAGAGGCCGGGGCCGCAATCAGCGCAACCGCCGCGCCCCAAATCGCATCACCCTGGCGTGTGCGCCCGCAGGGGAGAATCGCGCCCGAGAAGCTCATTGTACAGCGCCAGTGTTTCGCTAATCACTTGGCGCTCGGTGAATCCGTCAAGAACAATTTGTCGGCCCGCCGCCCCCATCTTGGCGCGTTCTGCCGGATTGTCGATCAAGCGATGCACAGCGTCCGCGAGCGCGTCAATGTCATTCGGGGGCACGAGCAAGCCGTTGACGCCGTGACGGATTATTTCGCGACAGCCTGGCCTGTCGGTGGTGACGCAGGCGCGCGCGCAGGCCGCCGCTTCAATCAATACTTTCGGCACGCCTTCACCGTAAGTTGACGGCAAGCAAACGATATTGCTCTCGCGGTACACTGCGGGCATGTCGTCGCGCGCCCCCAGCCATTCGATTAGCCCCTCAGCCTGCCACGACGCCAGTTGGGCGCTTGAGACATTCAGCGGGCTGGTGGCTTCTTCGTAACCGACCACGCGAAAGCGCGCTTTGCCGCGCAGTCGCCGCGCCACCTCGACGAATTCGCCGATGCCTTTCCGCCAGAGCAGGCGCCCGGCGAAGAGCGCAATTGGCAGTTCAGTCGTATCTTCACTGCTTGGCTGGAAGACGGTTTCATCGACGCCAGATCCGCGAATGATTCGCGTCTTGCGCTGGCCAACCAGCCCGCGCTCAATGAATACTTGGCTATCATCGGGGTTTTGAAAGATGACTCGGGTCCCGCCGCCCCCCAGCGCCAGCTTGAATGCCGGGCGGCTGAGTGTATTCAGCAGCTTCGCCTTGGCCGATTGATCAACGAATATATATCCCAGGCCGCTCATCGCATGGACGACTTTTGAGCAGCCGCTCAAGCGGGCGGCGATCCCGCCGTAAATTACCGGTTTGATGCTGACGTGGTGCAGCAGGTTTGGCTGGAGCTTGCGGTAGAGCGTGAAAAGCGACCAGATAGCGCGAAGCTCAGACAGTGGATTCAAGCCATGCTGGTTTAGTTTCAAGGGATGATAGCGGAAGCCGTAATCGCTGATGAGCCGCGTCGACTCGCTGTCCGCGTCCGATGTAGCCACGCGCACCTCGAAACCTGCGTCGCGCGCCGCCAAAGCCAAGGGCAAGCGATGCGACAGGAAAAAACGTGAAATGTTGACCACGTAAAGCAGTACAGGCGCTTTGTCGGGCGCCGATTTGCCTTGGACGCGATACGGATTATCGAGTTTCACGGCTGCTTACGGGCAATGACGGGATGCCGTTCAGGGCGCGTCGTCCAGTTCCGGCAGCATAATCTCGCTGGTGTCATCGACCCCGGCGATCGTCAGACTGAGCGCTTCAACTGGCGCGTGCCTGGCGACATTGGCGCCCGCCAAAACATAGACCAATACACCCAAGGAGGAGAGGCCGAAGCTGGCCAGAATGCCTATCATTTGCAGTTGGCCGAAATACAGTTCGCTTGTGTCATCGCGAATATGCGTGCCGAAACCCAGGATGTCCGCCAGCCCGGCCAACGCGGCAAACAGTATGCCGGTGAGCGCCAGCCGCGTGCCGATCAGTTGCAATAAGTTAGCTGGCACATCGAGAAAGAAGGTGAACTTGAGGTAGGTCAAGGCGCCAAGGATGAGCAGGGTGTAGCCGACAAGCATCATGGTGACTTGAACCAAGCCGATGCCGACAGTGGGCACGGCGCCAGTGACGCCGGGAAATAGACCCATAAAGCAGATCATCGCGCCTAGCGCGCCCAATGCGATGCCAACCTGTGCGAATCGCCACATGATTGCTTAGCCGTCCGGCAAGGACTCCTCCAGTTTGCGCAGCATATTGCCGCCCAAGATCTCGGCTGCTTCCGCTCCGCTGAATCCGCCGTCGCGCAGCGCCCGGTTCAACTGCCATAAATCGCTGGACGTGTCAATTGCGGCCGGCAGCGCATGATATGGATAACCGCCGTCGATATCGCTGCCCAAACCAACATGCGCGACCGAGCCGGTCAATTGGCAAACATAATCGACGGCCTCTACCCAATGCGAAGCTGTGACCTGGCGCTTGCGATCATTCGGATGCCAGTCTCTCCTAAGGAACCGATTATACATCATGATGCCAATTACCCCATCGCGTTCGGCGATGCGATGGATTTGTTCGTCGGAGAGGCAGCGGGGATCGTCGTGAAAGTAGCGCGGATTGCTGTGGCTGGCGATGATAGCGCCCTCATAAGTCTCAAGCGCGTCCGCGGCTGCTGATTCAGACATCGCCGAAATATCGAGCAAGACATTATAGCCAGCCATGACATCGAGCAACTCATATCCAAGCAGAGTCAGCCCGCCATCGACGCCGGCCGAAGCGGAGTAACGGGTTGGATACCAGGCGGGCGCCACTACGCGAATGCCATACTCCAGCCATTCTTCAAGCTGTTTCGGCTCGGCAACGGGTTCAGCACCCTTCATCTTAACGACTAAGCCCTGAACGCGTTTGTCGATTTCGGTCTCGTCACGCCAGGTTTGCCGGACCTGGTCCAGGTCTTCCCGGGTTTGGATTAGTCGGATTCGGTCATGTTCGTCGGCGAGGCGCCGATAGAAATCCATCTGCCAAAGCGCCAATTGCCGGGCGTCGGCGGCCGTTCGGTAGGTGTAGCGCTGCCAGGAGGCCAGCCCCGGCGTCGACTCCGACAGGACTTGCAAGCTGCCGAAAACGATCGCCACGCGCGCGAGCATGTTGTCGCGCAAGCTGGTGACAGCGGGCGGTTTGCCCGGCGTCGAATCTTTCGCCCGTTGGCGCCAAGCCCAGCTTGCATAGTCCAATCCCAACTGCTGGGCATTGAAGGCGATATTCTGCTGGGCGTCTACGATGACTGTGTTTGAGGCGCTATTTGTCACGCGTTTCAAAATGATCCATTGCTATCCTGCTACTGATGATACACGAATTCCCGCTGGTTGACGCAATGCGGGCGGGGGCCATTCCAGTGTCCCTGACTTGTGCTATGCTCGTCATCGATTTAGAAATCTTGTCGCTTGGATTCGTCGATCATGCACGTTCTGCGCGTCAACAATATAACGGTAAGTTACGCTGATCGGGAGGTATTTCGCGAGCTCTCCTGGGTGGTCGGCGATCGTGACCGCGTCGCGCTGGTGGGACCGAATGGCGCCGGCAAATCGACGCTTCTCAAAGTTATGCTGGGCGAGATCAGGCCCGATCGTGGTCATATCTCCGCCCAGCAAAGCTTACGCATCGGTTATTTGCCGCAGGATGTCAACCTGCCACGCGGCGAGTCGCTGATCAACACCGCGATGGTCAAGCCGCCTGAGCTGGTGGCGGTCGAGAAAAGCCTTGACAAAATCGAAGCTCAGTTGGCGGATCCGAATGTTTATGGCGATGGATCGCGGCTGGCTCAGACGCTGGAGCGGCACGAAGCCCTGCTTGCTCAATTCGAGCGCATGAATGGTGGACGGCATTCGAGCCATGTGCGGGAGCTGCTGGCGATGTTGGGTTTCACCGCCGAGGATTATGACAGACGGACAGAAAGCCTTTCGGGCGGGCAGAAGAAAATGGTGGCGCTGGCGCAGTTGGCGGTGGCGGCGCCCGATGTTTTGCTGCTGGATGAGCCGGATAATCATCTCGATATGGCGGGGAAGCGACAGTTGGAGCGATTCATCCTCAACTACCGCGGCAGCGTCGTCATCATTTCGCATGACCGCTATCTGCTGGATGAGGTGGCCGAGCAAATCGTAGAACTGGAGAACGGAAAATTAACCGTATATCACGGCAATTATTCGTATTACGTCAACGAACGAAGATTGCGGCGCCTGCGCCAGCAGCAGCAATATGTGACACAGCAGAAGGAGATCGCCCGCATTGAGGCGATGATCGAGCGTTTTGAGAGCTGGGCGAAACAGGTGCTCAGCCGGAAGCACATGCTGGCGGCGCGACAACGGCGGCGCATGTTGGAAAAGATGGAAGAGCGCGGCGAAATCATTGAGAAGGTTGGCGAGCAACGATTAATGGGCTTTCAAGTGGAAGGCTGGCGCGGCAGCAAGAAGGCGCTTGAGCTGAAGCGAGTGACAATGGGTTTCGACGATGATCCGCTTTTCATGGACGCGAACCTGCTGCTTCGCCACGGCGAGCGCGTTGGCTTGATCGGTCCGAACGGCGCTGGAAAGACGGTGCTGCTCAAGCTGATACTGGGCGAGTTGCAACCGGTGGCTGGCGAGGTTGTCGTCGGCCCCAGTATCGGCATTGGATTTTATTCTCAGGAGCACCAGACGCTGGATGGCTGGCTCGAGAAGACGCCGCTGGATTTGATCCGCAGCATGCAGAACAGCAGCGAACCCAACGCGGTGAATTTTCTCTTGCGCATGGCTTTCAGCTATGAGCAGGTCCGCCAACCGGTGCGGACGCTATCCGGCGGCGAAAGAAGCCGTCTGCAGTTGGCGCGCGTTATGCTGCAGCAGCCCAATTTGCTGCTGCTTGATGAGCCGACCAATAATCTCGATATCCCATCGGTGGAGGCGCTCGAAGACGCGCTGGATGATTTCAACGGAACGGTGCTAATCGTGTCGCATGACCGCTACTTTCTCGATCAAACGGTCGACCGCCTGGTCGAGATCCGCGATGGCGTTTTGAAGGAATACGTCGGCGGCTATACCGAGTATCTGGTTGCGACGGGACGGCTTAAAGAGAGCTGAGGCTAGGCGCTCGTCGCGCGAATGACGGCGCCGGGGATGACGAAGTCAAAGTCGTCGTTGGCGATGCGGGCGGGCAGGCGAAAGGCGCGCCTGATGTCAGCCGGCGCTTCGTTAAAGATGGTTTTTATCATATCGGCATGCTGGCGCGGCGTAGCCATGCGGCGCGTCCAGGCGTCGAAGCGCAGGGTCAAGTCGAAAGTCAAGCGGACCTCGGGCGCAAAGCCAGCGTTCGCCAGCATTGTAAACCATTCCGAGATTCTGTAATCGCGGACGTGCGACGGATCGCGCAAGAGTTCAATCGCTTGCAGGAACGTATCTTGGGCGTAATCCTCGCGCGCCATGATATCGCTTATAAGCAGCGCGCCGTCCGCTTTGAGCAGGCGCCGAAACTCGGCCAGCGCTCGCTCGGGCTGCCCCCAGTGATGAGCGCTGTATCGCGTCACGACCAGGTCGAAGCTGTCGTTGGCGAAGGGCAGGCGCTCGACGTCAGCCAGCTGAGGCCGAACGTTGCTAAGGCCTCGCTCAATCGCGAGCAGCCCCACCTGCTCCAGCATCGGCGGAGTGAAATCGCAGGCGATGACCAGATCCGCATGAGCGGCAAATGCCAGCGCGGTATGGCCCGCCCCGCAGCCGGCGTCAAGTACACGCGAGGTTTGGCCGAGTGATGATAGCTGGACCATCCGATCCAGATCGATTCCGGCCGCATGCACTTTGCTCTTGCGGTAGTTGGAAGCGACATCGGCGAATTGCTGCTGAACCTGCTGTTTGAGATCTAGCGAGGGGCGCTTCGGCATTTGGCGGCGCTGTCCTTTTGCATCTGCAATGAAGGCGCTTGCATTTTCGGCAGGTTTTGGTAGACTACGTTCATGCTACTTTGAATAACGGTCCAATCATAAGGTTTGTCTTGACAAGACCGGCGTTATTCGATTACACTGCTAGTTTGCAGTCCTCTTCCCGTCACAATCTATTGGAACCGTGAAAACTGGTCAATTGCACTGTTTGTGTTGGTTGTGCTTAGTCATTCGCCTTCATCACCGCGCAGAAGCAGTGTAGCCATTTTCCTGTTGTCGATTCTCACCCTCAGCCGAGTCAGCTATTTGTCCAAGGAGCCGCGTCTTGAAACACTATTATAATGTCAAGAATTACGCACGTACTCCGGAAATCCAGGAACTGCCCTCGCTTATCGATGTACAGAAGAAGTCTTTTGAAGATTTCTTCTATGGGGGCAGGCTGAAGGAACTCTTCGACGAGATCAATCCGATCCAAAGTTTCAACGAAAATCTGTCGCTGTACTTTCCGGGCAACCATCCGGAGGCGCAGGAGTTTGATTTCAGCGAGCCGCCTTTGGAGCATCGGCCTTATACGCTGCTGAATGAAACCCAGAAACCCAAAAAGGGCTTGCAGATTTATATGCAAGAGCCCAAATACGATGAAGAGGAATGCATTGAGCGGGATATGTCGTACGCGGCGCCGCTCTATGTGCAGGTTGCCTTGGTCAATCATGAGCAGGGTGACGAAATCATCCGCCAATACGTCTTCCTTGGCGAGTTTCCGCTGATGACCGAGAAGGGCACCTTCATCATCAATGGAACCGAACGGGTCGTCGTCAGCCAGTTGATCCGCTCGCCGGGCGTGTATTTTGACGTTGAAGAAGAACGCGCCACCGGGCGATTGCTGTCAAACGCAAAAATGATACCCGATCGTGGCGCTTGGATGGAGTTTGAGACCAAGCGAACCGATTACATCACGATCAAATTCAATCGTAAGCGGACGATTCCGGTTACGGTGCTGCTGCGCGCCTTGGCGGCGGTGGACGATGGGCTGCCGGAGAAGCTCTCGCCAATCAAGACGGGCGAGGATGAAGAAATCCTGGCGCTGTTCGCCGATGTCGATACGAACGAAACGCACGCGTTCATTCAAGGCTGTTTGAAGAATGAGCCCGACTGGACAGCCGCGATGAAGAAGCACAAGACGAAGAAAGTGTCGGAAGCGGCGCTGATCGAATTCTTCAACAAGATGCGTCCTGGCGATCCGGAGAAGTTGGAAAGCGCGCGCGAATACCTCGAGGGGCAGCTCTTCGACCAAAGGCGCTATGATTTGGAGCGTGTTGGACGCTACAAGTTGAATCAGCGGCTGGGGCATGGGGGGAGTTTCTCGAAAAAAGACTTTGAGAAAATCGAGCGCCACCGAACGATTATCAAAGCCGATATCGTCAAGCTGGTCGAACACATGATTCGCATCAACAATGGCGACCGAGCCAAAGATGATATAGATCATTTGGGCAACCGCCGGGTCAAGACTGTCGGCGAACTGATCGGAAACAAGCTGCGCATCGGCTTGCGGCGGATGGAGCGCGTGGTCAAGGAGCGCATGTCTATCCGTGAGGCGGAGCAGTTGACGCCGATTTCGCTGGTGAACATCCGCCCGATTGTGGCGGCTGTGCGCGAATTCTTCGGCTCGTCTCAGCTTTCCCAGTTTATGGAGCAGACGAATCCGCTTTCTGAGCTGACGCATAAGCGCACGCTCTCGGCGCTGGGACCTGGCGGCCTTCGCCGCGAACGCGCCGGATTTGATGTGCGCGATGTGCATCACAGTCACTATGGGCGCATCTGCCCGATCGAAACGCCGGAAGGACCGAACATCGGTTTAATTGGGCGCCTGGCGAGTTATGCGCGCGTGAACGAGCTTGGCTTTATCGAAACGCCCTACCGCCGGGTGGTTAATGAGATGGCCGTCGACGATCCGAATCTGATCGGCCGGGTGATCCGCGATGATATTGAGAATTCGCGTGGCAAGGTCTTCATAGAAGAAGACACAGTGATCGACAAGAAAACTGTCACGAGGCTGAAACGATCCAAGGTAAAGAAAGTACCGGTCATTCCCTTCGCGACGCATGATATCACGTATTTGTCCGCGGATGATGAAGACAAGTTCATCATCGCTCAGGCGAACGCGCGCCTGGATGATCGGAATCAGTTCATTTCCAATCGCGTTTCGGCGAGATTTGAACAAGGTTTCGTTTCGGTGGCGCCACAGCGAATCGACTATATGGACATCGCGCCGAGGCAGATCGTCGGCATCAGCGCCGCGCTGATTCCCTTTCTGTCGCATGATGCCGCCAATCGCGCCCTGATGGGCTCGAATATGCAGCGGCAGGCGGTGCCGCTGATCACGCCCGATGTGTCGGTCGTCAGCACAGGAATGGAACGGCAGGCGGCCTCGGACAGCGGCCAAGTATTGATGTCTGACATTGAAGCGGAGGTTATCAGCGTGCAGGGCCACCGCGTAATTGTGCGGACGGCGGATGGGGCGGAGCATACTTTCCAGTTGCGCAAATACGAGCGCTCCAATCAGTCAACTTGTATCGACCAGCGCCCGGTTGTGCATAAGGGCGACTGGATAAAACCGGGCGACATTGTGGCGGACAGTTCGTCGACTTACGACGGTCATCTGGCGCTGGGTCACGATGTGTTGACCTGCTTTCTGTCTTGGGACGGCGGCAATTACGAGGACGCGCTGCTGGTCAGCGAGGACATGCTGCGCAATGACAAGTTCACCAGCATCCACATTGAAAAGCACGAGATCGAAGCGCGCGACACCAAGTTGGGTCCGGAAGAAATCAATTACGATATACCAAATGTCGGAGAGGAAGCTCTTCGTGACCTGACCTTTCCCAATTCCTCGCGCAGATTTCTTCCTTGGCTTGACTCAGAATTGATGAAAGGAGTCGTACGGGTCGGCACGGAGGTGGGACCGAATGACATCCTCGTAGGCAAAATTACGCCAAAGGGCGAGAAAGAACTCTCGCCGGAAGAGAAACTGCTGCGCGCGATCTTTGGCGAGCAGGCGCGTGAAGTCAGGGATTCTTCCTTGCGACTGCCTCATGGCGATCGCGGGAAAGTGATCGAAACCAAGATGTACATGCGCGACCTACGCGGTGTGGTGGCTAGACTCATTGACGAGAAAAAGATGGAGGCTAAAAGGGAAAACAGCATTGGAACGCAAGACATTCCGGAACTAGGCGCCGCCATGGAAGCACTGGCGGAGCGAGGCATCACAGAGCATGCTGACTTGTCCGCCGGTGTTGAGAAGATGGTTCGCGTCAGCGTCGCGCAGCGCCGCAAGCTGACAGTTGGCGACAAAATGGCCGGGCGGCATGGCAACAAGGGCGTCATCTCCAAGATCGTCACTGTCGAAGACATGCCATATATCGAAGGCGGCGTTCCGGTAGAAATCATCCTCAACCCGCTTGGCGTTCCCAGCCGCATGAACATTGGGCAGATTCTTGAGCTCCACCTGGGCTGGGCGGCTGATCGACTTGGTTTCCGCGCGATTACGCCGGTGTTCGATGGCGTCAAAGAGCAGGAGATCCAAGCCGAGCTTGGACGCGCCTGGATGATCGACTGGGCTTGGAAGCTTACGACCGAACGCGCTTGGGAAAGCCAAGAACGATTGGCGGAAATCGCGGGGATAGGCGCCGACGATTTCGATGACGATATGCACGTCATCTGCGCCTATCTGGTTGATCGTGTGGGCGAGTCCGGCTTGTACGACAATGAAGCGATCATCCTGGAACGCGATGAGATCTACGTAAGGCGAGTCGCCGTAGCCGAGATGCTACGAGAGTTTGGGTATGATCCGGACGCGGTGATGGTATATGACAACAGCGAACTCAGCAGCGAAGAGCGCGATGCTCGCGATGCGAACGCCATCGTTGTATCGATTCGTTTGTGGATTCAGCATCACGCCAGGGACGAAGTTGAGCTGTCGAAAGAGCTAAGCGCGCGCGAACTGTTTGCAATTGCCGATCGCGTGATGTTTGAAACAAACATTCCGGTACCGCACTACGGCAAGCATACGCTGTACGACGGCCGCACCGGGGAGCCATTTGACCGTCATGTTGCCGTTGGTTACGTGCATATGCTCAAGCTGGCGCACCTGGTGGAGGACAAGGCGCACGCGCGCTCGACCGGTCCGTACAGCTTGGTCACGCAGCAGCCGCTCGGCGGCAAGGCGCAGTTCGGCGGTCAGCGCTTCGGCGAGATGGAAGTTTGGGCGCTGGAGGCTTATGGCGCCGCCCATATCTTGCAAGAAATGCTGACGGTGAAATCCGATGATGTGCAAGGGCGCGTCAAGACCTACGAAAGCATCGTCAAGGGCGAGCCGATTGAAGAACCGGGCATCCCCACCAGCTTCCGCGTCTTGGTCAAAGAATTGCAGAGCCTGGGCTTGTCGGTGGAAGCAATCACGGGATCGGGCGATGTGATCCGCTTTGGCAAGTACGACGAACAGTCGCGCAAGCCGCAGCCGGAGACGGGTCTGCTGGGCTTGGGGACGGGGTAGCGCCTGTCAATTAATGTCCAAGCACAATTGGGGATGCATCAAGTTGATGTGTCCCTTTTCATTTGACTTATGGGGACCAATTGACGAATGTCTCTGACTGCCGAATTAAGCGCGAGCTCTGCTTCCATTTGAATGCCGGTCTAGTACTTTTTTGCATTGGGTTAACATTGGCTCGAAACCGAGTTCAGCCTCGCTTGATTTTGCGAATGTTGTATGCTAATCTCACTGGTATCTGATTTGTTCCAAAAAGCACAAATGGTTGGAGCCCAATGCCGACCGTCCTGGAATTTGGTCCCGTCACCGCGCTGCTTGTCATTTCCATTGTCCTGGCGCTGATCATTTCGAATATCTCGCGCTTGATGGGTCCGCACCGGCCGACCTATCGCAAATCAGTTCCGTATGAAAGCGGCATGAAGCCGATTGGCCCCGCCACCCGCCGCCTGCCGGTCAAGTTTTACTTGGTCGCCGTCCTCTTCATCATCTTCGATATCGAAGTGATTTTCTTTCTGCCCTGGGCGGTGTCCATGCGTGCCCTGGGCGTGTACGGATTGGCGGTGATGGCGATTTTCACCGTGATCCTGATCGTCGGCTTCGTGTACGAATGGAAGAAAGGTGGTTTGGAATGGGAGTAAGCTCGAAACTGGGAAATCTTGGGGTCGTAACCACCACCGTTGAACAAGCCGTCAATTGGGCGCGCACGGGCGCCATGTGGCCCCTGCTGTTTGGCTTGGCTTGCTGCGCGATTGAGTACATGAGCTCGCAGGCGTCGAGTTATGATTTGTCGCGCTTTGGCATGGAATTGAATCGCGCCACGCCGCGGCAGGCCGATCTGCTGATTGTGTCGGGGCGCCTGACGCGGAAGATGGCGCCGGTCGTGCGCCAGCTTTATGACCAGATGGCGGAGCCGAAATGGGTCATTTCGATGGGCGATTGCGCTTCCTGTGGTGGCGTCTACAACAATTACGCGATCGTGCAGGGCGTCGATGAGATCATCCCGGTGGATGTCTATATCGCCGGTTGCCCGCCGCGCCCGGAACAGCTGCTGCACGGCATCTTGACCCTGCACGAAAAGGTCCGCGGCGAGCGCATCGCCGATTGGGCGTGACTTGAAACTGGCGACTGAATTGAAAAGGCGAGGCGAGTAGCGGATGGAAATACCGGCGACAAGAGACCCGGTGGGCGCTGTACGTGAAGTCTTCGGCGACGCGGTGCTGCACGTGAAGGAGTTTCGAGGCGAGACGACGATTGTCATTGAAGCCTTGCGCGCGGCCGAAGCGCTGGACTTTCTGCGCGTCACTTCGGGTCTGGTCTATAACATGCTCTCCGATGTCAGCGCAGTCGATTATTACCCGAACGACTATGGCGCGTCCTTTGACGGGGATGAAAGCGATTTTCGGCCAGAGCGATTCGCCGTTTCTTATCACATTCTTTCTATGCTCTACAACCGGCGGCTGCGGGTGAAAGCCTTCGCGGCTGAGGACGATCCGCGCCTGCCCACCGCAACCGTAGTTTGGCCCGCGGCCAATTGGCTGGAGCGCGAGATCGCCGACATGATGGGCATCGTCTTTGAGGGGCATCCCGATCAGCGGCGCCTGCTTATGCCGGACGATTGGTATGGTCATCCCCATCGGCGTGATTATCCGCTGGGCAAAGAGACGGTGGCGTTTTCATTCAATGTGGATGAGATTCACGAGCACAAGCCCTTCGCGAGGGACTAGCTTCCGAGGAAGATATGGCAGTCGCAGAGCAACCTCAATCCATTGAAGAGCAGCGCCGCTGGGAGGGCAGCCTGGATCAGTTGCGCGGCCTGGTTTCGGAACGCGCGATCACTGGCGAGACAATGCTGCTCAATATGGGTCCGCATCATCCCAGCACACATGGCGTACTGAGGCTTCTGCTTGAGCTTGACGGCGAGCAAATTATCAGCTGCCTGCCCGATATTGGCTTCCTGCACACGGGCATCGAAAAATCAGTTGAGGACAAAAGCTACGAAAAAGCGGTTCCGCTGACGGACCGCATGGATTATCTCTCGCCGATGTCGAATAACATGGCATTTTCCGCGGCGGTGGAAAAGCTGCTGGAATTGGATGTGCCTGAGCGTGGACAGATCATCCGCGTTGTCTGCCTGGAATTGGCGCGCTGTGCCAGTCACCTGGTTTGGCTCGGCACGCACGCCATCGACATGGGCGCGATGAGCGTGCTGCTTTACGCGTTTCGCGAGCGCGAGCGCATCCTGGGCATGTTTGAGATGCTCTCCGGTCAGCGCATGATGAGCAGCTATATTCGCCCGGGCGGCGTTTGGCGCGATGTGCCCGACGATTTCTTGCCGACTATTAAACAGTTTCTCCTAGATTTCCCGGCGAAGGTCGACGATTACGAAGCCTTGCTGACGAAGAATCCGATTTGGAAAGACCGCGCCCAGGGCGTCGGGGTTATCGAGCCGGACGTGGCGCTCGCTTACGGTATGACCGGACCGGCGTTGCGCGGAAGTGGCGTCAACTGGGATTTGCGCAAGGCGCAGCCTTACAGCGGCTACGAGACCTACGACTTCAATGTGCCGCTGGGCGAGCATGGCGATGTCTATGACCGTTATCTGATTCGTATTCACGAATTCCGCGAAAGCATGAAGATTCTGAATCAGGCGGTCGCGCGCTTGGAGACGGTCCAGGGACCTTATCGTTCTGAGAACAACAAGTATTGTCCGCCGCTGCGCAGCGAGCTGGGGCAGAGCATGGAAGCGGTGATTCACCACTTCAAGCTTTGGACCTACGGTTATGACGCGCCGGACGATGAGATTTATAACGCCATCGAAAGTCCGCGCGGCGAGATCGGCTGCTACATACACGGGACGGGCGCGAATAAACCGCGGCGCGTGCATTTCAAGACGCCGTCGTTCATTCATATCAGCGCGCTGCCGGTTGTTGCGAAGGGTTATCTCTTGGCTGATATGGTGGCGATCATCGGCAGCGTCGATATCGTGCTCGGCGATTGCGACCGTTGACCACAAACCTTCACCACAGAGGGTCGCGTAGACACAGACCTACGAAACGAGGAAACACAGAGGTCACAGAGGAAAACACACTATTCAATTACTAAAACGGAACGAGAAGCGCTGACATCCCGCCCGTACTGGCTCGCTTTCCGCTCCATGGGGGCGGGGGCTAGGCACGGGCGCAAGACGGGTTTCGGCAACGAAGGAAAGCAGCAGATGGCGATCATCGGCAATCCAAAATACGAAGAGCGCATCAACGACCATATTGCGAAATATGAAACCAAGCGCTCCGCCGTGATGCCGCTGCTCTATATCGCGCAGGAAGAGTACGGCTGGGTCAATCAAGATGGCATCAATGAGGTGGCGCAGATTCTCAATCTCGATCCGACGCAGGTGAAGTCTATCGCTGGCTTTTACACCATGTATTCGGAGAAGCCCAAAGGCAAGTATTGGCTGCAAGTTTGTACGGATTTGCCCTGCGCGCTGCAGGGCGCCGATGATTTCCACTCCTGGCTGAAAGAGGAGTT
Organism: Chloroflexota bacterium; assembly: GCA_026706445.1. GTDB lineage: Bacteria > Chloroflexota > Anaerolineae > Aggregatilineales > Phototrophicaceae > UBA6055. The sequence goes on from JAPOYT010000157.1 coordinate 30,929, forward strand.
GGGCGTCGAAGAGGGTGGCGTCTCAGCCGACGGCATGTTCACTGTTGAGCATGTGATGTGCCTCGCCGCTTGCGACAAGGCGCCAATGCTGCAATGCAACTTCCGTTATGTCGAAAATCTGGACCAAGACAAGATGCGCGAACTGCTGGCGAAATGGCGCGCGGAAGCGGTGGCAGAGATGAACGGGCGCGGTCAAGGCTAGCGGGCAGAAGGAACCAAGAGCGATTATGCATATTCTCTTGCGCGGACGCGATATCGACAACATCAAAGCGCTTGCCGTCTACGAAGAGCATGACGGTTTTGCCGGCATGAAGAAGGCGCTGGCGATGAAACCGGCCGAAGTGATTGACGTCGTCAAAGCCTCTGGCTTGCGTGGGCGTGGCGGCGCTGGCTTTCCTACGGGCGTCAAGTGGAGTTTCATCCCGCAGCATGAGCCGGTCAAGTTCGTCACCGTCAACGCCGACGAAAGCGAGACCGGCACCTTCAAAGATCGTGAGATCATGGAGGAGAATCCTTATCAATTAATTGAAGGCTCGCTTATCTGCGCTTACGCCATTCAAGCGAAAGCGGTCTATATCTATTTGCGCGGCGAATTCTGGGATATTGGCGATCAGCTGGATGAGTGCATTGAAGCGCTGCGCGAGAAGGGTTATGTCGGGAAAAATATCATGGGTTCCGGCTACGACTGCGAGGTCTACACCCACCTCGGCGCCGGCGCCTATATTTGCGGCGAGGAAAGCGCGCTGCTCAATAGTCTCGAAGGTTATCTGGGGCAGCCGCGCGTCCGTCCGCCATTCCCGGCGCAAAAGGGCGGTGGACTCTACAAGGAAGCGACCGTTGTCAATAACGTAGAGACCCTGGCGAATGTGCCCTTCATTTTGAACGAAGGCGCGGACGCCTTTAAGGCGATCGGCACCGAGCAGAGCGCGGGCAATAAGGTTTATTGTGTCAGCGGCCATGTGAAGCGGCCCGGAAATTATGAGTTGCCGATGGGCACGACCTTCCGAGAACTGCTATATGAACATGCTGGCGGACCGCTTCATGAGGATCGTCCCTTCAAAGCGATGCTGCCATCGGGCGGCTCGGGTCCGATCGTGCCTTTGACCGATGAAGTCTTGGATACGCCGATGAGCTATGAAGATTGCGCCAATATCGGTACGATTATCGGCTCGGCTTCGATCATCGTCATGGATGAGACGGTCGATATGACCTGGGTCGCGTCGAAGGTGACCAAGTTCTTTAAGCACGAGAGCTGCGGCAAATGCACGCCCTGCCGCGAGGGTACTTACTGGTTGGATAAAGTAATCGATAGGATACTGGATGGGCGCGGGTCGCCGGATGATGTCAAGCGCATCGCCGATGTGGCGGAAAATATGGCGGGGACGACACTCTGCGCGCTGGGGGATTTCGCCGCCAACCCGATCATTCATACCATCCGCCATTTTCCGGATGATTTCGCCCAGCATGTGCAGTCCTAGGCTATCCAGGGGAGCTCGTCGAAATGGCGCAGTCTGGCAAGGGTCGTCTTATCGCAAGGCTGGTCGGCGGCATATTCAAGTCGTCATTGGAACGCGAGCGCGACTTTTTTCGCCGCTATCGCGAGTTGAGCGGGTTGATTGAAGAGTCGCCCGAGAACATGAATTTGCTGGTGCTGCGCGGAGAATTGAACTTGGAACGCCGAGATTACGAGCGCGCGAAAACTGACTTTGAACGCGCCCTTGAATTGGCGCGGGATTTGGACGAAGCCGGAGGCTGGCTCGTGCTGGAACAGGTGATGCGTGATCGCGCGCTCTACGGCTTGAAATTGGCGCGTTGAACCTTGTAGCGGCTGCGTAAGAAGCAGCGGGTTCCGATTTGTGGAGGCTTGAATGTCCGACACGGTGACAATCAATGTCGATGGAAAAGAATTCGAGGTAGCGGCCGGGTCGAATCTGGTTGATGCCGCGAAATGGCATGCGGGCAATGACATTCCCGTATTTTGCTATCATCCCAAGATGGAGCCGGTTGGCATGTGCCGCATGTGCCTGGTCGAATTGGGCAGTCCCGCCCGAGATCGCGCCACGGGCGAGGTGATGCTAAACGAGGACGGCAGTCCGCAGATTCGTTATTTTCCCAAGCTGCAAACCGCTTGTACGACGACCGTCAGCGACGGCATGCATGTCAAGACGAATACGCAGGAAGTGATCGACGCGCGGAACGATGTGCTGGAATTCCTGCTCTCGAGCCATCCGCTGGATTGCCCGATCTGCGATAAGGGCGGCGAGTGTCCGCTGCAGAACCTGACGATGCGCCATGGACCGCAGTCTTCGCGGATGTATTTCGAAGACAAGCAATTATTAGAAAAGCATTATCCGCTGGGCGATTTGATCTTCCTGGACCGCGAGCGCTGCATTCAATGCGCGCGCTGCGTTCGCTTTCAGGACGAGGTAGTTGGCGATGACGTGCTGGCTTTCCACGAGCGTGGACGCCGCTTGCAAATCATCACCAATTCCGATCCCGGTTTTGATACCTACTTCAGCGGCAACACGACCGACATTTGTCCGGTCGGCGCCTTGACAACCTCCGATTTTCGCTTTGGCGCGCGTCCTTGGGAATTGAACGAAGTGCCGAGCATTTCGCCCTGGGACGCGGCGGGCGAGAATATCAGCTTGAGCATGCGGCTCGACGGCGACTTCGACGGCAAGGCGGTCATCAAGCGCGTTATGCCGCGCCAGAACGAGCGCGTTAACGAGATCTGGATTAGCGACAAGACACGATTCGGTCACCACTTTACACGCAGCGAAGATCGGCTGCGGCAGCCAATGATGCGGACCGGTGGCGCCTTGCGCGAGTCCAATTGGGGCGCGGTGATGCCGGCTCTGGCTAGCGCCTTGAAAGCCGCCGATGGCGATGTGGCGGCGATCGCTGGCAGCGGCATGCCCAACGAAGACTTGTGGGAATTGCGAAAATTGGTAGAAGGGCTAGGCGGCTCTCGGCTGGGCGCCTGGATGCCGACGCAGGGCGGCGCGGAAATCGCGGCGGAAGTTGGCGTCGGCTTCGGGACGAATCTGGGTCAGTTGGGGCGGGGCGACGCAGTTTTGGTGATCGCCTCGGACCTGGAAGAAGAGGCGCCGATCTGGCATCTGCGGCTGAAGCAAGCGCAAGACCGCGGCGCTTATCTGGTTGTCGCCAACGCGCGACATACGCGGCTGGAAGATTTCGCCGTGCAAGGCGCGCGCTATGACAAGGTGGTCGAAGGCGATGCCATCCGCTGCGGCGCGGGCGACGCGGTTGAAGTGATGCAAAATCTCAGCGCTGATTATCCGGCGATTGCCGAGCGTTTGAGCGGAGCCGAGAATTTAGTGATTGTCGCCGGCGCAGAGGGGCTGACGCTTTCCGGCAGCGGGGCGCTGGCGCAGGCGGCCGCCAATTTCCTGATCGAAAGCGGACATATCGGCCGGCGCAATAATGGCTTGCTCTTGCCCTTGCCGGGCGCAAATGGCATGGGCTTGCATTATCTGGGATTCAAGCCCGAGGCGACACTGGACATCATGGAAAATCCGCCGAAAGCGCTGATTGTGGCGCAGGCGGAGTTGCTTGATGACGATCCGGCCGCCAGTAGCTGGCTCAGCCAAGTTGATACGGTCATCTATGCCAACTTATTTGATGATGGCATATCCGAGCTTGCCGATTACGTTTTGCCCATACAAAGTTTCGCCGAGCGCGATGGCAGTTTCGTAAACGGCGAGCGGCGCATACAACGCTTCTATACCGCGCAGGGTCCGATTGGTCAGGCGCTGCCCGGCTGGAGGCTATTCGGCAGCCTGCGTCAGGAGCTCGGCGCCGGGCATTTGAATCCGTCCGCGGCCGCCGTCATGCTTGACTTGAGCGCCAATATCGATGCTTTCGCTGGCGCAAGCTACAAGGAGCTCGCGAAGGTGAAGCGCGAATTCCCCGATGTCGGCGGCCGCGATCAATATTATGGCGGCACCGCTTATACCAATACGGGCGGTCTGGGGATACAGATTCCATCTGCGTCCGACAAGCGCAAAGGGCGGCGTCCGCGGCGCATCGGGACCTACGAGCAGCCAAACCTGGAAGAAAACGAAGTTCTTATCATGCCGATCACGCGGCTTTACAACCGCCAGCGCAATTTCCGCCCGACACTGATTCTTGAGCCGCGAATCATGACGCCGTTTGCCATCATCAATTCTACAGATGCCGCGGCGATGGGAATCAGCGATGGAGATATTGTAGAGATCGTCGCCGGAGAATCGCGCGTTCGCGTTCGGGCGGCGCTTAGCGAGGATATTGCTGCCGGAGCGGTGGCGCTTCCCCGTCATTTGACGGATGAAGCCATCCCGCTGACGGTCACTGCGGGGCGGATCAGGGTGGTCGCGGAAGCGATCGCCGCTGGCGGTTGACGACCGAGGAAAGACGCATGAGCCGAAATTTGAAGATTGCCATCGCTGTCATTGTCGTGGGAGGGCTGGTCACTACGATTGTGGCGGCAGCGCTCGTCATCGCCAATTTGAGCGCGATTGCAACCTGGATCGGCTTTGACGATGCGCTCAACCTGGATGGACGCCAGGGCGCGATCGGCATGCTGCTCAATCCGGAAGCGCGCGTCCAGAACGTTGTGCAATGTGAAGACGATGCCGGCTGCTCCGCGCTTTGGCCGATCATATTTGCCGCTGGTTTCGCCTTTGTCATCGTGACTGGCTTTGCCTATTGCACCTTGTTGGAGCGACGCCTGCTGGCTTTTTTGCAGCATCGCGTGGGTCCCAACCGCATCGGACCGCAGGGTTTCTTGCAGCCAGCGGCCGATGGCGTGAAGCTCGTTTTCAAAGAAGACTTGATCCCCGCTGGCGCTGACAAATGGGTCTTCCGCCTGGCGCCGATGATTAAGGTGATTCCCATCTTGATGATCGCGGCGGTGATCCCGATGGGACCTGATCTGGTCTTGCCTTGGTTCGCGCCCTCGCTTGGCGATGTCTGGTTCCAGGCGCCGCAGGGCTTGGTCGATTCCAATGTCGGCATCCTCTGGGTGATCGCCATCACCAGCATCGCCACTTACGGCGTCGTGCTGGCTGGATGGTCGAGCGACAACAAATACGCGATGCTGGGCGCCTTGCGCGCCTCCGCGCAGATGATCAGCTATGAGCTCAGTTTCGCATTGACGCTGGCGGTCCCGGTCATGATCGTCGGCAGCATGTCCATCGGCGATATCATTGATGCGCAGCGCAATGTTTGGGATTGGTTCGTCTTCCAGAATCCCTTGGCGGCCGCTGTGTTGATTCTGGCGCTGTTGGCGGAGACTAACCGCGCGCCCTTCGACCTCACGGAAGCCGAGCAAGAACTGACGCAGGGCTACATGACCGAATACAGCGGCATGAAATTCGCCCTCTTTATGATGGCGGAGTATCTGGGCATGATCGCAGTGAGCCTGGTGGCGGTAGCGGTATTCTTCGGCGGCTATCATCTGTGGCCGATGGACGGTTTGCCGATTTTGGCGCCGCTCATCTTCATCATCAAGGTCGTCTTGATGCTTTGCGGCATGATCTGGATTCGGGCGACGCTTCCGCGCATTCGTTACGACCGCTTGATGCAGTTCGGCTGGAAGGTGATGATTCCGCTGGCGCTGCTGGCGGTGGCTTGGACGGCGGTGTCAATCGTGGTTGGCGACGCCTTGGGCGGCACGGCATATCCCTTCATTTCTGGCGCTGTCTTCGTCCTGGTCCTGCTGATTGGCGCGGTGGCGCTGCGGCGGATGAGTCGCGAGCGGGACAGCGAAGAAGCGATTCCGCTGGAGGATGACCCAGCCTATACCGGCGAACGGCGAGGCTTGGGCTGGGCTTTGGTTCACGTTGTCGGCATGTTGATAGCGATTCCCCTGGCGCAAATTCGATTTCAGTTGAGGGCGCTTGAAGGCATGGCGAGCTTCGGGCGGACGCCGGAAGAAGACCGCATAATGGAAAGCGGCGAGACAGCCATCAAAACTGCGGGCGGCGAGTAGCGACTTGCCCGTCTTGACAGCGACCTTATCCGTCCGGCAAACATGGACATGAGGACAGAATTATGAACGTCATCAAAGGGTTCCAAACCACCTTGAAGCATCTGATGGATGATGCGGTTACGGTGCAGTATCCGGAACAAGTGCAGAAATTTCATGATCGATACAAGGGACGGCATCACCTTCGCCGCTTTGAAAACGGTCTGGAGAAGTGCATCGGCTGTTCGCTTTGCGCGGCCGCTTGCCCGGCTGACGCTATATGGGTGGAAGCGGCGGAAAACACCGATGAAGAACGTTACAGCCCAGGCGAACGCTATGCCAAGACTTATGAGATCAACATGCTGCGCTGCATTTTTTGCGGCTATTGCGAAGACGCCTGCCCAACCGAAGCAATACAACTCGGCCACGAGCATCAGATGTCGTTCACTGATCGGCGCGATGCGATTTATACAAAAGACATGCTGATCGATCCGCCGCAAGAAGGCGCGGCTGATACACCGCAGGAAGTTGAAGCGGGGGCTTTCAACCGCTCGATTCCGGATATGGAAGATCCGTCATAGCGGCGGCGCGCAATAGCCTGCTTTGGAATCGGTGACAATCGTGGAGATTTTCCCTTTGACGAACACTGTAAATTCTTTACCACAGAGGACACCGAGTACTAACAGAGAACACAGAGTTTTCATTTTACTTGGCAGAGCGCTCAGTTAGGTGGACATTAGCGATTCTGCAGAAGAGCGTGGATATGAACCAACACAAAGCGCAGAATATTTCCTCTGTGGTGAAGAACTGAGCGGTATTCGATTAAGGGTGATTCGCAAAAGATTTACGACTCCCGCGCTTAATGCGAATTGAAGCGAGTTGGACTTTGTGCTAAAATGCACAAAGTCATTCTGAACAGGAATTAAGTTGTATGGAATGGTTGTTCCTGGCTGTTAGCTTTGTAGCCGTCCTGGCGGCCGGCATGATGCTGACGCGGCAGAACGCGGTACACAGCGCCCTCTTCCTGATCGTCAACTTTGGTTGCGTCGCTTTCCTATATTTGATGCTGGACGCGCCCTTCCTGGCGATGGTGCAGGTGACCGTCTATACCGGCGCGATCATGGTGCTTTTTCTCTTCGTTATCATGCTGTTAGGCGCTGAAACGACCACCGATACGTCGGGGCGGATGCGCTGGCTGGGTTTGGCCGGTTCCGCAGTCGCCATCATATTGCTGTTGATCTTCGCCTTTCCCATCGCATCGGATATGCTCGCGGATGAAATGGCGCCGCCGCAGGATTCGCGCGCGCAGTTGCGGGTCATCAATGCGATTCCGGGCGGCGATGCGGAAGAATTCATGGTGATGGAAATGGGTTTCGCCATGCCGCTGGTTGGCACGGTTAGCGCCAGCGTCGCCCTGGACGCGGTCGACGAGTCGATGGCCGACAGCCGTATCGATTCCGTCGTCTACAGCGATTCGCCCGAAGCGATCCGCGGATACACCGAGCTAGAAGCGGGCGCCTACACGGTGGTGGTCGGCGTCGATGACGGCAGCTATGTCTCCGGACCCGTCTTCATAAAGGATCTGGTTTTGCCGCCGGATTCCGCCTTTTCCGTGGTGGTTTATGAAAATGAAGAAGGCATGGTCGATGTGACCGTGCTGTCCGATGACATCAGCGCGCCCGACGTCGGTGCGATGCGCCTGACGCTCTTCAACGCCGTGACCGATCGGCAGGTGTCGCTGGTCAATATCGGTCAATACACGGCGCGGCGCACACTCTGCGATGACGCTGCTTGCACCAGCTTGATTCCGCATCGCCGCCTGATTGATCAGTTGCCGGCCGGCGATCATACCAGCATCGCGCTTGATGAAGGCGCATACAACCTGGCATTCGTCGATCAAGACCAGAATATCTTGCGTACACTGGCTGACTACAAAGCCGAGCGCGGGCTTATCGAGACGCGCGTGCTGGTGCGCGAGCCGGGCGTGCCGGGCAGCCAGCCCAGCTATCGCGCCGCCGTCTTTACCGCTTTGGGCGCCCCCGCATTCGGCAGTCCCGAATCGGTGGGGCAGGTTCTGTTCATCGAATATGTGCTGCCGGTGATGCTGGTGGGCATGCTGCTGCTGGTCGCTCTCATTGGCGTGATCGTGCTGGCGCGGCCCGATGCCTTGGCGCAGGCCGAGCGCCGCCGCATTAATCGCCGCCGCCGCGTCAATCGGCCGCTGGTCAGCGTCATTTCGCAGCAGACGGGCTCGGATGTATTGAGCGGCGAGTATATGGCGAAGCTGACTGGCGGATCCGACGATGGCTCGGACCAGTAGCCGCGGGAGAAAAAGGCGATGAATCCGATTGGCGCCGAGCCCTATATCGTCTTGAGCATGGTATTGTTTCTGCTGGGGGCGCTTGGCGTCCTTATGCGGCGGAACGCCATCCTGGTATTCATGTCAGTCGAGTTGATGCTGAATTCGGCGAACCTCGCGCTGGTCGCCTTTGCTCGCGAGTGGGGCCAGGTGAACGGGCATGTCTTCGTATTCTTCGTGATGACCGTGGCCGCGGCGGAAGTGGCAGTAGGCTTGGCGCTGATTGTGAACATATTCCGCGAGCGCCAGAGCATTAATATTGACGATTTGCAGCAGATGCAAGGCTGAGCGTTCGCCGTCGGAAGAGGCTCTAGCTAATGGAAAACCTCCCGCTCCTCGTTCCACTTGTGATACTTGCGCCGGCATTGGGCGCATTTATCAACTTCTTCTTCGGCGCCAAGTTTGAGGAGAAGTGGTCGGGTTACATCGGCTGTTTCGCTTCCGTCTTTGCATTCATTGTTTCATTGCTTCTCTTGACTTATGTGACTGGAACCAACGGCGCGGCGGCGGTCGTTAATCCGCCCTTTGTGGATGGCTGGCTGCGGATTGAATCCATCGGCCTCGATATCTCCTGGCAGCAGCGCGTCGACTCGCTGAGCGTGACGATGATGCTGGTTGTGACCGGCGTCGGCTCGCTTATCCATCTGTATGCCCGCGGTTATATGCACGGGGACAAGTGGTATCCGCGCTTCTTCGCCTACTTGAATATGTTCCTGGCTTTCATGCTCATCTTGGTGACGGGCAACAACTTCCTGATGCTCTTCGTTGGCTGGGAGGGCGTCGGGCTTTGCTCGTTCTTGCTCATCGGATTCTGGTGGGACAAGAAGGCGCCCGAGGGCTGGAAGAATAGCAACGCGGCGCGTAAAGCCTTCATCGTCAATCGCATCGGCGATTTCGGCTTGCTGATGGCGATGTTTCTCATCTTTTGGACCTTCGGCACGCTGGATTTTCACCGGGCGGGCGAGCTGCCCAATACGGAAGCGAAATACCTCGTCCATTGGCGCGAACACAATGGCCTGCTGGAACACAAGGAAGAAGCGGATAAGGACGCCGCTGGCGACGCCCATGAAAAGGCTTACAAGTGCGTCCCGGCTGGCGCCGACCACGACGCAATGGACGCCCATGCCGATGACGCGCCGGGCAAACCGAATCCGCTGGCGAGCGACATCCGCGCCATCTATTGCGACAATGATCATTTTGATATCGCCCTGCTGGGCGTATTTGGCCAAACGACCGAGCGTTTCGGAACGGGAGAAACGGTCGACTTCGGCAGTTTCCAGATGGCTTTCGATGATGTCATCTTGTTGATCGCCCTGTTCATCCTGCTCGGCGTCACCGGCAAGTCGGCGCAGATTCCTCTCTTCGTTTGGCTGCCTGACGCAATGGCTGGTCCGACGCCGGTCAGCGCTTTGATACACGCGGCGACCATGGTCACCGCTGGCGTCTTCATATTGGTGCGCTCCAACGTTTTCTTGTGGGAGTTGAATCACGGCGGTTATGTTATCGGGCTGGTCATCACGCTGGTAGGAGCAGGCACGGCGCTTATGGCGGGTTATATCGCGCTAGGTCAGTGGGATATCAAGCGGGTGCTCGCCTATTCGACGATTTCGCAGCTCGGCTTTATGGTGGCGGCGGTCGGCATTGGCGCTTATGTCGCGGCTATGTTCCACCTGGTGACGCACGCCGTATTCAAGGCGCTGTTATTCCTCGGCAGCGGCTCAGTTATCCACGGTGTTGAGCACGGTCATCACCACGCGCATGAACATGGGCACAGCCATGACGCTGACCAGACTGATGACCATCACCACGAAGATGAAGAAGAATTCGACGCGCAGGACATGCGCAATATGGGCGGCTTGCGCAAGCGGATGCCCATCACTTACCTCACCTATTTGATTGGCACGCTGGCGCTGGCAGGTATTTTCCCCTTCGCTGGATTCTGGTCGAAAGACGAGATTCTCGCCGATGCCTGGTACGAAGGCTTTGAACTGAATGAACTGAGCGGCTTCATCGCATTTGGCGTATTGCTGGTCGCCGCTGCTTTTACCGCCTTCTATATGTGGCGGCAGATTGTGCTGGTTTTCCTGGATCAGCCACGCAGCGAAGCGGCTGAACAAGCGCCGGAGAGCAATGGCGCGATGCTGCTGCCGTTGCTGATTTTGGCGGTGTTCACGCTCATCATCGGTTTCATCAATGTGCCGAAAGCGACGCCGATATTCGATGGGATTTACCATCCCTACGAATTCAAGCATTTTTTGGAGCACAGCCTGGTCAGCGTGTCGCGCGGGCACGTGCTGGATTTCAACCTCTCCATCGCCGGCATCGCCTTGGCGCTGGGCATCGTATCGATCCTGGTTGCCAACCGCGTCTACAAGGGCAAGGGACTGGCGAGCGGCAATCGCGATTTGCTGGAAGCGGGCGGCGCGTCGCGTCCGCTATTCAGGTTGGCGAATGCTCGGCTTTACTGGGACGAATTCTATTCGGCGGTTGTAGAGCAGCCATTCAACCGACTGGCGAGCTTCCTGGCTGACCGAGTCGACTGGGATTTCCTGCACAATTATTTCCACGACAGCATAATCAAGCGCGGCTTCGACACGATCGCTGAATTGCTCGGCAAGCCCTTTGATCTTGGCATTGTCGATGGCGCGGTCAATGGCGTTGGCGCCTTTGTGCAACGCGCGGCCGAGTGGATGCGGCGCTCACAGACCGGCTACGTGCGTCTCTACGCGATTGTGCTCTTCATCGGCGTCGTGGCCGTCATTACCCTCATGATCTATCCCTTTGTTCAGACGCTGCTCGCCGGCGGCTCTTAAGGAGAACGCAGTCCTATGGATGTAACTGGACTCTCGCTCACAACGATCACCTTGTTCCTGCCCATGGTTGGTCTTGCCATTTTGCTGTTTATGAATGGCGAGACGCAAAAGGCGAATCTAAAGTGGGTTGCCTTCGCGACCAGCATCGTCACCTTTGTCGCTTCGGTGTTGATGTGGATCAACTTTGATCCGGGCACGTCCGAGCTGCAGATGGTGCAGCGCAACACCTGGGCGGAAGTCTCGCTGGGCGAGTCAGTCATCAATATCAGCTATTTCGTCGGCGTGGATGGCATCAGCATGCTCTTGGTTCTGCTGACGACTTTCATCATGCCAATTTCGATTCTGGGCTCCTTCGGCAGCCATATATTTGAAGAGCGCGGACGCGAGAAGCTCTATTACATATTCTTGATGCTGCTCGAATGGTCGATGATCGGCGTTTTCGTCGTGCACGATTTGATCATTTTCTACGTCTTCTGGGAAGTTACGCTGGTGCCGATGTATTTCCTGATTGGCATCTGGGGTTCTGAAGAGCGCATATACGCCGCCGTCAAGTTTTTTCTCTATACGATGGCTGGTTCAATCTTGATGCTGATCGCCATTCTCTACGTCGGCAATCGCGCCGGCACCTTCAGCACGTATAGCGCCGGCGGCGATATCGGCGTGATCGAGCGCGTGCAAACCTGGGAAGGCGAAGGCACCTATTGGGATGCGGCCGACCCGGAGGCGGCGGGAGAGGAAGCCGGCTTCCTGCTCAATTCGGTGGAGAGCTGGCTCTTCCTGGGTTTCCTGGTTGCCTTCGCGATTAAAGTGCCGATCTTCCCCTTCCACAGCTGGCTGCCTGACGCTCATGTGCAAGCGCCGACCGCCGGCTCCGTGATTCTGGCAGGCGTACTGCTGAAGATGGGCACCTATGGCATCGTCCGCTTCAACCTGAACTTGTTTCCCGAGGCGACCGTGGCTTGGGCGCCGACCATCGCCTTCCTCGGCGTCGTCGGCATCATCTACGGCGCCTGGGTCAGTTACGCGCAGGATAACGTGAAGAAGCTGGTCGCCTATTCATCGGTCAGCCATCTTGGATTCGTGGTCGTGGGCATATTCGCGCTCAACGCGCAGGGCTTGCAAGGCGCGACCCTGCAAATGGTCAATCACGGCATCAGCACTGGCGGTCTATTCTTGATTGTCGGTATGCTTTATGAACGCTGGCACACCAAAGAAATGGCCGACTACGGCGGCGTCTGGAAAGTGATGCCGCTCTTCGGCGCGATCAGCTTGGTAATTTCGCTAAGCAGCATGGGCTTGCCCGGTTTGAACGGCTTCATCGGCGAATTCACCATTTTGCTTGGCTCGCTGGGCAGCGATTACCTGGGCTTCGCCTTCACGCTCTTCGCGACGCTCGGTGTCATCATGGCGGCTGTGTATCTGCTGAAAATGTTCCAGCACGTATTCATGGGCGAGTTGAAGAAGCCCCTGAGCAGCGAAGAAGGCTACAAGCTCAGCTGGAGCGAGAAAGCGGCTTTCATTCCGATCATCATCATGATCTTCTGGATGGGCATTCAGCCGATCGTTTTCTTCAATATGCTCGATGTGTCGGTGGATAGCATCGTCGCGCTGTTCGTTCGCTAGGAGAGAAGATGTTTGAATCGCCCACAATCGCGGAATTCCTGGCGCAATCCAACTTGGCTTCCACGCTGCCCGGCATCCTTTTGCTGGCTTGGACGCTGATTCTGGTCCTGGTCGATCTCTTCGCCGGGGAAGAGCGGGAGCACTGGACGCCGGTTGCGGCTTGCATCGGCTTGGGCATCAGCTTTGTGGCGAATGCTTTCGTGTACTCGCCGGCGGAAGGCGAGCAGATCGCGCTCTACGGAATGTTCATCGCCGATGCCTTCACCGGTTTCCTGAATATGGTGATTCTGGTCGCTACTTTGATTGCAGTCTTGATGAGTTGGGATTATCTCAAGCGCGCGGATATCCATCGCGGCGAGTATTATATCCTGGCGCTGATTTCATCGGCCGGCGCCATGTTCATGGTCGCGGCTAACGACTTGATCATCATCTTCGTCGCCCTCGAGTTGTTGAGCATCCCGCTTTACATCCTGGCCGCCTTCCGCTCGATCAAGAACGATGGCAGCGAATTGTCGCTGAAATCCGAAGAAAGCGGCATGAAGTATTTCATCCTGGGCGCCTTTTCCAGCGCTTTCCTCGTTTTCGGCGCGGCGCTGGTGTATGGCGCGACCGGCGCGACAAATATCCCGCAGATCTTCAGCATGGCGGGCGGGATCGTCGGCGGGACGTCGGCGGCGGCATTCTATCTATTGATTGGCGCGGCGCTGCTCGTCGTGGGCTTGGGATTCAAAGTGGCGGTCGTGCCCTTCCATATGTGGACGCCCGATGTATATGAAGGGGCGCCGACGCCGGTGACCGCCTTCATGAGCGTCACGGCCAAGGTCGGCGGATTCGCGGCATTGCTGCGCGTGCTGATCACCGGACTCTCGGTCCTGGTCTTGGCCGAGGGTGAAGCAGCCGCCTGGCAATCGACGACGACAATTATCGCTATTTTGACCTTGGTGCTCGGCAACTTTGTGGCGATATCGCAGCGTAATCTCAAGCGCATGCTGGCTTATTCATCGATCGCGCATGCCGGTTATATCATGGTTGCAGTGGCGGCGGCCGGGGCAGCCCATGTAGCTGACGCAGCCACGCAGAGCGCGCTGGTGTACATGATGGCTTATATGTTCACCAATCTCGGCGCCTTCGCCGTCGTCATGGCGATCGAGCGAGAAGACGGCAGCGGCGGCAATATCGACGACATCACCGGTCTGGCGAAGACGCGGCCGCTGATGGCGATGGCGATGACATTCTTCATGCTCAGTTTGACGGGCATCCCATTGACGGCCGGCTTCGTCGGCAAGTTCATGATCTTCTCTTCGGCGATTCAGGCTGGTTTGATCGGATTAGCGGTTATTGGCGTGCTGACCAGCGTCGTCAGCGCCTTCTATTATGTGCGCGTGGTCGTCAACATGTACCTGCGTGACAGCGCGGTCGATGCGCAGCCAGCGCTGGAAACGCCTTACGTTCGCTGGGCGATCAATATATCGCTGGCCGGCACGATGATCTTCGGCATTTTCTATCCGCTGGCGACCAACCTAGTCAGCATGGTGAGCATCGTTTGAAACTAGCTGCCAGACGACATTCCGCGTTTACGGGGTTGAGCGGTCGCTCGCCTCGTTTTCATTTCTCTTAAGTTTCGGTATCATCATCTTACGTTCACCTGATGGACAATCATGACACGTAGAGAGCGAGCCGGTTTCATCTGGATAATCTTGGCGGCGGCCGGTTTCTCCGTCATGCCGACTATGGTTAAGCTCACCTATCTGCATTCGACATTCGAGCCGATGGATATCGCTATTTGGCGCTTTGTGCTGGCTGCGCCGATCATGTGGGCGATTGTGCTGCTTAACGGAAGATCGGCTCGAAGCGACACCAAGCAAAGCCTGCCAACCGCCCGCTTGCTTTTCATCGGCGCAATCATTTCCGCTGCGGTGCTGGCGGCATTCTTCGCTTTGGATCGCCTCCCGGCCAGCACTTACATCGTGCTGCTGTACGCTTACCCGGCGATGGTGGCGCTGCTTTCGCGGCTGCTGGGCGATGCAATCCGCCCACGGACCTGGCTCGCCCTCGGCTTGGCTTTGATCGGCGTCGCCCTGACCGCGCCAAACCTCTCGACAGCGACCGACGCCGACGCTATTGGCGTGGCTTTGGCGCTGCTGAATGCGGCAATCATTGCGATATACTATATCCTGACGCGGCGCGCGCTTGACGGCGTGGTCGATGTTTCGCGGGCGAGCGCCGTCATGATGCTCGGCACCTTGGTCATCATGCTACTGCTGATTCCCCTTCGCGGCCTGCAATTCCCACAGAATCCGCAGACGGTTCTTCTGCTAATTGGCATCGGGATATTCGGAACAGTCTTGCCGGTGTTCGGCGTGAACATCGCGGTCCAGCGCATCGGCGCCGCGCAGGCATCGCTGGTCAGCACCGTCGAGCCTATCATGTCGATGGTCATATCGATGCTGATCCTGGGCGAGATGATCTTCGCGCTGCAGTGGCTGGGCGCGGCCTTGATCGTTGGCAGCGTCATCGTGTTGCAGTTGCGGCCGCGCAATCGGATTGATCTCAGTATCGCTCATGAGGCGGGATAGGATCATTGGCATGACATACTCCGAGAAACTACCAAGCGAATTGATTGCGGACCTGAAGCGCAATCGAGAGGGGCGCTTGTCGTCGCGCCAACGCATGGAGTTGGTGACCGAGCCGCTGGCGACGCTCCTCTTGCTGTCCGTGCCCCTGATCTTAATCGCGGGACGTTATGGGCCGGCCGGGCGCGCTTTCGTCTTTGTGCTGGTGGCTGGCTTCGTACTCACTATAGTCATGCGTGTGCTGCGCTTCTCTCGGATCAAGCTCTGCTATCGCGTGCTCTTCGCCGAGCGGCTGTCGGCGCGCTGGATGTTTTGGCGCAAAACGAAGTTGACGGATAGATCCGGCGACGCCTTCCGCTTTGATCACCGGCTTTCGCGCAAGACCAAGATCAAGCCGGATCAGTCCTTGCATGTTTATTATGTTGAGGTGGCCGGAAGGCGAATCTTGCTGAATATGACGCCGCGCGATCATCCGCAAGCCGATTTCGCCGAGCCCGGCGACAACTTCACCTATGCTGGCGGTACGCTTTATGGCGACTGAGGAAGGCGGCGCGCGGCAAACTGACGACCCCCATTCGCGCGCTGCCATGCGCCCGATGGGAGTGGAGCAAGTTCAAGCGGCGCTGGATCGACTGCAGCTCGGCATCCAGATTGTCACATTCGACAGCTCCACCGCGACCTCGCAGCAGGCGGCGGAAAATGTCGGCTGTCAGTTGGGGCAGATCGTCAAGAGCCTCGGTTATATGATCAATAAGACAACTCCCGTTTTGATATTGGCCAGTGGTGATCAGTCAATTGACGAGCGCAAGCTGGGCGCGTTGTTTGGGGTCGGGCGCAAGAAAGCGCGCATGATGACAGCCGAGCAATGTATAACGGTGCTTGGTTACGCGCCCGGAGCGGTCCCGCCAGTCGCTCATCGGACGGGCGATCTCACTATTATTATGGATGAAAGTTTGCGGCGATTCGAAATTGTCTACGCTGCGGGCGGCGCCGCCAACGCGATTTTCCCCGTTCAGGTATCGACGCTTGAACTGGTGACGGGCGGCTTGTATGCCGATGTGGCGCACGCTTGACCTGCCGCGAAACTGTAGGGGCGTTTCGTTGAAACGCCCGCAATTATCATCTGTCAAGAGCGCGGGCGGCACAGCGTGCCACCCCTACAATGACCTTCTGTGGCGAATCCCTAAGGGCTGAATGCGCCCACGAGTTTGATGCTGTCCTCCAGCGCCTCGAGAATTTCCAGCAATCGCTCTTGCCAGCGCCCTTCTTCGGCCCGCATCCGCACATCGGTACGCGTGACATTCACATCTTCGCCAAGCGTCAGGGACAGTAGCTCGCGGTTGATGGTGGCGAGGAAGGGCAGCTTGATTCGCACTTCAGCGCGCGGGAGCAAAACGTGGGTTGCCCGAATCGCCTGCGCTATGACTTTGACTCGAATTTGATAGAGCAGCCCTTCAACCGCGGCTGGCAGCGGACCAAAGCGATCAATCAGTTCGCCGCGCATGAGTTCGATTTCGTCGATGCTTTTGATGTCGCCAATACGGCGATAAAGCTGCAGGCGCAGCGCCATTTCGGGAATCCAATCGGTCGGGAAGTAGGCTGGCAGCGGCAGGTCGATGATGAGACGCTCGCGCGCGGATGCGGGCGCCGCAGCGGCATCGCCAGCGGATGCGCCGCCCTTTTGATCTTTGACCGCCTGCTGCAGCATCTCGGTGTAGAGATGCAAGCCGACGCTGGCGATATGCCCCGATTGCCGCATGCTGAGGATGTCGCCGCTGCCTCTCATTTCCAGGTCGCGGATCGCGATCTGAAAGCCGGCGCCCAGCTGCGTGTTTTCCGCCAGGGTTTCCAGTCGGGAGCGCGCCTCTTGCGACAGTGTGCCGGAAGCGTAAAAGAAGTAGGCGTAAGCTTGCTGCGCCGAGCGCCCAACGCGCCCGCGCAGTTGATAAAGCTGGGCGACGCCAAAGAAATCGGCGCGATCGACAAGCAGGGTGTTGACGCGTGGCATGTCGATGCCGTTCTCGATGATGGATGTTGAAATCAAGATGTCGTATTCGCCGCGTGTAAACTCGGACATGACTTTTTCCAGCGCGCGCGGCGCCATCTGCCCATGCGCGATGGCGATAGACGCTTCCGGTACGATTCGTTCAATTCTGTTGCGAATGATATGGATCGATTTTACGCGATTATGCACGACGAAGACTTGCCCGCCACGCTCGAGTTCGCGCATGATCGCGTGTCGCGCCAGCTTGTCATCCCAAGAACCAACATGCGTGATCACCGGCAGGCGTTCTTCCGGCGGCGACTGAATCATGCTGATATCGCGAATACCGCTCAAGCTCAGATAGAGCGTGCGCGGTATCGGCGTCGCCGTCAGCGTTAAGATGTCGATGCGCGCGCGCAGCTTCTTGAAATGTTCCTTGTGTTTCACGCCGAAACGTTGTTCTTCGTCGATGATCATCAAGCCTAGCTGCTTGAAAGCTATGTCTTTCGAAAGCAGGCGATGAGTCCCGATCACGATGTCGACCTCGCCGCTGGCAAGGCGGTCACGAATCTCTTTCTGCTGCGGCTTGCTGCGAAAGCGAGAGAGCATCTCGATCACCACGGGAAAGGCATGTAAGCGCGCCATGAAATTGTCATAATGCTGCTGCGCAAGCACCGTGGTCGGCACCAGCACGGCGACCTGGGCGCCATCTTGCACCGCCTTAAAGGCGGCGCGCAAGGCGACTTCGGTCTTCCCAAAGCCGACATCGCCGCAGACCAAGCGATCCATTGGCTTGCGACCGTGCATATCGGCTTTGACTTCGTGAATGACCCGCAGCTGATCTTCGGTTTCGACGAAGGGAAAGCCGGCTTCCATCTCGTGTTGCCAGGCGCTGTCCGGGCTGAATGCGATCCCAGAGGCTTGCGCCCGCCGGCTGTAAATCTGGAGCAGTTCTTTCGCTTCTTCTTCGGCGTTTCGCTTGGCTTTGTCGCGCGCCTTTATCCATTGGTCCGGCTTGCCCAGTTGGTTGAGCTTAGGCGGCGTTTCTTCGGCGCCGACATAGCGCGATAGTCGATCGGCTTGGTGGATTGGAACGTAGATGGTATCGGCATTCTGATACTCGACCAGCAGGTATTCGCGCTCGGTCGCATGGACGGTGCGGTGGCGCATGCCCATGAATCGGCCGATGCCAAAGTCGACATGTACGACATGGGCGCCGATCGCCCAATCGGTGTATGAGGTGTCGGCCGCCACCCTAGCCCTCGCGCCTTTGGCTTCGCTGCGGCGCCGCGGTTCCGGGCGCG
The DNA here is from genome assembly GCA_026706445.1 of Chloroflexota bacterium. Taxonomy (GTDB): domain Bacteria; phylum Chloroflexota; class Anaerolineae; order Aggregatilineales; family Phototrophicaceae; genus UBA6055. The sequence continues at coordinate 49,556 of JAPOYT010000157.1, forward strand.
ACCAGCCGAAGATCTCCGCGTCAGTGATGAAATGCAGCGCGCCACTGTCGTTCGCCAGCGACCAGCCTTCAGCCGCCGATCCGCGGACGAAACGCAGGGCGCCTGGCGGCGGCGCGTCTTCGATAACTTCCACCGATGGGATATACGCCGAGGCATCCTGTTCGTACCAGAGATTCTCCAGGCGCTCCACCTGTTCGGTGATGATCACGGCGCGGTCGCCGCGATTGCGCAGTTGGCGCACGCGATTGAGCATCGGGCGCAGCTGCCCGCCGAATCGCTCGCCCGGTTCAAAGTCGCGCGCCGCTTCACTCACGGGTATGTTGGCAAGCGAAAGGCAGATCAATCGCTCAATGTCGGGCTTCAAGGCGCGCCAAGGTTGATACGGCGCCGGATGATCGGGCCATATCTGCGAAGTAGACATAGCGTCGACGCGGTTTTCCTCAGCGGTCTCGACGATCTCTTGCGCCGTCATTTCCAGGAAATCCGGCTCTTCCACCAGCAGCAGCGCGTTGTCCGGCGCATAATTCAGCAGGCTGGCGCGCTCGTCAAAGAGGAGTGGCAGGTAGTGCTCGAGGTGAGCGAAGGCGCTGCCTTGGCAAAGCGACTCGATATCGGCGCTGAGGCTTGTCGCGCCCGCCTCGCCATCGCTATTCGTCTGCGACAGCTTGGCAAGCTTAGCGCCGACTGCTGGCGTCAATTTTGGCAGCGCTTCCCGCGCTGGCACAATTCTTGCCGAATCCACGCGCTTGACGCTGCGCTGGTCGCCTGGGTCGAATAGCCGCAGGCTTTCAATCTCGTCGTCAAAGAATTCAATGCGCAGCGGATAATCGCTCGCCAGGGGATAGATGTCGAGGATGCCGCCACGCCGGCTGAAGGTCCCGGGCTCGATCACGACCGGCGCCGGTTCGTATCCGATGCCGATCCAGCGCAGTATCAGCGATTCCATTTGGAAGCGCCGGCCAGTCTCCAGCTTGATAGTTGCGGCGCAGAATGCTTGCAGGGGCAGCGTCGCCTGCATCAGGGCGCGCGCCGAGGCAACCACAATCGGATGCGCCCGGTCGCCGCCGAAAGCCAGGGCGGAAAGCGTGTCGATGCGGTTGCGGATGACGCTGGCGTCCCAGGGCGCGCGATCATAGAAGAGGACGGAAGGTTCGGCGAAGCGATTCAGGCGCGCGCTGTCGTCGAGCCAGAGCGGCAACTGCTCGCTGACGTTGTACGCGCGGCGCACATCGGCGGTCAGGTAAATCACGGGACCGTCCCAGTCATTGGCTAGCGCCGCCAGCAAGAACGGACGCGCCGAACGCACGATATTGAAGGAATCGCTTCGGTTGCCAGCCGTGATTTGGGCGAGCAGGGTCTGATAACCCTTGCATTCGCGCGCGAGGTCAAGCAGGCCCGAGAGGTGCTGTTCCATTATTGCCTTTGGTAGCTGGATGATTGCGACGCACAAGTATATCAGAGTCGCGATTGCGGAACTAGAGACGCTCGCGCAATCGCTGACGAAGCGAAGCGGGCGCCAGCGCGCGAATCGATGCTTGCGAAATCGCCGGCAACAGAAGTAAAGTTCAGCGAGCGCATCTCAGCGGAGCTTCGGCTGTGACGCGTGCCCTTCGCAAATTCTGTATAGCGCTTTTCATGGTCGCGGTTGTCTCGGTTTCGGCACAAACGCTGGATACGCAGCGCGCCGCCTGTGATACGACCGACCGCAGACGGCAGAGCCGCTTCTATCAGCGCGGCTTCCCGCCGGATGATCAGACGGACGACGCCCTGTGGCGCTATTCCGATTTGGAAGCGTAAGGCATTGATCGGACTATCATTGACGGTGGCTTAGCGCTGCTGGCGGAGTCGCCGACTCGGCAATCGCTCATTCTGATGCGGAATGGCTACGTCGTTTTCGAATCTTATTTCAACGGCAGCCGCGCCACGGACAGCAACAATATCGCCAGCGTCTCCAAGAGCATGCTTTCGGCGCTGATAGGCATTGCGATTGAGCAGGGAGATTTCCAGTCAACCGATGACCGAATCGCCGATTATCTGCCTGAGTATTTTGAAACTGTTGCCGATCCGAAACTGCGCGCTTTGACGCTTCACCAGATGCTGACGATGACGCATGGGCTGGCCTGGGAAGAAAACGAGACTGAGCGCGCGCTGAACCGCAGCGAAGATTGGGTAGCGGATATCTTCAGCCTGCCTTTGCGCAGCGAGCCGGGGACCGTTTTCGATTACAGCACGGGCGCATCGCAGGTCCTTTCGGCTGTTCTGACGGAGGCGGCCGGCATGAGCGCTTGCGAATTCGCCCATCGCTTCTTGTTTGAGCCGCTTGGCATGGAAGCCGAATTCTGGGGCGTCGGCCCACAGGGCTACTTCACTGGCGGCCACAGCGTGAGCATGACCGCGCGGGAAATGGCGCGTTTTGGTCAGCTCTTCCTTGACGAGGGGCGCTGGCAGGGCGAGCAGGTTGTGCCTGGCTGGTGGGTGGCTGCTTCGACGGCGCCGCAAGTCGATATCGGCAACAATTATGCCGGTTACGGCTATTATTGGTGGCTGAACCGCATCGGCGGCTACGATATGTATTCGGCGCTAGGCGCGGGCGGACAGATTCTGCACGTCATTCCCGAGCTGGAGCTGGTGATGGTGACCACGCACAGTTTCCGCGGCAATCAGCGCGATTACGCGGAAGAAGCCGAGACGTATCAGTTCCTCTGGGATTATCTCATCCCGTCAATCGCCGGTTCCTAATCCACCAGCGCTTGGTAGGTCAGGACGCGGAAGTCCTGCTGGAAGGGCAGCATATTGTCCATCAGTTGCGTCATGATGATGCCGACCAGCCGCTCTTGCGGATCAACCCAGAAGTTGGTCGCCGCCGCGCCGCTCCAGCCATAATTTCCGTCGGAGTTGAGGACGCCAGTTTGCGCTGCGTCCATGACGACATCGAATCCTAGCCCGAAGCCCCGTCCCGGTATGGGTGACGGTCCGATGGCGAGCGGCAGCAATTCCGGACGAATATGATTCCGGGTCATAAATTCGAGTGTCTTGCGCCCGATGATCCGCACATCATCCAATACGCCCTGGTTCAAGAGCATATTGGCGAAGCGCCAGTAATCGCCTGTGGTGGAGACCAAGCCACCGCCGCCGGAGGGCGCGCTGGCCGGTTTGCTGTAGTCGTGGCTGGGGATTTTGGGATCGCCCTTGTATTCGCGGAATCCGCCTGTCTGCGGCAGGTGCTGATACAGCTTGGCGAAGCGGTCAATTCTATCGGCTGAAACGTGAAAAGCAGTGTCGATCATGCCGAGCGGCTGAAAGATCTCGGCCGCGAGATAGTCCTCAAAAGGCATGTCAGCCAGCACCTGCACCAGGTAACCGCAGACATCGGTCGCGATGCTGTAATTCCAGGCGCTGCCCGGCTGAAAGCGCAGCGGCAGCTCAGCCATGCCGGTGATCTTTTCTTCGAGCGTGGCGGTTTCGCTGCGGAAAATGGAATTGCGGTACATCTCATCAATTGGCGAATCGAGGTAAAATCCATAACTCAGTCCGGCGGTATGCGTGAGCAGGTGTTGGATCGTCATCGGCGGATTCTGCGGCTCAAGCTGCTGGCCCAGGTAGCCGAGCCCGCTGAGGACCTTGGTCTTGCCAAATTGTGGAATATAGCGGCTGACCGGCTCCGAAAGTTGAAACTTGCCCCGCTCGTAAAGCTGCATTAACGCGATGGATGTGATCGGCTTGGTCATGCTGTAGATGCGGAAGATGGTATCGCGCTCCATCGGCAATTTGTTTTCGGCATCGCGGAAGCCGCAGGCTTCAAAATGCGCGACCTCCGAATTGCGCGCGACCAGGGTGACGAAGCCGGCTTCTTTATTGCGGTCGACGTATTGCTGCAGGCGAGAACCGATATTGCTTAGCCGTGCTGCTGAAATGCCCACCGCTTCAGGCGCTACAATCTGCATTTGCAAGCCCCTCCTGTCATTTGATTTATGCTTCACTTGGCCGCGATCCGCTCAATCAATTTGCCCTTGTATTCCAGCGCCTTTGGATGCTGCGGATTGATGGCCAGCGCTCTCTCGACAGCCGCCGCCGCCGCGCCCTTGTCGCGCGTAGACAAGTGTTCGGCCAGCAGGAGATAGCGGGCAATCGCTTTCTTTGTGTTGTCCTGCGCCAAGAACCATTCGGCGATCGCGCGCTGCACGTCGACCAATTCAGGTTTGAGCGTCACCGCTTTGATCCGTTCCGCGTTAGCCTGGCGGTTTTCGCCCTGGCTTTCATATAGCTCCGCCAGGCGCAGATGCCCCGATACGGCCTCATCGAACTGCCCCAGTTTCTTTTGGATCGAAACGAGTTTCATCAGCGCCTTGGGGTCGGATGGCGCCAGATCATGAGCGCGCCGGTAGATCGCCAGCTGCTCTTCCAGCTGCGGCTTGGATCGCGAAACAGCCTGACGCGGCGCATCGCCATTGAATTTGGACATGGCGGCTTCAATGCCGTCGCAGAGCCAGACTTCGATCGCATCGGCCGCCCTCACTGCTACTTCATCCGCAAGGATCGCATCATCACCCGCGAAGCGCTGCAGCACGAAATCGACTGGCTGCATCTTGCCCGGCGGCCGGCCGATGCCGAAACGAACACGGGCGAAGCCATTATCGCCGAGGCGCCCAATGATGCTGCGCAAGCCTTTCTGCCCGCCATGCCCGCCCGATTTCCGCAAGCGCAGTTTGCCGAAAGGCGTATCCAGGTCGTCATGCGCGACAATCAAGTTTTCGCTGGCGATATCGTAATAGTCCATCAGCGCGCGCACGGATTCGCCGCTTCGGTTCATATACGTCAGCGGCTTCGCCAGTTTGACCCGTTCACCGCGGATGACGCCGTCCCAAGTTTGCGCGCGCCGCTCGCTGCGTCCGCCGCCGAGATTGTGGCGGCGCGCCAACTCGTCGATCACGCGCCAGCCGACATTATGACGTGTCTTTTCGTATTTGGCGCCGGGATTCCCCAGCCCTACAATCAGGCGTTTTTCAGCCATAGCGATCTCAAACTGCCGTACATTCAATATGGTAGCAGACACATCGACAGCTTGTATAGCGAGTACACCGCCTACAGAGGGCTGTCGTCGACGTAACGCGGATAGGCGCTCTTCGCTGACTCGGCGCGGGCGAGATCCAAGTCCAAGGAGATGAAGGGACGGCCTGCGTCGGTCACGGCGAGAACGACGCCATCGGGGTCACAGATCCAGCCGGCGCCGCCCAGCTGGACGTGATCGGCGCGCCCGGCGTGATTCGAGGAAAGGCAAAAGGCGCCGGCAACGACGGCAGCCGTCCGGCCGCCAGCCAGCCACTTGTCATTGCTGAAAGCCGGGGTGCTGCGTGGATTCAGCAGCAAATGGATGCCGCGCTGGCCGTATTCGCGCGCGTGCTGCATGAACCAGATTTCGGTGCAGATGCTTACCCCGACGGAGAGCTCGCCCAAACAGAAGGTTTGGAACTCTATCGGCGCGCGATCATACCAGTTGGCTTCCCAATAGCCGTCGTCGTTCGGGAGATAAGTCTTCCGGTGAGTCCATTGTAGTCCGCGGTCGGCATTCCAAGCGTAGGCGACATTGTATCGTTTGCCGTCTTCGTTTCGCGGCGCCGTGCCGATTATTATTGGAGCGCCGAGTTCAGGCAGGCGCGCCAGCCAGCGCTCGTGAGCCGACAATGCGGCGCGCCAGACCGTCTCGTCGTATACGGGCGCGGTACAAAACCAGGGCGCGAAACACATCTCGGGCAGCAGCACCAGATCGGATCGCTCGCGGGAAACATGCTCCCGCAGCGCGGCCCATTCGCCCGGCAATTGGCTGGCGTCAAGCTGCGCGATCGTCGCCTTCATGCCATTTCGCGCTGTCCGCTGAACTGTGTCTCATAAAGCCCGGCGTACAAACCGTCTTGATTCAGGAGTTCGGCGTGGCTACCCGCCTCGACGATGGCGCCGCGATCCAGCACCAAGATCGTGTCGGCGGCCAAAATCGTGCTCAGCCGATGGGCGATCACGATGCTGGTGCGCCCGCGCATAATTTGGCTGAGCGCGTCCTGAATAAGCGCTTCCGACTGGCTGTCAAGATGGCTGGTGGCTTCGTCGAGCACAAGAATCCGCGGATCCTTCAAGATGACGCGGGCGATCGCGATCCGCTGCTTTTCGCCGCCGCTGAGCCGATAGCCGCGCTCGCCGACAATGGAGTCGTAGCCGTCGCTCAGACCCATCACGAAATCATGGATATGGGCTGCTTTCGCCGCCGCTTCGAGTTCGGCTTGCGATGCGTCCGGCTTGGCATAGAGCAGGTTGGTGCGGATTGTATCATGGAAGAGGTAGGTCTCCTGCGTCACCATGCCGATGTTCTGCGCCATCGCGCTCAGGGTCAGGTCGCGCAGGTCATAACCATCGAGCGTAACCCGTCCCGCCGACGGATCGTATAGGCGCGGGATCAAGTAGGTCAGTGTCGTCTTGCCGGCGCCGCTGGGACCGACCAGCGCGACAAGTTGGCCCGGCTCGATGCGAAATGAGATGTTTTCCAGCGCCATCTCGCGCGCTTGATGCGCCGCGCCGGTCGCAGGCGCGCCGTTCTTCCGCCGTCCGCTCTCGCCCGACCGCGTCGCGTCGACGCTGGCAAATCGGCCGATTCGTTCGACATCGGAAAGCAGCTGAGCGTCATCGATGCGATAGCGAAAGCTGACATCCTTGAAAGCCAGCTTGCCCTCGACTTCATCCAGTTGAGTGGCATCGTCCGCCTCGGCGATTTCCAGCGGCAGATCGATGATCTCAAACACGCGCTCGAAGCTGACAATGGACTGCGCAAATTCCACGGGCGCGTTGGCTAGCATCTCAAGAGGAAAATACAGCCGCGTCGCGTATACGACGAAGGCGACAATGGTGCCGATTGAGAGCGCCTCCCCGATAACAAGCATTCCGCCGATCCAGTAGATCAGCGCAGTGCCGATGTAATCCAAAAGACCGAGAACGGTGGAGAATTGAATCCCCATTACCGCGCGCTTGATGCCGGCATCGCGAACATCAGCAGCGCGCCGATCGAAATGATCGACCTCCGCTTCCAGCCGCCCAAAGAGCTTAACGAGCAAGGCGCCGCTGATATTGAGTGTTTCGTTCATCATCGCGTTCATCTGCGCGTCGATCACCCGCTGCTCGCGCGAGATCCGCTCCAGGCGCGCGCCCAGCCGCCGCATGATGATGAGGTAGAATGGCAGCACTGTGACGCTAATAATGGTCAAGCGCCATTCCAAATGCAGCATGATCGCCAGGGAGGCGACAACCATAAAGAAATTGGTGATAATCGCGACGATGGTGTTGCTTACGGCATTCTGCGCGCCGATTACGTCGTTGTTCAGGCGGCTCATCAGCTCGCCCGTTTTGGTATTGGTGAAGAAACGGAGCGACATTTGCTGCAGGTGGCGATAAAGCGAAACCCGCAGGTCGTAGATCACGCCTTCGGCGATGGTGACATTCAGCTTGCGCTGCACTATCCGGACGCCAGAGACGGCTATCGGCAAAACGAGCATCGCCAGCGCCAAGACATTGAGCATGCCAATATCCTTGGCCGGAAGCGCGACATCAATGATCTGACGGAAGATCAGGGGATTGATCAATCCCAGGCTGGTCGTCAGCACGATGGCGATCAGCATGCCGACTATGTGAAGTCGGTACGGCTTTGCGTATCGCAGAACGCGAAGAAGGAGGCGCCCCGAGACATTGGGTTTCGCCTTCGTCTCCTGCCTCCACATGCGGCGGTACCAGCCGCCGCCGATCATGCCCATTCGCTTTCGCCGCCTCCTGCAATGACTATAGCATAGCTGCTTCGGTCGCCTTGAAGGGACTGTCAGAATGTCTAGGTGGACTGCTCTTTTGGCCAGGCGCTAGGAACCGGCGTCCCTCATCGCGGGAAATGCCTTTGAACAGCGCGCGAAGTCTCGATACCTCAGGCGCGCTCGGCGATTTTGCAGATTGAATACGGGTCTGGCGCGCCCTAGCGATCCATTGCCAAGCCGCGCACGATCGCGCGCGCGTCATTCATATTAGGCGCGAAGAGGATTTCGCGCCCTTCGACGGCGTTGTTAAAAGTCTTCTGTATCGTCTGATAGATGGTGCGGATAGCGCCGTTTGCGCCGACGACAACGCGGGCGCCTTCGTTGGGACGCGCTTCGCCCGATGCCAGCAATGTCTTGGCGGCGGTCAAGATGTCACGTGGGATGGTCGTGCCTTCCAGGTCGATGATCAAGTCGACAAAGTGCTCCACGCTGCCGATCAATTGGTCGGCTTTATGCACCGCTTCCTCCAACTCTTCCCAATCCCATTCCGACTCGAATTCAAGGAGGATTACGGTCTTCTTTTTGTTGTCCCAGCGAGTGACGATCGCCATCGTGCCTGTCCTGTTGCTAGCCGAAAGTTACACATCGGTATACGTATGATTATGCCAGGAGTTGCCGACGATTCCAGTGCTATCTTTTCTTCGCGCGCGTCTTGGCGGCAAGTCGAATGCGACTCGACCGGACTCAGATTCCGACGATTTGGAAGGCGACAGGCGAGGTCACGGGCTGACCATTTACGCTGATATCGACGCTCCAGAAACCGACTGTGAATGGCGCATCGGACTGATCAATGAAGAACCAGATACAATTGTCGTTGATTTCGTGTTCCCGCTGGAAGCTGAAGCTGACCACTTCCGTTCCCGCGCGGCGCCAGCTGGACGTAATCGTTGCGCCGGCTGGAATCGCAAAGGCGCGCCCGACGACGTATATCGCTGTCGACGCTGGCGTGAAGCGTGGATTGACATCAATGGCGCAGTCGAATTCATTGACGCCCGAGGCCATGCTGATGTTTTCCAGGCGCGGTCCCCGCTGCGTCGATGTTGGCGGCGGCGTTAGGGCGGGTGGCGTAACGATCGCTATCGGCGCTTGGGTATGCGGCGCCTGAGCAGTGACCGAATGCGCGGGCTCATTTGCGGCCGGGTTTGGCGGCGCCAAGGTATTGAATTCCTCCACTTGCTGAAGGCTTTGTTCAATGTAGGCGCTCTCGGTGCCCAGGCTGATCAGATTGGAGGCGAGAAAGGCGCCCGCCGCGTCCGCCTGGGCAACGCGCGTGCCGGCGTAATCCAGCGTCGTTTGTATGCGGGCGCGCGCGACTGTAGCGGTGACGCGCAGCATTTCGATGCTGGAAAGGGCTTCAGCGTAGACGGCTGTCACCGTCTGCTGCGGCTCGCTGGAGCGGCAGGCGCTCAGCGTGAGGGCGGCGGCCACCACGCTGCACATGATAATGCGCGCAGTCGGCGAGAATCTGCTGACCATAGTGCGAGCGATTATAACGCAAGAAACAAACACCGCCCTGCGGAACGCAAGGCGGCGAATGAGAGTGGAAGCGCCGGGGACCTGCCCCCCGGGTCCGCTGGTTTCGAAACTCGCACTTCTACAAGCTTAGCTCTCTGAAAGGTTTCGCGCAGCGCAGCCCAGAGCGCGCGGTTCACGTTGCGCTAGCCGATTAGGCTTGGCGCCGTCTTATCGGCGTAGACGGCGGGCGCCCTAGCTTTTTATGACACTCGTTGCAGTTCGTGAAGGGAGAC
>JAPOYT010000157.1:59201-105733 GCA_026706445.1 Chloroflexota bacterium
TATGACACTCGTTGCAGTTCGTGAAGGGAGACGAGTCTGCAGGAGCGGTAGAGGATCATCGGCCTCTACTCCCTCAGTCCGGTTGGCTAAGCAACCATCGGGAGGGGTTGGAAATTGGGTTTTGCACCTATGTGCTTTGCCAGTTTTACGTGTCTTGGCGCCACGGCTTGCGGTGCGGTTTCAGCCACCAACGTCGAATCTGATTCGCCCCCATGATGACTGATGATGCCGGCTGCCCAATCAGCCTTCATCACCACGCAACGAGAGTATAACACATTTTGCCGCGACTGTGAAGATAAGGAAGTGTATCCTTTTCGGTTGAAACACAAAAAACTTTACCACCGAGGACACCGAGAAAAGCGAGAGCACCGAGAAATTGTCTGCGAAATATGCCATTTTCTTTGTGTCCTTTGCGCCTTTGTAGTGAAGTTGGATTCGGCTCATTTGAATTTCAACCGAGTTCGATACACTACCGAAGATAAATGGCAAAAGAGTTTCCTTAGATTCGGCTGCCAATGCGATGATAGGGAGTCCGCCTAATAATTTATGACGAATGCGGTATGATTGGAATTCGTATTGCGGCTCGGGGAAAGGCGCAAGATGTGGCGGTAGATGTCTTAATTGTCGGCGCCGGTTTATCCGGATTGATGGCGGCGAATGCTCTGCTTGAGCGTGGCAATAGCGTACACGTGATCGATCGGGGACGCAGCGTTGGCGGTCGCCTGGCGACGCGGCGCGTAGGTGAAAACGGTCTGGCCGATCATGGCGCGCAGTTCTTTACCGTGCGGACATCGACCTTACAGCGTTATGTCGATCACTGGCGGTCGCTTGATTTGGCCTACGTTTGGGGAACCGGCTGGTCGGATGGCAGCCTCAAACGCACCATCGGCGACGGTCACCCGCGATATGCGATTCGCGGCGGCATGAATAAGCTGGCCAAACAGCTCGCGCAGGGCATCGCGATTTCTGTTGACAGGCTGATTTCCAACATTCGCCAAGAGGACGGCGGCTGGAGGCTTTACGATAGCGGCGGCAATGCCTACGCGGGACATGGGCTGATCATGACTCCACCGATGCCCGAGAGCTTGGAATTGCTGACCGCCAACGGAGTACATCTCAATGCCGACGATGATGCCGCGCTGCGGCGAATACGCTTCGGTCCCTGCTTATGCGGCATACACGCGGTCAACGGCGATGTCGATTTGCCGGCGCCGGGCGCCATGCAGAACTTCCAAAGCGATGTGTATTGGGTAGCGGACAATCAGGCGAAGGGAATATCGGCGACGAGGATCATCACCAGCCACGCCAATGCCAAGTTCAGCCGCCAGAATTGGGATGCCTCTGAAGCTGATATTATCCGCGCGCTGGAATCAGCCGTGCAGCCCTTTCTCAAGCCCGGCGCGAAAATCGCGCAAACGCAGCTCAAAAAGTGGCGTTACTCCGTGCCCTTGACTACTCATCCGCAAGAGTGTTTGCTGGCTCAGGATCTGCCGCCGCTGGTTTTCGCCGGCGATGCCTTTGGCGGACGCGGACGCGTCGAAGGCGCGTTTCTTTCCGGGATGGCCGCGGGCGAGACGATGGCCGAGGCGCTGGCGTCATTATCTTAAATCTTCTTCGCCGGAATCCTCGCCGCGCGATTCTATTTTTGCTGCTGCTCTTTGGCGTCGTCGCTATCAGCGCGCGATGTCATCACCGCATTCCCATCCATTGAGCGCTGGGTCATTGGCGGACATTCGCTGGGTGGGGTGATGGCGGCGCGTTTCGCCGGCCGAGATCAGCCGAGAGGAACAGCATTTGTTCGTAGTTGCCGCCCTATTGCGCCTTATGCAAGACGCTGGAAGGTGAATCAGAACCGTGTTAAATTTAGCGTCGAATAATGAGCCTTGAGGTGACCGTGATGAGCGATCTTGCGCTGGAGACCAAGGCGGGACCGCAATTCAAACTGAGCGAAGAACAAGAAATGCTGGTGCGGATGACGCGCGACTTTGTGGCTGACAATATCATCCCGGTCGCGGCCGAATATGACGAAGAGGCGAAATTCCCCGAGGACATATTTCACAAGGCGCGCGAATTGGGCATCGTCAACATGCTTATTCCGGAAGAATACGGCGGCGTCGGCGCGACTTGTTTTGAAGAAGCGCTTGTATCAGAAGAATTGGGTTACGGCTGCACCGGCATCAGCACAAGCCTAGGGGTCAATTCCTTGGCGATGCTGCCCATTTTGATCGCCGGCAGCGACAATCAGAAAGCCTATTGGCTCGGCGAGCGCGCTGGCGAGCAGGGTCAGTTCTGCTCCTACGGCGTGACCGAAGCCAATGCCGGCTCTAACGTGGCCGCCATAGAGACGCGTGCCGAAAAGAGGAAGGCATCTTTCATAATCAATGGAAGCAAAACGTTTATCTCCAACGCGAGTTACGCGAATTTCTACACGATATTCGCCAAGACCGATCCTTCGGCGGGGCATCGCGGCATGACCTGTTTCATCGTTGACCGAGAGGCGCCTGGCCTCAGCGTCGGCAAGAAATTCGACAAGCTGGGTCAACGGGCGTCGGACACAGCCGAGATCGTTTTCGAGAATGTCGAGGTACCGGAAGAGAATGTTGTCGGCGAGGTTGGGCAAGGCTTTTACATCGCCATGAAAGTCTTTGATCACAGCAGGCCCGGTGTGGCGGCGGCTGCATGCGGTTTGCAGCGGCGCGCCCTCGACGAGAGCGTCAAATACGCGGGCGAGCGCGAAGCCTTCGGCCTGCCAATTTATCAGCACCAAGCGGTGGGCCACAAGATCGCTGATATGGCGATCAATTACGAAGCGTCAAGGCTCTTGACCTGGCAGGCGGCCTGGCAAGTGGACGCTGGCGTCTTCAATCCCCGGATTCCAGCTTATGCCAAAGCATTCGCAGCCGATATGGCGACTAGGGCGGCGGTTGATGCGGTGCAAGTTTTCGGCGGCTACGGATATATGAAAGAGTATCCGGTGGAGAAGCTGCTGCGCGATGTGAAGATATTTCAGATTTATGAAGGAACTAGTGAGATTCAGCGGAATATCATTGTGCGCGAATTGTTTCGCGGGGTCTAACTTGGACGATTTACCACCGAGGTCACAGAGTTTGATTGAGGACGCCGAGAATTAATGCGGCAAATTTAATCCATCGCAAATGTCCGCTTCGCTGTTTCCTGGCAAAGGCAAGCAAGTGAATATGAAAGTCGAATCTTCCCTCGATTTCGGAGAGTCTTATTGCGAAGAAGCAGACAATCTATATGCCTCTGTGCACTCGAAAAAACTCGGTGTACTCGGTGGTAAGAAAGGAATCAAGCCGCTTTTCCTGCGAACCCGCCAGAATTGTCTTGACAAGCCCTAGACGTGTTGATATCATGCGCGCTTGCACTCGCAGCCAGCAACCTCCGTCTTGGAGGCGCTGCGGGCTGAACTGAGCAGATATGGCGAAAGTGCTTTACCGGTGTAAAGCGTCTCGTCATGAGCGAAAGTAAGAATGGGCGTCCGAATGAGCGCCTGTTTGCATGTCTGAAAGCGAAATCGCAACGGTAGCGAAGTACGGAGAAATCCATGCCCACAATTAACCAACTGGTGCGCAAAGGGCGCAAATCCAAGAGCAAAAAGAATAAAGCGCCAGCGCTGCAATATACTTTCAATGCCTTAAAGCAGCGGCGTTCGCGTCAGCAAAAAGGCGCGCCGCAGAAGCGGGGCGTGTGTACGCAAGTCAAAACAATGACGCCGAAGAAGCCCAATTCGGCGCTGCGCAAGGTCGCGCGCGTGCGCTTGACCAATGGCATCGAGGTCTCCGCCTATATTGGCGGCGAGGGCCATAACTTGCAGGAGCACAGCGTCGTGCTGGTGCGCGGAGGCCGCGTGAAAGATCTGCCCGGCGTACGTTACCATATCGTTCGCGGCACGCTGGATACCACTGGCGTAGACGGCCGCGAGCAGGGGCGCAGCAAATACGGAACAAAGCGTTCCAAGTAATCGCTAGAGGTCCGCGCAATCGTTTTTCGCAGACAATCGCATCAACTACGAGCCTCGGCTCGCCGAGCGGATGAGTTGCGCGTGAAGGAGTCATAACATGCCAAGAAGAAATCGCCCGCCCAAGCGGATACCGCCGCCCGATGTGAAGTATGGCAATCTCCATGTGGCGATGTTCATCAATCGCATGATGCGTGGCGGCAAGAAGAGCGTCGCGACGCGGATTATGTACGACGCCCTGGAGGCGATGGGCGAGCGTACGAGGAAAGATCCGGTAGAGGTCTTCGAGATGGCGATCCGCAATGTGGCGCCCGCGGTGGAAGTCAAGCCAAAGCGCGTTGGCGGCTCGACCTATCAGGTGCCTATCGACGTCTCGCATGAACGCGGCATCACGCTGGCAATGCGTTGGCTGATTCAATTCGCGCGCGAACGAAACGGTCGAAGCATGGCGGAAAAGCTTACCAACGAATTGGTCGAGGCTTACAATGGCCAGGGCAGCGCCATCCGCCGCAAAGATGAAACGCATCGCATGGCGGAGGCGAACCGCGCCTTCGCGCATTTTCGCTAGCAGACGGAGCGGGTAAAGCCGAAGACGCAACTTCGGAAGTGAATGAGAAATGACTAATTCGAACGCTGGCATTGATCTCAACAAAGTCCGAAATATCGGAATCATAGCCCATATTGACGCCGGCAAGACGACCGTCACCGAGCGTGTGCTCTATTACACCGGGATGGTTCACCGCATTGGCGAAACGCACGAAGGCTCGGCTACAACGGATTACATGGAGCAAGAGCGGGAGCGCGGCATCACGATTACATCGGCCGCGGTAACCGCCAGCTGGGATGATCACCAAATTAACATCATAGACACGCCCGGTCACGTCGATTTTACCGCTGAGGTGCAGCGGAGTTTGCGTGTCCTGGATGGCGGTATCACGGTATTCGACAGTGTCGCCGGTGTGGAGCCACAATCGGAAACCGTATGGCGGCAAGCCTCGGAATACAATGTGCCGCGTCTATGCTTCGTCAACAAGATGGATCGTATCGGCGCCGATTTCGACCGCTGCGTAGACATGATGGTGGATCGGCTGAATGCCAACCCGGTCGTGATTCAGGCGCCATACGGCAGCGGCGAGAATTTCGAAGGCATCATCGATTTGCTCAATATGGAGCTGATCACCTACGGAAACGATGAAGGCACCGATATCAACTATCATGCGATTCCGGAAAGCCATCGGGAAATGGCGGAGACCCGCCGTGAAGAGATGATCGAAAAGATCGTCGAACATGATGAATATCTGACGATGAAATTCCTCGAAGAAGAGGCGATCGCCGATGAGGAGATCGTGGCGGCCTTGCGTTCCGGCGTCATTTCGGGCGAGTTGCATCCGGTGCTTTGCGGCGCGGCTTTGAAGAACAAAGGTGTGCAAGCGCTGCTGAATATGGTGGTGGCGCTGCTGCCATCGCCGCTGGATATCCCGCCGGTCATTGGCGAGCATCCCAAAGATGGCAGTGAGCTCGTGCGGCGCGCCAGCGATGACGAACCATTGGCGGCGCTGGTATTCAAGATCGTCTCCGATCCTTACGGCCGCCTGGCTTTCACGCGCGTCTACTCCGGCGTGTTGAGAGCGGGCACAATGGCGCTGAATACCGCCAACGGCCGGCGCGAGCGGATTGGGCGAATTGTGCGTATGTTCGCCGACCGCCGCGAGGACGTCAAAGAAGTGCACGCGGGCGATATCGCGGCCGTCATCGGCATGAAGGAGACATTCACCGGCGATACGCTCAGCGCGCAGAACAACCCGGTTCTGCTCGAGAACATCAGTTTTCCGGCGCCGGTAGTCGAGGTCGCCATCGAACCCAACACCAAAGCCGACCAGGACAAGATGGGTATAGGATTGCGCCGGCTGGCGGAAGAAGATCCAACTTTTCAGGTCGAAGTCGATGACCAGCTGGGCCAGACCAAGATCAAGGGCATGGGCGAGTTGCACCTGGAAGTGCTGGTCGACCGTTTGATGCGCGAATACGGCGTCGATGCGCGCGTTGGGCGACCGCGCGTGGCTTACCGAGAAACGATTACGCGCATGGTGGAAATCGACACGACCTTTCGGCGACAGACGGGCGGCGCTGGTCAGTACGCGCGCTGCGCGATTCGTTTTGAACCGCTGCCCGCCGATGAAGCAGAAGATGCCGATGGCGAGCTTCTGTTTGTGGACGCCATCCGCGGCGGGTCGATACCCAAGGAGTTCGTCCCGGCGGTGCGAAAAGGCGCCAGGCAAGCGATGCAAGGCGGCGTCATCGCCGGATATCCGGTGGTGGATGTCAAGGCGACCTTGCTCGACGGCGCTTATCATGAAGTCGATTCCAGCGAAATCGCCTTCACCATTGCCGGCTCAATGTGCCTGAAAGAAGGCATTCAGAAAGGCGCTCCGGTTATCTTGGAGCCGTCGATGAGCGTGGAAATCGTCGTGTCCGATGAATATACTGGCGCCGTGGTCGGTGATATCTCGGCGCGGCGCGGTGTCATTCAGGGCATGGAGCCGCACAGCGAAGGCATCTCGGTGATCAAGGCGCAGGTGCCTCTGGGCGAAATGTTCGGTTATGCCAATGACCTGCGCAATAACACGCAGGGACGCGGGAACTTTAGCATGGAGTTTGATACGTATACGGTCGCGCCGGAAGAAATCGCCGAGGCGGTGAAATCCGGGGCGCGGTAGAAAAACGACGGGGCGCGCTTCCGTCAGCAACTCTCGTTCGCAAAATCAATTTCAAATCACGGAGTTAAACAGAGGGATTGTAAGATGTCAAAAGGGAAATTCGAGCGTACCAAGCCTCACGTAAACATCGGAACCATCGGTCATGTTGACCATGGCAAGACCACGTTGACGGCGGCCATCACCAAAGTGCTGGCTTTGAAGGGGCAAGCGCAGGAGCGCGAATATGGCGATATCGATAATGCGCCGGAAGAACGCGCGCGCGGCATCACCATCAATATTCGCCACGTCGAATATGAGACCGACGCCCGCCACTACGCCCACGTGGATTGCCCGGGGCACCGCGATTACATCAAGAACATGATCACCGGCGCGGCGCAGATGGACGGCGCGATCTTGGTCGTCAGCGCGCCTGACGGACCCATGCCGCAGACGCGCGAGCATGTGCTGCTGGCGAAGCAAGTGGAAGTGCCGGCCATGGTCGTCTATCTCAACAAGACCGATCAGATGGACGATGAAGAATTGATCGAATTGGTCGAGATGGAATTGGCGGAACTGCTTGAGGGTTACGACTTTGATCCGGATACGCCGATCATCAAGGGTTCAGCGCTGGCGGCCGAAGAGTGCGACAGCAGCGACCCGGACGCGCCCGAGTATGCGTCGATCGTCGAGTTGATGGACGCCGTCGACGAGTGGATCCCGACGCCAATGCGCGATGTCGACAAACCCTTCATGATGGCGATTGAAGATGTCTTCTCAATCAAGGGGCGTGGCACCGTCGTCACCGGCAGTGTGGCGCGCGGAACTTTGCTGAAGGGCACCGAGGTCGACATCGTTGGCTTGCGCGACGAAATCGAGCAGACGGTCGTCACCGGAATCGAAATGTTCAACAAGGAACTGGATCAGGCGCAGGCGGGCGATAACGCCGGCATTCTGCTTCGCGGGGTCGGTCGCGAGGAAGTTCAGCGCGGCATGGTCATTGCCAAGGTCGGCTCGATCACCCCGCACAAGAAATTCAAGTGCGAGGTCTATGTCCTGCGTCGCGATGAAGGCGGGCGTCACAAAGCCTTCTTTACCGGCTACCGTCCGCAATTCTATATCCGCACCATGGACGTCACCGGAACGATCACGCTGCCCGATGGCGTGGAAATGGTCATGCCGGGCGATAATGTGAATCTCGATGTGGAATTGATCACGCCGGTCGCGCTGGAACGCGGTTCGTCCTTCGCCATTCGCGAGGGTGGTCTGACGGTGGGCGCGGGTCGCATCACCGAGATACTTGAGTAGCTCGGGCAATAGCAGCGGCGATCGGCTCTGCTCGCCGATCAGGACCGATGCATTGACTGAGCAAACAAAGGTTGCGTAATGGCAAAAAACAAGATTCGAATCCGTCTGAAGGCTTATGACCACCGCGTGCTTGACCAATCGGCGCAGCGCATAGTGGATACGGCCGAACGGACCGGCTCGCGAGTGGTGGGTCCCGTACCGTTGCCGACTCGCATTGAACGATTCACGGTGAGGCGTTCGCCATTCATCGACAAGGATTCGCAAGAGCACTTCGAGGTGCGGACGCATAAGCGGTTGATTGACGTGCTTGAGCCCGACAGCAAGACTATCGACACGCTTATGCGCTTAAATCTGCCGGCCGGCGTGGATATTGAAATCAAGATCTAGGACGGCCGGCGGAGCAAAGCGATAGCGGTCTCGTGAACGAGCTGGGGAGCGCAACATCAATCCGCGGATTCCAGCAGTGTTGCCTGGGCTAGCGTTCGCGAGCGCGGTGGTGAGACAAAAGGGTGAAATCGACAGCTTGAAGCGCTGGTTCATCTGAGTGGAGGCTACGCTCATGAAGGGCATGATTGGCAAAAAAGTGGGGATGACCCAGGTATTTGACGAGCAGGGATCGGTTGTTCCGGTAACGGTTATTCAGGCGGGACCCTGCTATGTGACCCAGGTTCGTAATACGGAGCGCGATGGTTACGTTTCCGTGCAGCTCGGTTTTGGCGAAACCAAGCCCAAGAGGCTGACCAAGGGGCAGTTGGGTCATTTGCAAAAGCTGGACTTGCCGGCGCTGCGCCATCTTCGCGAGTTTCGCTTGTCGGAAGCCGCTGATGCCGGCGTCGAAGAGGGGCAAGAGATCAAGGTGGATATATTCGAACAGGGCGAACTCGTCGATGTGATCGGCACCAGCAAAGGACGAGGCTACGCCGGAACGATCAAACGGCACGGTTTCGCGCGCGGTCCCAAGACTCATGGTCAGTCCGACCGGATGCGCTCGCCCGGGTCCATTGGCATGTGCGCCACGCCCGGCCGCACGCTGAAGGGCAAGAAGATGGCGGGGCGGATGGGCAACGACCGTGTGACGGTGCAGAATCTTCCTCTGGTTGTGGTCGACGCCGAGAAAAACTTGCTGGCGGTCAAGGGTTCGGTGCCCGGCGCCAAGGGCAGCATCGTAATGATCAAGCCGGCGGCAAAGCGCGCCTAAGGCGCCTAAGGCGCAAGCTACAGGAGTTTCGCCATGCAATTTCCAGTTATGAACAGCGCCGGGCGAGAAGTATCGCAGGTTGAGTTGCCGTCCGATATTTTTGAGGCGAAGATCAATGTGGGTTTGATGCATCAAGCTTACGTACGGCAAATGGCCAACGCGCGCCAGGGAACGCACAGCACCCTGTCACGCAGCGAGATACGGGCGACCGGCGGCAAGTGGTATCGCCAAAAAGGCACGGGCCGCGCCCGCCACGGCGCCCAGAGCGCGCCAATTTTCGTAGGCGGTGGTTTGGCGCATGGACCCAAGCCGCGCAACTACCGCAAAAGGATGCCGAAGAAGATGCGACGTGGCGCCATACGTTCGGCATTGAGCGCCTTAGTTCGGGATGATCAATTGGTCATCGTGGACAAGCTCGAACTGGACGCGCCGAAGACACGGGTAATGCGTGATTTGATAGCGACGCTCGTTGGAGAGCAATCGGCGCTGATCGTGGTCACAGCCGAACAGCAAATAGTCCGCAAGAGCGTGAGCAACCTGCCGGGCGCGCATTCGATAATGGCGAACTTTTTGAACGTGCGTGATCTGCTCAAGTACGACAAGGTAGTCATCACCCTCGACGCGCTGGATGTGGTGACGGGCATTTGGGGGATGGGAGCGTAAGATGGCGGAACTTCATTTATACGATGTCATTCGCCGCCCGGTGATCACGGAAAAGTCGACCGAAATGGCGGACGCGCAGAATAAGTACGTCTTTGAAGTGGCGCGCAGAGCCAACAAGATCCAGATCAAGGAAGCGGTCGAGGAGATCTTTGAGTTGGAAGGCAAAGTTGTCAAAGTGAATACGATGATGATGCCGGCCAAGCGAGGACGCCGCGGGCGCAATACTTATGTTCGATCGCGGGCCTGGAAGAAGGCGGTCGTTACGCTGGAAGAGGGTGTTACGATTGAGTTGTTCAATGTCTAATGGGAGCGTGAGCGATGCCCATCAAGGTTTATAAACCAACGTCGCCCGGTCGCCGCAATATGACCGGCTACTCGTTTGAAGAGATTACCAAGAGCAAGCCCGAGCGTTCGTTGACGCGCGCGCTGCGGAAAAAGGGCGGCCGCAACAATACCGGGCGCATCACGGTGCGGCATCGTGGCGGCGGGCACAAACGCCGCTATCGGCTTGTCGACTTCAAACGCAATAAGGAAGACTGCCGCGCCGAGGTCATCGCGATCGAATACGATCCCAATCGATCGGCGCGCATCGCCTTGCTGCAATACGAAGACGGCGAGAAGAGTTATATCATCGCGCCGATGGGTGTGACGGTCGGTGACAAGATCGGCAATGGCGCCCAGAGCGCGCTGCGCCCGGGCAACAGCCGCGCGCTCAAAGATATCCCGCTCGGCACGGTCGTGCACAATATTGAGATGCGCCCGGGCAAGGGCGGGCAGTTGGCGCGTTCAGCCGGAACTTCGGCGCAAATCCTAGCAAGCGAAGGCAAGTATGTAACATTGCGTCTGCCGAGCGGTGAGATGCGGATGATCTTGGGCGCGTGCCGCGCGACTATCGGTCAGGTAGGCAATGCCGAGCACGCTAACGTAAAGCTGGGCAAGGCCGGTCGCAAACGTTGGCTTGGTTGGCGGCCGACGGTGCGTGGTTCGGCGATGGACCCGGCCAGCCATCCCCACGGCGGCGGCGAAGGCAAGACGGGCATCGGCATGGCGGCGCCAAAGACGCCTTGGGGCAAGAAAGCGCTGGGAGTACGCACGCGCCGCAACAAGCGAACCAATCGTTTCATCATTCGCCGGCGCGGCAAACGTCGTTAGATTTTGGAGACACAAGCATGTCACGTTCACTGAAAAAGGGCTATTTTGTCAGCCCGAAATTGCTGGAGAAGATTGAACGACTCAACCAGCAGAACAAAAAGGTCGTGATCCGCACCTGGAGCCGGGCGAGCACCATCTTCCCGCAGATGGTGGGCCACACGATCGCGGTGCACGATGGCCGCCGGCATGTGCCGATATACATCACGGAAAACATGGTTGGACACAAGCTCGGCGAATTCGCGCCAACCCGCACCTTCCGCGGTCACATCATCGATAGCAGGCGATAGGGGAAGCAGAGATGGAAGTTCGCGCAATTACCCGGTATCTGCCAATCTCGCCACGGAAACTGCGCCTCGTCTGTGACAAGGTGCGCGGGATGGATGCCCAGGAAGCTTTGATCGTGCTGGATTACATGCCGCAAAAGGGTTCCGATTTTGTCAGCAAGACCTTGTCTTCGGCGATGGCGAACGCGGCCAATAACTTTGACCTCAACCCGGACGACATGTACGTGTCGAAGATCTACGCTGGCGACGGTCCGACGCTGAAGCGCTTTAAGGCGGGCGCTCGCGGCCGCTATAAGCCGCGCCTCAAACGACAATCGCACCTTTGGGTGATTCTAGCTGAGCGAGAGGAAGAGGACTAATGGGTCGTAAGGTTCATCCAAAGGGATTCCGCCTGAAAGTAATCCGCGAGTGGGACGCTCGCTGGTATGCCGAAGGCGAACGCTATGTCAATCTATTGATGGAAGATCGCAAAATACGGAAGTTTTTGAAGGCGAAGACGACCCGCGCTGGCGTGTCTCGCATTGAAATCGAGCGCCATCCGAACCAAGTGATTATCACAATCAATACGGTGCGTCCTGGTCTTATCATTGGGCGCAAGGGCGAGGCGGTCAAGGAACTGCGGCAACAATTGCAAGAGATGACCGGCAAGACGGTGAAGGTCGAGGTCAGCGAAATTGAAAGGCCCGACTTGGACGCGACGCTGGTCGCTGAAAACGTGGCTTCACAATTGAAACGGCGCATCGGCCATAGCCGCGCGATGAAGCGGGCGATCATGCAGGCGATGCGTCAGGGCGCCGGCGGAATCCGCGTCGAGGTGAGCGGTCGCTTGGGCGGCTCCGACATGGCGCGGCGGGAATGGATGTTTGACGGTCGCGTGCCGCGCAACACGCTGCGCGCCGATATCGATTATGGCTTCGCCGAAGCGCTGACTACATTTGGGCAAATCGGCGTCAAGGTTTGGATTTACAAAGGCGACATTCTGCCGGGAGAAGATCCCTTCAGCAGCCCGGCGCAGCGTCCCGCCGATCATGGCGGACGGCGCAGACGGCGGAACTAACAAGATAATCGAGGGCGTGTAGGGGCTAGCCGGTGGCTCGCCCAGAAAAAGCGCGGCGACTGTAGGAGCATGAGCCATGTTAATGCCGAAACGTAGAAAATATAACAAGCAGATGCGAGGACGGATGCGGGGCAAAGCGCGCCGCGGCGCCGTCGTGCAATTCGGCGATTACGGCTTGCAGGCGCTGGAGCCCAGTTGGGTCACCAGCCGGCAGATTGAAGCCTGCCGCCGGGCGATGGTGCGTTATATCCGCCGGCGCGGCAAGGTCTGGATTCGCATCTTCCCCGACAAGCCGGTGACGCAGAAGGCGGCCGAAACCCGCATGGGCAAGGGCAAAGGCTCAGTGGAAAAATGGGTCTGCGTTGTCAAACCGGGGCGTATTCTCTTCGAAATGAGCGGCGTACCCGAAGACGACGCGCGGGAAGCGCTGCGCCTGGCTTCGCATAAACTGCCGATTAAAACCAAGTTCGTGAAGCGCTTCGATCCGATTTCCGGGCGGGAGGTTAGCTGATGGTTATCGACGAGATACGCGCCTTGTCCACGGACGAAATCCTGGACAAGATCGAAGATCTTAAGGTGGAAATGTACACATATCGCATCCAGAAAGAGTCCGGAGAGTTGAAAGATACGACCCTGTTTCGCAAGACTCGGCGTGATATCGCGCGGCTGAAAACGGCGCTGCGCGAACGCGAATTGGCGGCGGAACTCGTGGCGCAAGGGGGAGAAAATGCCCAATAATCGCAAACGCCTGGTCGGCACGGTTGTCAGTGACAAAATGGACAAGACGGTTGTTGTCGCGATCGAGAATCGCAAGATGCACCCGGTGTATCACAAAGTTGTGACCTCAACCAAGAAAGTCATGGCGCATGACGAAACGGGCGCGGGCGTTGGCGCGGTAGTGCGCATCGTGCAGAGCCGCCCGCTCAGCAAACGCAAGCGCTGGGTGGTGGAAGCGGTGTTGGAAGGCGCGGAAGAACTGGCGACCTGAGCTGGTGTCGGAACGGCCAGTTTGTGAACGGAGAGGATTTACGATGATTCAAACGGAATCGCGCCTGAAGATAGCCGACAACAGCGGCGCTCAGGAATTGTTGGTCATCCGCGTATTGGGTGGCTCCAAGGTCAAGTACGGTTACGTTGGCGATATCGTCGTCGGTACGGTGAAATCGGCAACCACCAGCGGCGGCGTCAAGAAGGGCGAGCTCGTCCGCGCCGTCATCGTCCGGACGCATAAGGAATACCGCCGCAATGACGGCTCGACGATTCGCTTCGATGATAATGCAGCGGTAGTTCTGGCGGAGGACCTTGAGAATCCGCGCGGTACGCGAGTCTTTGGACCAGTGGCGCGTGAATTGCGCGACAAGGGCTTTATGAAAATCGTTTCGCTGGCGCCCGAGACGCTATAGGCGAGGTATTGAAATGCAACGAATACAGCAAGGCGACCTGGTAGAAGTGATCGCGGGCAAAGACAAAGGACTGCGCGGCGAGGTTGTTCGTGTCCTAGTGAAGAAAGATCGCGTCATTGTAAACGGGGTCAACATCATGAAGCGTCACCGCAAAGCGCGCCCGGCGCCCGGCGGGCAGCAGATCCCGGCGCAGATCATCGAGTTTGAGGCGCCTTTGCACCTTTCCAATGTGATGCTGGTCTGCCCAGAAACCGATGAGCGGACGCGAGTCGGGTTTCGCTTCACCGATGACGGGCGGAAGGTGCGCTACAGCAAAAAAAGCGGCAGCATAATCGAGTAGCGGAACGAGGTGAATTGTGGAAAACAGAATGTACACCCGCTATTTGGAAGAAGTCGTGCCGACTTTGACGGACGAATTCGGCTATAAGAACCGAATGCAAGTCCCGACGATTAGCAAAATCACGCTGAATGTTGGCGTCGGAGAAGCGATTGATGAGCCGCGCTCGCTAGATGGCGCGGTAGAAGACTTAAAGGTCATTACCGGTCAGCAGCCGGTGGTTACCAAAGCCAAGAAGAGCATCGCCACTTACAAACTGCGTGAAGGGCGGGCGATTGGCGCCAAGGTGACCTTGCGCAAAGAGCGGATGTGGTCGCTTTATGATCGCCTGGTCAATATTGCCTTGCCCCGTATTCGCGACTTCCGCGGCGTATCAGCCAAGTTGGACGGGCGTGGCAATCTAACGGTCGGCTTGCGAGAACAGCTTGTCTTTCCGGAAATCGACTTTGACAAGATCGATAAGGTGCGCGGCATGGAAGTGACCATCGTTACTACGGCGAAAACGGATGAAGAGGGGCGCCGGCTGCTTTCGCTGCTCGGTATGCCTTTCCAGGAAAATTAGAGGGAGTTTATGGCGAAGAAATGTATGCAATTTCGGGAAGAGCGGCGTAAATACGCGGTGCGTGTGCGCCATCGCTGCAAGGTCTGCGGTCGTCCGCGCGGATACATCCGACGCTTCGGTCTGTGCCGGATTTGCTTCCGCGAGATGGCGCTCGAGGGCGAAATTCCCGGCGTTGTAAAGTCGAGCTGGTAGGAGGCGGCAAAAGTGTCTAATGTGACAAACGATCCAATTGCCGATATGTTGACGCGGATTCGCAACGCGCTGACAAGAGGCATGCCAGAAGTCCTCGTGCCCAAGAGCACGATCAAGGTCGAGATCGCTCGCATCCTCAAGGAAGAAGGATACGTCGACGATTATTCGATTGGGGACGAAAGCCCGGCGCCGCTGATAAAGGTGCAGCTTAAGTATTTTGGCTCCCGGCGCGATCGCCAGCCGGTAATTACGCAGCTCCGCCGAATTAGCAAACCGGGACGCCGCGTCTACCGCAAACGCCGCGAGCTGCCGATCGTACTGAGCGGCACCGGCATCGCAATCGTGACGACCCCCAAAGGCGTCATGACCGCGCAGCAGGCGCGCCGCGATGGCGTCGGTGGCGAAGTCCTTTGTTACGTCTGGTGACGGAAGGAGCCATGTCATGTCTCGCGTAGGGCAGCAGCCCGTTCAGTTGCCGGAAAAGGTGACTGCGCAAATCGATAGAAACACGGTGACGATCGCCGGACCCAAAGGTGAACTGAGGCTGGATTTTAATCCGGATCTGACGATACGTCAGGAGAACGGCTCAGTCATTGTCGAGCGCCCGTCGGACTTGCGTCATCACAAGGCGCTTCATGGGCTCACGCGCGCCCTTGTTTCCAATATGGTGGAGGGCGTGTCCCAGGGGTTCCGCAAAACCTTGGAGATTCAAGGCGTTGGTTATCAAGCCTCGATGCAAGGCAATAGCTTGCAGCTTCGGCTAGGTCACTCGCACGATGTAATTGTGGAGCCGCCGGCCAATATCACCTTTGATGTGCCGCAGGATTCGCGCGGTACCATCATTCATGTGGATGGCATTGACAAGCAGGTGGTCGGGCAGGTGGCGGCTGATATCCGCGGTTGGCGCCCGCCCGAGCCATACAAGGGCAAAGGCGTGCGTTACTCGGGCGAATATGTGCGGCGTAAAGCCGGCAAGGCGGGCAAACGTTAGTGGAACGGTCGCGCTGATCTCCAAGTCGGTTCGGCAGAGGAAAGAGAAGATGGCTGATATCGTTGGTCGAAAGAAATATCAAGCCCGCAAACGGCGGCATCGCCGGGTGCGGAAGAAGTTATCCGGCACGGCCGCGCGCCCGCGGCTGAACGTATACCGTAGCAACCGCCACGTCTTCGTGCAGGTGATTGACGATGTCGAAGGGCGCACCCTGGTGTCTTGCTCGACGATTGACAAGGAATTGGCGCCGCAACTGACGGAACTGAAAAAGGTCGAAGCAGCCAAGATTGTCGGGCAAATGGTAGCGGCGCGAGCGAAAGACGCGGGCATCAACACCGTCGTCTTCGATCGCGGCGGGTTCCGGTTCACCGGTCGAGTGGCCGCCGTGGCCGAAGGCGCCCGCGAGGCCGGACTGCAATTATAAGCGTGGAGATTGAATATGGCTGAACGCAGGAGACGAGATTCGCGCCGCAATCAAGAAGAGCGCGATGAATTTGATGAGCGCGTGGTCGATATCCGCCGCGTCGCCAAAGTGATTAAGGGCGGCCGACGTTTCGCCTTCCGCACAGTTGTGGTCGTCGGCGACAATCGCGGCAATGTCGGCATCGGCATTGGCAAGGCGCGAGCGGTGCCGGATAGCATCCGCAAAGCTGCTGAGCGCGCGCGGCGCAATATCGAGGGTGTGGCGCTTTCCGGCACGACCATTCCCTATACGGTCGTCGGACGGCACGGTGGCGCGCGAGTGCTGCTAAAGCCAGCTGCGCCCGGTACCGGCGTCATCGCTGGCGGCGGTGTGCGCGCCGTTTTGGAAGTTGTCGGCGTGCGCAATGTTTTGACCAAGAGCCAGGGCAGCGCCAATCTGCTCAATGTAACGATGGCGACCCTGGATGCCTTGAAGCAGCTTCGCGGCGCCGAGCAGTTGGCGGAGATGCGCGGCAAGCGCCCGCATGAAGTTGCGCCGTTCTGGGAACGCCGAACGGAACGGAGCGCCGAAAATGTCTGAGCGCGGCGGCAAGATGCTGAAGATCACCTTGGTGAAGAGCCCGATCGGCTACAACCGCCGGCAGAAAGACACGGTTAAGTCTCTCGGTTTGCGGCGGATGAGCCAAAGTGTACTTATCGGCGACGCGCCGCAAATCCGCGGCATGATCGCCAAGGTCAGCCATCTAGTGGAAGTTGAAGAGGTCGAAGCAAATGAAACTGCATGATTTAAAGCCCGACCCCGGATCTAAGCGCAAGCGCAAGCGCGTCGGCCGTGGTATCGCAGCTGGACAGGGCAAGACCGCCGGACGCGGCCACAAAGGGCAAGGCGCTCGCAGTGGCGGCAGCGGCAAGGGACCCTATTTCGAGGGCGGTCAGTTGCCCTTGGTTCGGCGCTTGCCATTCAAACGCGGCTTCACCAACATATTCGCCATCAACTTTCAGGAAGTGAATGTGGATATGCTTGATCAGCGCTTCGAGGATGGCGCGGTCGTCAATGGCGCGTCACTTGCCGCAGCCGGCTTGGTGCGCAAGGCGGATGAGCCGATCAAGGTGCTGGGTCGCGGCGAGCTGGGGGTGAAGCTGGAAGTGCACGCCAATAAGTTCAGCAAGAGCGCCGCGGCGAAAATCGAGAAAGCCGGCGGCAGTGTGACTGCCCATGCGCTGAAGGTGACTGGCGCGCGCGCGACCGTCAAGCGGCTGCCCAAGGCCGATATGGAACGCCTCTATGGAGATGCGGACTGAGTCGCGTCTAAGGGCGAACCGCCCCATGCAAAACTCGGCGCCAACTGCTTGCGTATATCTTGTAGGCGCCGCTGGAGTCAGCAGCCGCGTGTTGCGAAGCCGCCCATGCTTCGCGTGATTGATGAGGAACTGATCCTATGATTCAAGCACTGAAAAACGCCTGGCGTCTGCCGGATGTGCGAAATAAGCTGCTCTTCACCGTTTTCATTCTGATCGTCTATCAGTTTGCCGCGCATGTGCCCGTTGTCGGCGTCGATCGCAATGTTTTGCGGCAGGTATTCGAAAGCGGCAGCAGCGCCGGCAATTTGATCCAGGTGATGAACTTGCTCTCAGGCGGCGCCGTCGCCAATTTCAGCGTCATCGCCAATGGCGTGTATCCCTATATCACCGCCTCGATTATCTTCCAGTTGCTGGTGCCGATTGTGCCGGCGCTTGAACGCATCCAACGCGAGCCGGGCGGACAAGAGAAAATCCAGCGCTATACCTACTATGTGGCGATCCCGATGGCGGTCTTGCAGGCGCTGGGGCAAATCAGCATCTTCAATCTGGCGACCGGGACCGGCGCCGAGATCATCCCCGGCTTCGGCTTTGGCTTGGGCAGCAACCTGCTCTTGACCGTGTCCGTGTTGACGACCATGACCGCCGGCACCATGTTCGCCATCTGGCTTGGGGAACTGATTACCGAGCAAGGAATCGGCAACGGCATTTCGATCATCATCTTCGCCGGCATCGTGGCGCAGGCGCCGCAGAATCTGATTCGCTTGCTGACGCAGCAGCCCGATCGCAGCATATACAATCTGGCGCTCTTCATCGTAATCACGATCCTGAGCGTGCTGGCTGTGGTCGTGATTCAAGAGGGCGTGCGGCGAATACCGGTTCAATATGGACGTCGCGTGCGCGGCAACCGCCAATTCGCGCAGCAAGACAGCTTCATTCCGCTGCGCGTCAACCCGGTCGGCATGATCCCGCTGATTTTCGCGCAGTCGATCATCACTTTTCCCGCCATCATTGCCAGCCTGTTCCCGCCGGGCGCGGTCGGCAATACGATTCAAACCACCTTTGGCAATCAGCAGGGGCTGCTCTATTGGGGTACATTCTTCCTCATGACGGTCGGCTTCACCTTTTTCTATGCCGAAGTGATGGTGGGCAATCAAAACCTGGCGGAGACGCTGCAGCGCAACGGCGGCTTCATACCCGGAATCCGCCCCGGCAAGCGCACCGAGGACTACATCAAGTCAACGACGCGCCGCATCACATTCGTTGGCGCCTTCTTCTTGGGTGTCATCGCCATCATCCCCGGCGTCGTCGATCTCGTGAACCGCATTATCTTCCCGCTGGAAGCATCGGCATCCGGCGCGGTAATCAATGCCGGGCTGGTCATTTCTGGTTCCGGTTTGATCATCGTAGTCGGCGTCGTCATTGATACGATGCGCCAATTGGAAGCCCAACTGGTGATGCGAAATTACGAAGGCTTCATGCGTTAGTACGCGTCTGCGAGTCGATAGGTACAAGCCGAGAATTGCCATCGCATAATCTCGGCTTTCTTTTTGTTGCGCTCCGGAATCAATGCATTGGCAACGCTCCAGGACTGAGACGAATCATCGGGAGTAGGCAGATGAGCTTGTATGTAATCTTGATGGGAGTGCAAGGCGCCGGCAAAGGATTGCAAGCGAAGCTGATCGGAGAGCATTTCGGCATCCCGCAAGTTTCAACCGGCGACCTCTTTCGGGAGATGCGCGCGCGCACGGACGATCTCGCGCGCAAGGTGCAAGACATCATGGTATCGGGTCAGCTTGTTGATGATGATACAACCAACGCGATTGTCGTTGACCGGCTGGCGCAAGCGGATGCCAAGACGGGCGTGATCCTCGATGGCTACCCGCGCAATCGCATCCAGGCGGCATTCCTTGAGCGCCATTTGCGGGAGAAAGACGCCCGGGTCAACGCGGTACTGCTGCTGGAACTCGACCTCTACGTTGCCTTCAAACGCGCGTTCGGGCGCGTAACATCTGCTGATGGCGCCAGTTACAACTACTATTACAACGCTGACGGCGTCGACTTCAACTGGTCGCCTGCTGAGGGTAGCGAGTTTCCTCCTCGCCTGGACGCATCGCTGGCAGCGACCGGGGAAGGGCTAAAGCGCCGTCCCGATGACGCCAGCGCTGACGCCATAATCAAGCGCATCGACACCTTTCTGGAAACGACGCAGCCCCTAATCAACTATTTTGAAGCCAAGGGCATCGTGCGCAAGATCAACGCCGACCAGAGCATTGAAGCTGTTTGGGCCGATATCCAGCGCGCGCTTAAGGCACTGTAAGCTCCGTCAGCTACAGCCAAACCGAATCTTATGGCGCCGGTACTGAAGACATCGGAAGAGCTCGAGATCATGCGGCGAGCGGGCCCCCTGGCGGCGCTCGGCCATTGCGCATGAAGAGATGCGGCGCGCTATCGAGCCAGGCGTCTCGACCAAGGCGTTGGATACGATTGCGCTAAGGGTCCTGCGCGACCACGGCGCCGAGCCCTGTTTTCTCGGTTACGCGCCCGGCGAGCATCCGCCCTTTCCCGCCACTATCACTGCTTCTATCAATCAAGAGTTGGTGCATGGAATCCCTTCGGAGAAGCGCACGCTCGCCGAGGGCGATGTTATCGGCATAGATGTCGCTTGCTTTTATCGTGGCTATGTTGGCGATGCTGCCTTCACCCATCCGGTCGGAGCGATATCGCGCTCGGCGAAACGCCTGTTGGATGCAACGAAATCGGCGCTGGACGCGGCGATTGCGGCTTCGGTCCTGGGCAACAAGATCAGTGATGTCGCCAAGGCGACGGCGAAATATGCCAGCAGGTCGGGCTATAGCGTGGCGCGCGAATATACCGGCCACGGCGTCGGCAAAGCGATGCATGAGGAACCGCGAGTTCCCAACTGGTGGCATAGCAAGAAGAGCCGCCACAAATGGCAAGACTATGATTTGCAGGTTGGCATGACCTACGCCATCGAGCCGATGCTGATCGCGGGCCGATCCGATCTGATGGAGCTGGACGATGGCTGGACCGTGGTCACCAAAGACGGTTCGCTCACCGCCCATTTCGAGCACACGATCGCGATCACGGAAGAGGGTCCGCGCATCTTGACGCTGCCATGATTAGGAGCGCCCTGCTTTGCCGCCGCTAGCTGGCAGGATCATATTTCTGTTGTTTCTCCTTTTGCTTTCAACGGTCGGCGCGCAGGATGACAGCGCTGTCTATAGGGCGGTGGAATGCCCAGCCTCAATTGAGCTGAATGCTGGCGACGACCAATTCAGAATCGCCTGCGGCCGGGCTTCTTTGCCAGAGAATCGTACGGAGCGCGAAAACAGCCGTCGTGTAGAGCTCTTTGTCCTGCGCATTAAGCCCATCGAGAACATTGGAAACGCGCCCATCATGCATCTGGCGGGCGGACCTGGCGACGCTTCGTCAGCCGATCTGGCGTTTTGGTTGGGATCGCCTATAGCTGAGATTTACGAGATTATCCTTGTTGATCAACGGGGTACGGGATTGTCGCTGCCGTCGCTGGATTGCCCAGAGAAAAGTGATGCCGACGACGAGAGTTGGATTCGCGACTGCCGCAGGCGTTTAACCGAGCAGGGCATCGATTTGTCGCAGTATCAGAGCATGCCTATTGTTTGGGACATTTACGATCTGCTGGTGGCTCTTGAACTCGATCAAGTCAACCTTTACGGCAATTCTTATGGCAGCCGCTTGGCTCTGCTGCTTTCGATAATTGCGCCACAGCGAATTCGGTCAATGGCGCTCGACGGCGTCTATCCGCCACCGCGATATGACATGGCGGAACTGGCGTACAACGCCGATCAATCGCTTGAGCGCCTCTTTGAAGATTGCCGGGCCGATGCAGCTTGCCATTCTCTGTATCCGGACCTGCGAGAAACCTTCTACCGTGTCGTTTCGGAAATGAATGCCGAGCCGCCCGAGTTATACCACTTGGGGGAAAGCACTGGCTGGACCTTGAGCGGCGATCAGTTTCTGGCTTGGACCATCGGCGCGCTGCGCCATAAGGAAGCGCTTCCCATTCTACCTACGCTCATTGCAGCTTTTGACGCGGGCGTCTATGACCAATTTGTCTTGGTAGACGCTTTTGTAAAAGCTCCACATTGGCATGACCTGGATTTCCGCAGCGAGGGGGTCGAGCTTGGCGCGCGCTGTTCAGAGAGCCAGACACTTGCTGGCAGGGAGCGCTATAGCGATTTTGAATGGAAGATAGAAGAAGAGATTGCCAGCTTGTTGGAGCCGCTTGTCCAACATCTTCTGGATCAATGTGAGATATGGGACGTGTCGCCTGCGCCCAGTCTGATCGCCCAACCGGTGGCGAGCGATGTTCCTGTGCTGTTGCTGTCTGGCGCGTACGATCCGGCAACACCGCCGCATTGGGCCGCCTTCGCTAAAGCGCATCTGAGCAAGAGCTGGAGCTTCGTATTCCCGAACCTTGGTCACGGCGTGTTGGAATCGGAAGCATGCGCCGCATGGCTTATCCGTGTTTTCCTGGCTTCACCGACGGAGGAACCAGCCGCTGAATGCTTTCTTGAGCTAGGACCGCCCCAGTTTGTGGAGCAAGAGATGGATAAATCCTGAAATGCCGAACTGTGCATTTACATATCCCTTGCCTATGATACAATTGTCCGTTGCTGCTACTTGCGCTGCGCTAGGCGGCTGCAGGCGCAGAGGGAAATTGATCTACATACTGGGGTCAGTCGCGCATCTGCCGATAGATGTCTGGGCAGCTTGTACGCTTATCGTGGAAACGAACATAGGACGTTTTAGGGCTATCAAAGGAAGCGCACATGAAAGTAGGAGCAAGTGTCAAGCGCCGCTGCCCCAAATGCCGGGTCATCAAGCGCAAGCGTCGGGTAATGATTATTTGTGAAAATCCCAAACACAAGCAGCGGCAAGGTTAGCTTGGTCCGCATCTATTAAGGAGTTGGGGTATGGCTCGTATTGAAGGTGTAGATCTGCCGCGGGACAAGCGCGTGGTTATTGGCTTGACTTACATTTACGGCATTGGCAAATCCACCAGTCAGAAGCTTTTGGACAGCGCTGGCATCAACCAAAGCACGCGCGTTCGTGATCTGAGTGAGAGCGAATTGCAGCGTATTCGCGAGCTGGTCAGTAGCTTGACGATTGAAGGCGACTTGCGCCGGCAAACGCAACTGAACATTAAACGCTTGATGGAAATCAATTCTTATCGTGGTTTGCGGCATCGGCGGCGTTTGCCCGTGCGCGGGCAGCGGACACGCACCAATGGGCGTACGCGCCGTGGCAAGAAGCAGACGGTTGCCGGGCGCGGCCGCCGTCGTGGCGCCACGAAGAAGTAGTGGCGGTCTGGAAATCGCCGGTAGCGTTAATAGACTTTGCCGTGCATAACGCGCGAGCCGCCGATCGCGACGCAAGTCGCGCTGGCTCGCATTTACAGGAAGCATTAATCCAACCGGAGTAACTAAATGGCAAGAACAGCGAGAGGCGGTCGCGGTACCGCCAGACGAGTATTCAAGAATATACCTTATGGTCAGGCGCATATTCATGCCACTTTCAATAACACCATCGTTTCGATGACCGACCAGTCCGGGAATGTGATCACCTGGGCGAGCGCTGGCACCTCTGGCTTCACCGGCAGCCGCAAAAACACGCCCTACGCAGCGCGAATGGCGGCGGAGACGGCGGCCGCCAACTCGCAGCAGCACGGCATGAAAGAGGTCGATATTTTCGTGAAGGGTCCCGGTCCCGGTCGTGAAGCTGCGATTCGTTCCATACAGCAAAGTGGCTTGAAAGTGCGTTCAATTTCGGACGTGACCCCGGTACCGCATAATGGCGTTCGCCCGCCAAAGCGCCGGCGCGTTTAGTCGTAAAGGAAGCCTGGCAATATGGTATACCCAACAGAGTCCGCATCGGCCGAGGCAGGCGCGATTGACGCCAATTTGGTGACAGCCAATATGGTTCTGCCGCATAAGGTGGAGAGCCAGAACATCACCAAGGATTACGGTCGATTTGTCATCAGCCCGCTGGAAAGCGGCTACGGCTTGACCTTGGGCAACGCCCTGCGCCGTGTATTGCTGTCATCGTTGCCGGGCGCGGCCGTGACGAGCATTCGCGTCTCCGATGTTCATCACGAATTTTCCGAAATTCCCCACGTGCGCGAAGACATGACGCAGTTGATCTTGCAGATCAAGCAGTTGCGCTTGGTGCTGCATGGCGTGGAGAGCTCGCGTTTGCGTCTGGAGCACCGTGGCGCCGAAGGCACCGTGACCGCGGCTGATATCTGGGCGCCGGCGGAGGCGCAAATTGAGAACCCGAGCCTCTACCTGTTTACGGTCGACGATCGAAACGTCGATATTGAGCTGGAGTTTGAGGTGCAGACCGGGCGCGGATTCAGCCCGGCTGAAGAGCGCGGGCGGCTGCCCATCGGCGAGCTGCCGGTGGATGCTATCTTCAGTCCGATCAGGCGCGTGAACTTTGAAGTGGAGCGCGCTCGTGTGGGCCAACGGACCAACTATGATCGGCTGGTGCTCGAGCTGTGGACGGACGGGACGATCCGGCCGGAAGAAGCCTTGGCGCAGTCGGCGCAGATATTGATGCATCACCTAAAGGTGGTCGCTGGCGTCGATGATGACTGGTACAACGCGATTGAACTTCCGCCGCAAATTGAGGATGAGCCGACCTATCCTCCGCTCTATGACAAGCCAATCGAAGAGTTGGATCTTAGCGTCCGTGTATTCAACTCGCTGAAGCGGACGGGCATCACCTCGGTGGGCGATGTGCTGGATATGCTGAATCGGGGACCCGATGCCATGCTGGCGATCCGGAACTTCGGCGAAAAGTCGCTGGATGAGTTGGAACAGAAGCTGCAGGAAAAGAATTACTGGCCCCATGAGAAGGCTGAGTAGCAGGTAAGCGAGGCGCAAGTATGCGACATCGGCATCACGGAAAGAAACTGAATCGCAGCGGCAGCCATCGCAAAGCGCTGCGCATGAATTTGGCGAGCCAACTATTTGTCCATGGACGCATCAGAACGACATTTCACAAAGCTAAATTCGTACAAGGGCATGCCGAACGACTAATCACGATTGCCAAACGCGGATTGGCAAAGGCGGAAGAAAAGGGCGACGATCTGATCGCGGTGCACGCGCGCCGTCAGGTTGCCCGTCGCTTGAACAATGATCGCGAATTGGTGGGCCTGGTGTTTGATGAATTGGCGCCGCTATACGAAGACCGGCCCGGTGGCTATACGCGGATCTTCAAATTGGGACCGCGCAAGGGCGACAATGCCGAGATGGCGCTGATTGAGCTGGTGGATTACGAGGTGGAGGATTGATCCGCCTGGCGCGATGACACGATACGGCGCAATCCTGGCTTATGACGGAACCGCCTACAAAGGCTTTCAGCGTCAGCCGCCGCCGACGGCGACGATCCAGGCGGCGGTAGAAAAGGCGATCAGTCAGGTGACGGCGCAGCCTGCGTCTGTGATAGCGGCCGGGCGAACCGACACGGGCGTGCATGCATCGGGTCAGGTAATCGCGTTTGACGTTGAATGGAAGCACGGAGACGATGAACTGTTGCGAGCGATCAATTCGCAGCTTCCGCTGGATATCGCAGTGCGGGAGATCTGGCGGCAGGAGGGTTTTCACCCGCGCTACGATGCGCTTTGGCGGCAGTACGGCTACCGCATCGCGACGCCAGATGCGCGTCATCCGCTGATGAATCGATACGTATGGCAGCTTGGGGGAGAATGGCTGGATCTTGAGCGAATGAATGAGGCAGCGGCGCTTTGCCTGGGCGAGCGCGACTTCGCAGCCTTTGGCACGCCGCCACAAGCGGGAAGCTCAAATACCGTGAGGCAGGTCTATCTGTCCGAGTGGGATGTAGAATCGGGAGCATTTGGCGAGATTTCTTATTTTCGAATCCGCGGTACCGCCTTCCTTTACCACATGGTGCGTCGGCTGGTGGGCATGATGGCGCGGGTCGGCAGAGGGGTGATTACCCCGGGCGAGTTCGAAGCGATCTTGCGAAGCCGAGACATAAACAGGGCGAAAGCGCTGGCGCCGGCGAATGGGCTGGTCTTGGAAGCTGTCGGTTATCCGCGCCGCCAAGAGACGGGATCACAAACTCGCGCAGTTGAATCGCTGGCGATAGCTGCGCCGGAGGGAAATACATGAGACAGACCGTGCAAAAGACCTACGCGACCACCCCCGATGTCATTCAACGGCGCTGGTGGGTGGTGGATGCCAAGGGCATGACCCTGGGGCGCGTGGCTTCCAAGGTGGCGCCGCTCTTGCGTGGCACACACAAACCTTATTTCGCGCCGCATCTCGACACCGGCGATTATGTCATCATCGTCAATGCGGATCAAATTCATGTCACTGGCAAACGCATGGATCAGAAGACCTACTACCGCCACAGTGGCTATCCTGGCGGCTTAAAGTCCTTGACACTGCGCGAGCTGATGGATAAGTTCCCCACGCGCGCGCTCAGATACGCCATCAAAGGCATGCTGCCCAAGGGTCCGCTGGGCCGCCGTATGTTCAAAAAGCTCAAGATTTACGCTGGCGCTGATCATCCGCATCAGGCGCAGCAGCCACAGATGCTGGAATTATGAAGCGGCAGGGAAACTGATAACTGGCTTGCGCTAAGGGCGTCTGTCGATCTTTGGCGAATCAGACAGGTTGAGGAGAATTTGAATGTCAGCACAGTATTATGAAGGAATCGGCCGCCGCAAGTCTGCGTCCGCCCGTGTGCGTCTCTTCCCCGGCGGTACCGGCCGGTTCATCATCAATGGCAAAGAGGGCATGGAATTCATGCCGCGCCTGGGCGATATGGAGATTTGTATGGCGCCGCTGACCCATATCGGGCAGGAACGTCATTATGATGTTTCGGTGCACGTTAACGGCGGCGGCATCACGGGCCAGCGAGACGCGATCTTGCTGGGCATCGCGCGCGCGCTGGAGAAAATCGACCCGGATCTGCGCGGGACACTAAAGCGAGAGGGTTTCCTTTCGCGCGATGCGCGTGCGAAAGAGCGCAAGAAGCCAGGTCTAAAACGAGCCCGTAAAGCGCCGACATACACCAAGCGTTAAAGACTGAATTGGACAGCGCTATTCTCAGCCAGCACTCCATAAGGGTAGCTGGCTGATTTTGTTACGGCATTGTGAATTTCCGAATTGGCATCCTGTTAGAAGCAAATGCAAGTATGTAAAGAATGAAATTGACCGTCACCGGGAAGAAACTGCCAAAACAATCGAAACGTTGTAGGGGCGAGCCGGTGGCTCGCCCACACTTGTCTTAGTTTAGAATCAGTAATCGCACGAATACCTTGGAAGAGCTTTGTGTCGATGATCACCATTGTGGGATTGGGGCCGGGATCCGTCAACGACCTGTCCCTACGCGCCTGGAACAAATTGCGCGATACCGAAACGCTCTATTTGCGCACATCTCAGCATCCCTGTGTGGACGCTATTTCAGCGAATTGCGACTGCGTCAGCTTTGATGACATCTATGAGCGTTACGAACGCTTTGATGAGGTCTATGCCGAGATTGCGGCGCGAATCATGCGAATTGCGCGGGAAGGCGGCGAAGTGGTCTACGCCGTGCCGGGCGATCCGCTGATTGGCGAGGCAAGCGTAACGCGCATCATCGAGCTCGCGCGCGCGGAGTCCATCCCCGTAGAGATCATCAATGGCATCAGCTTTGTCGAGCCATGCCTGTCGCTCTTGGGCATTGACGCCCTGGATGGCTTACAGGTGCTTGATGCCTTGACCATTGCTGATGCCTATCATCCCCCCATCAATCCGGCGCTTCCGGCGCTCTTGGCGCAGGTCTACAGCAAGTCGGTCGCCTCTAACCTTAAATTGACGCTGATGAACCAGTACGACGATGAGTTCCCCGTCAAGCTGATCCACGCGGCCGGCGCCGACTTCGCCGCTGTCGAAGACTTGAAGCTCTACGAAATCGACCGCAGCCCGCGGATAAATGTCATGACCTCGCTTTACCTCCCCCCAATGGACGAAGCGAACAGCTTCGAAACCTTGCAGAACATCATCGCGCATTTGCGCTCGCCTGAAGGCTGCCCCTGGGACCGTGAACAGAGCCATCAATCACTGCGTCCCTTCCTCATTGAAGAAGCGCAGGAAGTGTTGGAAGCGTTGGATGCGGACGATCCGCAGGCGCTCTACGAAGAATTAGGCGACCTTCTCTTGCAGATACTTTTGCATACGCAAATCGCCATTGACGAAGGCGAGTTCAAAATGATCCATCTGCTGCGCCACCTCAACGAGAAGATGATCCGCCGGCATCCTCACGTCTTTGGCGATGTGGAGACGACTGGCGATCTCGCGCAGCTCTCTCGCATCTGGCATGAGGTCAAGCGGTCGGAGAAGGCTCGCGACGGCGCCCCGGAAGAATCGCTGCTGGATGGCATTCCCAAGGGCGCGCCTGCGCTCTTCGTGGCGCACAAATACTCGCAGCGCGCGGCCAAAGCCGGCTTCGATTGGGATGATATGGCGGGCATTGAAGACAAGTTTAAGGAAGAACTGGCGGAAGTGCTCTCGGCCGCATCCGACAAAGAACGCGTAAAGGAAATCGGCGATCTGATATTCGTGCTGGTGAATTGGCTGCGCTGGCTCGGCGTCGATGATCCGGAAAGCCTGCTTCGAGAAATCAATGCGAAATTCTACCGCCGTTTTCGCCATGTCGAGCTGAGGGCGGCACAGACGGGCAAACCGATCGCCGCCTTCAGTCTGGATGAGCTCGATGTCTGGTGGCAAGAAGCAAAGCGACTGACGACCGATTGATGCCGACGCAATTGGAAGGATTGCTCGCGGTTCAAGCGGCGCTCGAAGCAGGCTTTCGCGACCTACAGCAGATTCTGATCGATGAGAACAAACGCTACGATCGGCGCCTTAGAGAACTTCGTCGATCGGCAGAAGGCGCAGGTGTTGCAGTCCGCTTCACGGCGCGATCGACCATTGATGAACGCGCATCGGGCGAATCGCACGGCGGCATCGTCGCCGAGGCGGGCGACCGACGCTTTTGTCAACTGGCTGACCTGTTGCTGGCGAAGGATGCGGCTTTCATCGTCATGCTTGATGGCATCGAAGATCCCTACAATTTCGCCGGGGCGATTCGGGCGCTATACGCCGCCGGCGTTCATGGGGCGGTAGTCCGCCCACGCAACTGGACTAGCGCTGCGGCGCTCGTGGGGCGTGCCAGCGCCGGAACGATTGAGCGGCTGCCGCTAGCTGTGGCCGAAAGCGCTGCTGACGCGGCCGAATTCTTTCGCGGCCGCGGTTTAGTCATAGCCTGCGCGGCAAGCGATGACAGGTCAAAGTCGCTGTACCAGACGGACTTGACCCGGCCGCTGTTTCTGCTTATCGGCGGCGAAAGGCGCGGTGTCACCCGTTCGTTCCGGCGCGCAGCCGACCTGCAACTGCGGATTCCCTACGGTCGTGAATTCGCCAGCGCGCTTGGCGCCGTTAGCGCCGCCTCCGTTATCGGTTTTGAGGTGATGCGCCAACGACGCTGTAAGAGTACCTAACCCGCAGTCGATCTTGTGTCGTGAAATGGCAACTTCTGCTAGTATGACATACAGATCTCAATGACCGCGGACATGGAAGAGGAGATGGAATGAAGGCGCTTATTCTCGCGGCTGGTCAAGGCACCCGTTTGCGCCCGGTTACGCTGACGATGCCGAAATCGCTGGTGCCGGTCGCCAACCGCTGGCTGATCAATTACGCCCTGGACGCGCTGAAGAAAGCGGGGCTTATCGACATTGGAATCGTCGTCAACAGCATGGATTCCCCCATCGTCGCCAATCTTCGCAGTGGCGAGCTTCTTGGCGTAAATATCGAGTATATCGTGCAGGACGAGCAGCTTGGGCTGGCGCATGCGACCGCGCTTTGTCACGAATTCGTCGGCGATGCCCCCTTCACCGTCTTCCTCGGCGACAACATCTTCCAAGACAAGATGACCGACTTGCTCACTTCCTTTGCGCATTCGCCCAATGAAGCCGCGGTCGTGCTAGGCCGGGTGCCCGATCCCACTCGTTTTGGCATTGCCGAAATCGATAATGGCAACATCGTTCGCGTGGTGGAAAAGCCGCAGGATCCACCGTCCAATCTGGCGATTGCCGGCGTTTATCTCTTCCGCTCATCAATATTTGACGCGATCAAACGCATCGAACCGTCGGGCCGCAACGAACTGGAGATCACCGACGCCATCCAGGTGTTGATCAACGATGGAAATCCGGTGGCATCGTACGAGCTGAACGGCTGGTGGATTGACGCGGGCAAGCCAAACGCGATCATCATGGCGAACCAGTTGGTGCTGGAGGAGTTGCCCTACACGCCGGCGCCGGAGAATAGCGATCAGATCGAAGGCGACAGCGAAATTTCGCACCGGGTTCTCATCGGCCGCAACAGCCGCATTGTTGACAGCGTCGTGCGCGGGCCCGTCATCATCGGCCGGAATACGATCATCCGCAACAGCTATGTCGGTCCCTATACATCGCTCGGCGACAATGTGGTGGTCGAAGGCAGCGAAATCGAAGCCAGCATCGTCATGAAAAACTGCGAGATTCGCAACATCCTTGGGCGGATTGATCGCAGCCTGCTCGCCGACAACGCGCGCGTGACATCCGCTACGCATATGCCCGACGCGCATCGCTTCGTCTTGGCGGAAAACAGCTACGTCCAGTTCTAGGCGCTCATCTCAATTGACGTGGCGGCAGCAGCCCCTTGCGCCGCAAGTATTCTTCACTGGGTCCGTCCCATGCGTATCGCGCAAAATCAACTTTGCCACGCTGATCAAAGCATAGGCCTTCCATCTCCAGCAGGCGTCTCTGTTCTTTCGCCTGTGGGCTGCCTGCGGGGAAGCTGATCGTGCCGCCGCTGTTGATAACCCGCTGCCAGGGGATGGACTTTCCGCGCGGCGTCTTGCGCAGGGCGGTCCCCACCCAGCGTGGCGCCAGGCGCTTCATGCGTGTTGGCTCTGCCTCCGCGTCCGGCGGAATCATCGAGGCGATTTGGCCGTAACTGCTGACCTTGCCAGCGGGAATCTGCCGCACGATATCCCAGACCGTTTCAAAGAATGACTGGGCATTTGGCGGGTTGAACATGAACGCTCCCGGTTTTAGACTGGAAATCTTGCTTGTCCACTACAATGGTTTAGCGAAGCCATGAAACTCGGGAGAGATAATATGCAACTGGTTGGGCTGACAGTAGCCGCGATCAATATGACCGAGATGGTCGAATTCTACAACGCCGTCTTTGACGCGCGGCTGATTGCCACTGTGCATATCGGGGAAGAACAGTTTTACGCTGGTACGCTCTGCGGAATGAAGCTGACCTTTTGCCCCAATTCGATCGCCGGCGTCATCGCCGAGCAGAATCGCCAGCAGCTCCGCTTTCAAGTCGCGGATATCGGGGCGGTGATGGCGAAAGGTGTGGCGAATCATGGAAATGAGATCAATCCCATCGAAGAGTATAAAGGGGCGAAAGTCGCTTCTCTGGCCGACCCCGACGGCAATACCATCGAATTCGTCGAAATTCTCTCATAATTCACCGTCAATGCTGCTAACGAGTTCGGCCGATGTCGGCGTGTAGTTGCCGAAATAGCGCACGACAATGCCGCTGGCGTAATTCGCGAGCATGACGGCGTCGCTCACAGCCAAGTCCGCCACCAGCGCTAGCGTTAGCGTCGCGATGGCGGTATCACCGGCGCCGACCGTATCAAAGACATCACTGACCGATGGCGCCGGGCAATGCATGGTGTCGCCGTTTGCCGCCAAGGTGGCGCCGCGAGCCCCCCGTGTAATGATCGTCGCCCGGCGAATGCCCAGGTGATCGTGCAGCTGCAGCGCCGCCTCGCTAAACTCGTCGTCGGTCGCAAGATCGCGATTGAGATAGCGCTGCGCATCGTCCGCGTTGCATTTGATGACATCCAAGCGGCTGAATGTATCGAAGTTGCCCTGAACATCTGCGGTCAGCAGGACGCCGAATGCGGCGCAGAGATCGCGGATTCGATGTACGAGCGACGGCCTCAGCAAGCCGCCGTGATAATGCGAAAGCAAGACGGCATCGGCATCGCCCAGCCTTTTGCTAGCGAAATCAACTAAGAGCGTCTCCGCTTCGTCATTAATGGGACGGCGCGTCACGGTGTCTATCCGCGTCACCTGCTGCGGAAAGCGCAGACCCATTTGCGCCAGAATTCGCGTCTTGACCGTCGTCGGTCGGTCGACGCAACTGATAATGCCGCTCGCGTCGATGCCCTGTTCAGCCAGGATCCGCTTCAGTTTCTCGCCTGGCGCGTCCTCGCCGACCACCCCAAGCTGAGTCGCGCGTCCCCCCAGCGAAACGATATTCGCCGCCGGATTAGCCGCGCCGCCGGCGATGTGCCGTTTCGATTCAAGTTCGAGAACCGGGACCGGCGCTTCGCGGCTCACGCGCGTTACGCGACCAGTGATGTATTCATCCAAGATCACATCACCGATCACCAGTACGCTTCGGTTTGCCAAGCTGGCTACCTGGGACTTCAACAAAGTGGACATTATTGTTAAGTGGACCCTATTCCCTTCCTTGCTCGTAAGCTTACCTTAATGCAGGCGCGATTCGGACAGTGGTTTTGTTTAGGTGTTATTCGTCTTGCTTCTGGCGCAAGACGGCGATTACGAAGCGAGGCAGGCGCAGCATCCGCCGCAGCCGCCAGGGTTGGCGCAGCAAGCGATAGAACCATTCCAGACCGCGATCCCTCATCCATTGCGGCGCGCGCGGCACGACGCCGGCGATGAAATCGAAGGATCCGCCAACGCCCATCGCCATCGCCACTTCCAGGCGCGGCAGGTTGCGCGCGATCCACTTGTCCTGCTTTGGCGCGCCGAAAGCCACCAGCAAGATGTCGGCGCCGCTGGCGTTGATCATCGCAACAATTTCGTCTTCTTCGCGCTCGGCGGGGCTGCCGCCGTAGGCGCCACTGATGATCAGCTGCTGATGCTGCGCCTTCAGGATGCCAGCGGCGCGCTCGGCGATGCCTTCTCCGGCGCCGAGGAAGAAGATTTTCCAGCCCTTTTCCGCCGCGTGGCGCGCGATCAATGGCACGCCGTCCGATCCGGTAACACGTTCCGGCAAGGGCGCGCCCAAATGACGGCTCGCCCAAAGCAAGCCAACGCCATCAGGCACACAAATGGCGGCGCGATTCAAGATATTGAAAAAGATGGGATCGCGCCGCGCGACGATGATGAATTCGGGATTCACCGTGCAGACATGCTGCGCTCCAATATCCGCCTCTACCCACTTGCTGATCTGGTTCATCCAGTCATCGTAAGTAATGGCGTCGACAGGCACGCCGAGAATCTTCAGTCGCGAAAACGGCGAGCAATCGCTTACTGAGGTCAATGACTGCGGCCTGACCTCGTCGGCATGTGCCGTTGAGGACAGAAGATGTTTTGCCGCTTCCAGCACCTGAATCGGACGCACGAGCTTCATGCAGGTCCGCGCCTGGCAGCCTTCTCGCGCGCCAATTGTGTGGCCCGTGTAACTGCAGGGGCTGCATTCCACGCCGCTGCGCAGCACGGTCGCATGACTGCCAACCGCCCAGGGTTTCCAGGCATCCGGATTGCTTGGTCCGAAGATGCTCAAGACCGGCGTACCGGTGGCGGCGGCGATGTGCATCACGCCGCTGTCGGCGCCGATGAAGAGGTTGGCGCGGGCGATGATATCGGCGAGCTGCGGCAGCGTCGTCTTGCCCGCCAGGTTGATTGGCTTCTGATCGAGGAGATTCTCGACCACGTATCCGTCATCGTCAGGCCGTCCGACCAAGACGACTTCCGCGCCACATTGCTCGCGCAATCCATTTGCGACCTCGGCGAAACCAGCCGCAGGCCACCGGCGCGCCTTGCTGTAACCGCCGCTGCCCGCGTGCATGACGACGATGGGTTTGGACGTTGGGGGAATCGCTTGGGAAGACATCGCCTCGCGCTTCATCTGTGCTGGCCGGGCGCAGCTGCTGGCGCCCAGAAGCGCTACGAGATCCAGCCAGTATTGCGCCTGATGCCGGGCGCCGAAGCCCTCATCATCGATAAAATCGGTGAGGAAGCCGATGTTGTGATTCCTCAAGCCGATGATCCGGCGCGCGCCGCTTGCTTTCGCCAACAGCCAAAATTTGAATACGCCGGCGCGAAATGTGAAGTGATGAAAGAAGACGATGGCGTCGTATTGCTGCGCGCGCAATCGCGGGAGCAGGCGCAAGTTCCGCCGCGAAAAGAAGTCACCGCTGGCGCTGCCTCCGCTTCTGTTGAAGGGAATCTGGCGGTCAACTAAGCGCGCAGGTACCAAGGGCAAGGCGTGCTCAGAAGCCAGCAGTTCAATCTGCGCCTGCGGACGCGCCTCGCGCAAGGCGGCGATCGCCGGCGTGGCCAGGACCAAATCGCCGATATCCGCCAATTGCACCAGGAGAATGCGCTCGCTCGCCATAAGATTCGCCGCTGCTTGCCCTTTGCCATTTTATCAGATTGCCGAGCGTCCGATGTCAGCGCTGCGCCAGCTCGTCGAATACGTACATTACTTTCTCGGCGGTCTTGTCCCAAGTGAAGCGCTTTGCCCGCAAGTGGCCCCGTTCGATCAGCGATTGCCTGAGCGCTTCATCATCGCTGCAGCGGCTCATCGCCGCGGCGATATCGGCGACACACTCTGGATCGACCTGCAGTCCGGCATCGCCGACTAATTCGGGCAGGCTTGAGCTGTTGCTGGCGATGACGGGCGCGCCGCAATGCATCGCCTCGAGGACGGGAAAGCCAAATCCTTCGTACAGGCTGGGGAATACCAGCGCGATTGCGCCCGCAAGCAATCCGCGCTTGTCCGCCTCGTCAATATACCCGGTGACGCGGACCTTATCTGCGCCCGCCAGCCAGGAGTCATCAAATAGCCAGCCTTTGGCGCCGGCCAAAACCAAGGCCGTATCGGTATCCGCATGCGCCTCTTGCCAACGTCGAAAGGCCAGGATGAGCCGCTCAATGTTCTTGCGCGGTTGCAGTGTGCCGACAAATGCGAAATACCGCGCCGGCAGCTGATACTTGGCGCGCACTGCCTCAGTATCACTTTTCGCGGACGAATAGCTGTCGCCTTCAACTCCAGGATAGACTGCGCGAATCTTCGCCGCGCTCGTGCTGTAAAAGTGGCTGAGATCATTGGCGGTCGCCTGGCTGTCGGCTACGACGAGCGCCGCCCGAGCTGCGCTGTAGCGCGTCGTGAGCTCCAAATAGGCGCGCTGACCGGCATTGTGGGCTTGAGGGAAATGCTTGTATCCCAGATCATGTATGGTGACGACCGCTCGACCGGGAAAGAGAAATGGCAGGGTGTGCGCCGGCGAAAATGTAATGTCGGGTCGCGCGCGCCAAAGCGCCTCCGCCCAACGAAGGTGTGTCCACAGCCGCGGAAATGGAATGACGATTTCGTTGATATGCGGTGATTTGACGAAGAGAGCCTCTGGCGGTCTATCACGGAAATACAGCGAAAGTTGGAATGGTTCGGCGCGAAGTTCGTTAGCCCGAATCAGCGCCTGAATTAAATGAAGCGCGTAATATTCAGTGCCCGTGGGCTGCCGCTTGGTGGCGCGGCTTGCGTCAATCGCGATTCGGAGCGCCATCACA
This sequence comes from Chloroflexota bacterium, assembly GCA_026706445.1. GTDB lineage: Bacteria > Chloroflexota > Anaerolineae > Aggregatilineales > Phototrophicaceae > UBA6055. Next base: position 94,423 of record JAPOYT010000157.1, read on the forward strand.
TATTTTGCCTGGGCGCGACGGCGGCCTCCACGCGAGCTGCCGCGGCGTCACAAGCTGATGATATTCCCGCCATTGCGGTCGCGGTAGACGTGGCGAGTATCCACTATGGCATCGCTGTACCGCGCGATTTCTTCCCAGTTGAAGACGGAATGATCGGTGACGATGACCACGCAATGCGCGTCTTGCAGCAGTTGCGCGCTCATGTCCCGCGAATGCAGACGGACATCGCTCTCCAGCTGAATCTGCGGCACGTGCGGATCGCAATAAGCGACTTTGGCGCCGCGCTGACGCAGCAGGCTGATGATATCCAGCGCCGGGCTCTCGCGCACATCATCGACATTTGCTTTGTACGCTACGCCCAATATCAGTATGCGGGAACCACGAACCGCCCGCTCCTGGTCGTTCAGCGCTGCTGTGATTTTGTCAATCACATGGAATGGCATTGATGCATTGATCTCGCTCGCCAATTCGATAAATCGCGCGTTGTAATTGAGCGTTTTCAGTTTCCAGCTGAGATAATGCGGGTCGACCGGGATGCAGTGCCCGCCGAGACCTGGTCCGGGATAAAAGGGCATATAGCCGAATGGCTTGGTGGCGGCCGCCTGGATGACTTCCCAGACATCGACATCCAGCTTGTCGCACATCAGCGCCATCTCGTTTACCAGCGCGATATTGACGGCGCGGAAGGTGTTTTCCAGCAGCTTGACCATTTCCGCCGCCGTTGGCGATGAAACAGCAATCACTCGGTCTGCTGCCGCGCTATAGAGCGCGGTCGCGGCTTCGATGCATGCAGCCGTAATCCCGCCTACAACCTTGGGCGTATTGCGCACGTTGAACTTGGTGTTGCCAGGATCAATGCGCTCAGGCGAGTAGGCGATGAAGATATCTTGGCCGACGGTGAGATCGCTGCCGACCATTTCCGGCAGAATGACTTCTTCAGTCGTCCCTGGATATGTTGTGCTTTCGAGGACGATCAGCATGCCTGGACGCCGAATGGCTGCTATCGACCGCGTCGCCTGGTTGATGTAGGACATATCCGGGTCGCGCGTTTTTCGCAGCGGCGTCGGCACGCAAATGCTGATGGCATCCACATGCTGCAAGTCATCGTAGCAGCAAGTCGCGGCGAGATTCCCTGTGTCGACCAGCCGGCGGACGCGCTCGTTGGCAACATCGTCAATATAGCTGCATCCGCAGTTGATCTGCCCCACCTTGTCAGTGTCAACATCCATGCCGGTAACACGGAAACCGGATTCAGCGAATTCGACCGCCAGCGGCAGCCCGACATAGCCTAAGCCGACAACGCCGATCCTCGCCTCGCGGTCGCGGATTTTTTGCAGTAAATCCTGCTTATAGCCCATAGCCATCCTATGTGAAAGCGGCAGCGCAGCGCGATTTTGCTACGCTCATTATACACGCTACAGACAGCATCAGCGGATGCCGCTGCGGGCAAAGCTTTCGACAAACTGACGTTGGAAGAGCAGAAACAGGATGACGAGCGGCGCAGGTCACTGTCGCCAACTGCGCCAGCAAGACGCCAGCGACGAAGATGATGCTGTTGGCGTAGTGCATTGCCCCTGTGATTTGCCTTTGGGGCGCGACTTGAAAGAGCCGCGCCCCTTGATTGGGGAACGGATCAACCGACCATTATAGCGAGCATAACGATTGTAAGCCGAATGCGCAAATGGTTCGAGAGCTGCGCGCTCAGATGCCAATATCGCGCCGCTCGTAACGGTAGAGCGAAGCCGCCACCAGGGCCGCGGATACAATCACGAATCCGGCGATATGGGGCCAGATGAAGCCCTGCGAAAGGATATCCCCGGCATTGTAATAGGTCAGGAAGGAAACGACGCCGATGGACTCGGCGACAGTCCCTTCAGCCGCTAAACCGATCGTTTGCAGCATATAGCTGACGATGACAAAGGCGGTGACAATGCCAAGCGCCACCGTCCGCCGCCGAACCAGCACCGCGATCAACACCGTTGCCGCCATGATGAAAACCATCAGCGGGATGAGATAAAACGTGACTTCCGCCAGGCGCAGGACGTCCAGTTCGACGCCGCCGAGGAATACGCCGAGGTGCAATCCCAGGTAAATCAGAAGGACAACGCCAACGCAGCTGACACCGTACGCGAGGAACTTTTCGATGACAACGCGCGCTCTCTCCACTGGCAGGCTGAGCAGCACATCCATCGTGCCGCTGTCTTCCTCGTTTGCCGTGACGCGCATGCCCATGACGACCGGATACACGGCGAATATCAGCGCCGATTTGCCGAAAAATCCGATGGCGACGAAGCCTTCATTGGTAGCGAATATCTCCAACTCTTGGCCGACCCCGATCATGGCGAGGATCACGGGCGGAAAGCTCTCCAGCAGTTTGCGCATATCTTGCATATTGAAAAGCGGCACCATGATGACGACCAGCAGCGCCATCGCCGCCAAGCCGACGCCCCAATAAACCATTTGCTTCCAGGTCGTTTTCAGGGTTTCGAGGAATACGGAACCGATCATCGCGGAACCTCCTAAACGCCGATATCGCGGCTGACGAACATTTTGAGTGATAAGGCGAATCCGACAAGTACGGCGATGAGCACGATGACGGAGTCCACTGGGTCGTAGGCGCCGATAACGAAGGCTTCGCCCTGAATATAGCTGAAGTACGATAGGCTCTCCATCAGATCGGCAATGGCGCCGCCCGCCGATGCGCCGATGACATTGAATACATAACTGACGACGACGAAGGCCGCCGAGGCGCCAATCGCCACAGCACGCCGGCGCAGCACAGTCGTCAGCAGGCAGGTTACCGTCATTGCCAACAGCGTGCCCGGATACAGATTCATAATGCTCTTGAAGATCACGTCCTGCGGCGCGTCGATGTTCATGCCGATGATTCCAGCGACGGTGATCAACGCGCAAAGCACAACTATCCCCAAGCCAATCAGCGCGTAGCCGATCCAACGTTCAAGCATATAGGCGCTACGCGATATCGGCAGCGAAAGGATCACATCCATTACGCCGGACTGCTCGTCGTTGGCGGTGATGTTCAATCCGGCCATCACCGCGAATATCGATAAGAAAATGGCCGCTTCCGAGACAAAGATTGAAACGATCCAGCCTTCCGAAGTGGTAAACAGCGCCAAATCGCTGGCGCCAAATGCCTGCAGCAGGGCGGGCGGCATGGCTTTAAACAGATCGGCGTAACCGGAAATGATATCCGGGCTCATGGCGATGAAGTCGATGTACAGCCCCAGTACGCCAAGCCCCAGTCCCCAATAAAGAATCTGCTTCCAGGATGTGCGCAGCGTGTTCCCAATTACGATGCCGCTCATTGAATCTTCTCCTTGTCGCCGCTGTAAAATGCCAGGAAGATCTCTTCAAGCGATGGTTCTTCCACATGCAGCATTTCGACATAGCCGCCGCTGATCGCCCGTAGCAGCGGATCGAAGTCGCCTATCATGCGCATGCGAATTCGTGTGCCGTTTGTGCTGACATCAGTGATTGTCGCCATGTTCTCCAACTGTCCCTGCAAGCCAGCCGGCACTGCATCGCGGAAGGTAACATCGACCCAATGGAATTCGACATTGGTGATCTTCTCAACTGATTCTACCGCTTTCAATTCGCCATCGCGCAAGATGCCAACACGATCGCAAATCGCCTGCACTTCACTGAGCACGTGAGAGGACAGGAAGACGGTTTTGCCCTTGGCGCGGTATTCGTCCATCATATCGTGGAAAGTTTGCTGCACCAGCGGGTCAAGTCCGCCGGTCGGCTCATCGAGAATAAGCAATTCGGGCGAGTGCATCATCGCGACAACAAGTCCTAGCTTGCGTTTATTGCCGGAGGAAAGATCGCGCACGCGCTTGGTCTTGTCCAAATCGAGGCGCTCCGCCAGTTCATCGGCGTGTTTCGCAATGCCGCGCGCATCGCCGCGTACACTGGCGACATAGTGAATGATCTGATCGCCCGTGCGCCCCTCCCACAAGCTGAGTTCGCCGGGCAAAAAGCCAATCCGCCGGTGAATCTCGACGCTGTCGGCGCGAATGTCCATGCCAAAGATGCTGGCGGAACCGGCGCTCGGGCGGATGAGATCAAGCAGCAAGCGAATTGTGGTCGTCTTGCCGGCGCCGTTCGGTCCCAGGTAGCCGAAGATTTCACCGCGCATCACCGACAGATCGAGGCGATTTAGCGCTAATGTCTGCTTGCTGCCCGAGCCATAGCTCTTCGAAAGTCCGCTGATCTCGATAACTGATTCGGTCCCCATGCTTTTCTCCTGGTCGCCAGCGAAACGGCGCTTGGCTTGCTTTTAATGCGCCTGCGATACACTATGATTATAGACCTAGCCCAAAATCGCTGTCAACGAAAATCGCCCTGCGCCCCAGGGCAATCGCATCAAATTATTTTTTTCACCACAGAGGCGCCGAGGACACAGAGTTTAAGTTTTATCAGGGCAAAACCCCTCTGAAAGCTACGTGCTAATGGGCGAAGATGCTCCTAAATTGAAGTGCAGTTCCCCAAAATAATAACTGAAAGCCTTTTCTCTGTGCTCTCTGTGTCTCTGTGGTTAGAGTTGAGTTTGTTTTATGTTCATCGCAGAACATATTCATTTTGGTGCGATTGCCCTGCCCTGCGCCCCCGAAGATTGGGGGTAAGCGCGCTTCAGCCCTTAGTCGATGATTTCGGCGCCGCCCAGATAAGACCGCAGCGCCATGGGGATCTCGATGCTGCCATCCGCCCGCTGATAATTCTCCATGATGGCGATCATGACGCGGGGCGTCGCCAGACCGCTGCCGTTGAGCGTGTGCAGGTAGCGCGTCTTGCGCGTGCCGCTCGGGTAATAGCGCAGCATCGCCCGCCGCGCCTGGAATGCTTCCGTATTGCTGCACGAGCTGACTTCGAGCCATTCTTCGCAACCGGGCGACCACATCTCGATATCGTATTTCTTGGTCGCGCCAAAACCAAGGTCGCCGGTCACAATCTCCAGCCGGCGATAGGGGATCTCCAGCGCGGCGCAGATCGCTTCCGCCTGAGTTGTTATCGTCTCCAGCTCGTCATAGCTGGTTTCGGGCGTGGTGAATTTGAACATCTCCACCTTCTCGAATTGATGCACGCGCTTGATGCCGCGCACATCGCGCCCGGCGCTGGTTTTCTCGCTGCGGAAGCAGGGCGAATGCGCCACATAGTTCAAAGGCAAATTCGCTTCTTCCAGGATTTCATCGCGGTGCAAATTGGTGATGGCGACTTCGGCCGTTGGCAGCAGATACTTATCTTCATCGGCGATTCCGAAGACCGTGTCCTGAAACTTGGGAAACTGCCCAGCGCCGACCAGCATATCGCTGTGCACGATATAGGGAACATAAACCTCGCGATAGCCATTCTCACGCGCCATATCGAGGAAGAAACTGATCAAAGCTCGCTGCAAGCGCGCCCCCCAACCCTTGAGCGTATAGTAACGGCTGCCGGACAATTTGACGCCGCGCTCGAAGTCGATGATGTCCAGCGCCGGACCCAGCTCCCAATGCGGCTTGGGTTCGAAATCGAATTCGCGTAAGGTTCCCTGCATTGGACCGGGGACGTTTTCCTCTTCGCTTTCGGCGACCGGTACGCTCACGTGCGGTAGATTGGGCAGCCAGAGCATGTTCTCTTGCAGTTCGGCCTCGATCGCATCAATCTGATTAAAGCCTTTCTCGATGCTGTCGCCCATATTGCGAAGTTCGGCGATAAGCGCGTCGAATGCGGCCTTGACGTTTGCCTGCTCGTCGTTTCCGGCCGGCTCGGCGCCATCCATTAGCCGGCTCGCGCGTTCATAATCCTCGCCGCCAAGCGCCGCCGCCGCCATTCCTGCCCGATTCGCTTTTTCAGCTTCAGACATGGTCTTGTTTCCGCGCAGCCTGCCCATTGCGCGGTTGAGTTTGTTGCGCGCCGCCTGCGCTGTTTCAACGCGCGTTCGCGTCTCGCGCCGCTGAATATCCAAGGCGACGATGGAATCAATGCGTCCCAGCGCGCCCTCGTCATTCAGCTTGGCTATTTCTTCCTTGACCCAATCCGTCTTATTGCGAATCAGCGCAATATCGAGCATGCTATCTAGTTCTCCGGGTGATTTTGTCAATTGTGAGAATGGAAAGTATTTTGCCGATGACAAGCGCCGTCGGCAATAGCCTTTCGCGCCTCGTATCTCAACGAATGAAACTACGAGTCAATGAAAGGAGAGCGCAAAGATTGTCCAGCATTGAAGGCGTCCTGCGCCGATTGCGGCGCGTCGTCAGGTAGGGAGCTGCTAATGTCTCTGCGGAAACGGCGCCCGGCAATCGCCAGACCAAGGACGATGTTGATGACAATGATCGCATCAAATAGATCCGGTGTGAGGAAGTCGAGGAACATAATCTTTTCGATCCGCATCGTCTTTACGTGTGCGCTTGGGCGAAATGCGCCAAATTAACGCAGCGATCTCCAGAAATCGGCAGCCGCGACAGCTATCAAGTCGTCGCCGATAGCGTAAAGCGCTTCTTCCGTCAGCACGTGCAAATCGCCGTCAAAAGCCGCGCGCAGATTCTGCAACTGCGCCAGCGAACCCGCCAGCGCGTTCGCCAAGCGAAACTCGACGCCGACATTGGGCGCGGGCAGCAGCAGCGCGATCTGACGCTTTGACCCATCCAGCTTGTAATCCAGCCGATACTCGAAACCACGAACGGCCGCGTCGAGCATGAATTGACCGCGCAAGTCCGCTTCGGTCAACTGCTGCGAGCGCAAGTGCGGGTAAAGCAGCACATCGCGAATGCTGGTCTGGTCGGTGAGCAGCATCACCATACGGTCGACTCCGCTGCCGAATCCGCCGTTTGGCGGCATGCCATAACGCATGGCTCTCAGGTAGTCTTCGTCCAGCGGCGTCGTTTCATCCGCTTCCTCGGCGTAGAGCCGCTTCATCTCCACGAAACGCTCTTGCTGGTCGCGCGGATCGTTTAGCTCGGTGAAGGCGTTGCCCATCTCCATGCCGGCGATGAAGAATTCGAAGCGCTCGGTGTGGCTCTCGATGTAGCGCCTTTCCTTTTCGTCGGCTGGCGCATCATCGCCATGTATCCGTTTGGCGAAGGGCGACATATCCCGCGGGTAATCCTTGATGATCGTCGGCTGAATCAAGCGATGCTCGATATGATTGCCGAGGATATGCTCGACGATCATGCGCCCCCAGGTGTCGTCCCGATCAAGCCCTTCGGCCAGCCCGCGCGAGTGCAGGTAAGTGTAGAGCGCCTCGCCAGTGGGGTAGTCCATATAATCGAAGCCGAGCAATTCTTGCGCCGCCTCGCGGATGCTGACGCGCTTCCAGGGCGGCGCCAGGTCGATTAGCGCGCCCTGATACACGATTTCCGACGAGCCGGTTACTTGCTCGGCGGTGTAGGCGAACATCCGCTCGGTGATGTCCATGACGCCGTTGTAGTCAATGTAGGCTTTATAGAATTCCAGCATGGTGAATTCAGTATTGTGCTTGTAGCTGACGCCTTCGTTGCGGAAGTCGCGCCCGATTTCATAAACCGCGTCATAGCCGCCGACCAGCAGCCGTTTCAAATACAGCTCGAAGCTGATCCGCAGATACAGATCCTCGTGAAGCTGATTGTGATGCGTGGTGAAGGGACGGGCGGCCGCCCCGCCATATAGCGGCTGCAATACCGGCGTTTCCACCTCCAGCATGCCTTCGCCATCGAGAAAGTCGCGCAGCGCTTTAATCGTGCGGGCGCGCTTGACAAATATATCGCGGACACGCTTGTTCACCGCCAAATCAGCGTAGCGCTGGCGGTAGCGGCTCTCCGTGTCTTTGAATTCGCCGTATTCGATGATCGTTCCGTCGGCCTGCCGTTGCTGCTTCACCACGGGCAGCGGCGTCAAGGCTTTGCTGATCAGGCGGATTTCGGCTGCGTTGACGCTGACCTCGCCAGTTCGCGTCCGCATCATCGGGCCGCTCGCCTCTACAAAGTCATCGACATCAATCAGCTTGTGCCGAATCAATTCGTAGTCTTCGTCGCCTATTGCGTTGACGCGGAGAAAGAGCTGTACGCGGCCGCTCTCGTCTTCAATATGCGCGAAGGAAACCTTGCCCTTGGGATTCAGACGCCGAATGCGCCCGGCCACCGTTACTTCGATGACTTCCGCATTATGTTCCCCATCGTCATCGACTTGCGCCTCCGCTTCCGCGCGTAAGAATAGGGCAATCGCATCGGCGATGCGATGGCTCCGGGTGATACGCGCGGGATAAAGCTCTAGGCCTTGATCTTGAAGGCGCTCGGCTTTTTCCAGCCGCTCAAGTTCAAGTTTGCTTGGCTGCCACATAACTCGTTCGCTAATTCCTGAATGCCTGAATATCGCCGATATTTGCTGCCGGCCGCCGCCCTCGACACAGTTGCCGCCAGTCGCCAAACGAAAGCGGATGGCCGCCCGCTCTCGCCCACTTCGCTCAAAGCATAACCGCTTGAGAATAGTATAGATTCTAGCGGAATTACAGATTGAATCAGCGCCGCCAAATTGTTGCGAATTCGCGCTTGCAATAGGGTCGAACTGTTGTATGCTGGTCGAATTTGCAAAAAAAGTTGCAGACTGCGGGCTTTCGTGCAAGACGCTGAGGAATCACAGCCTCCCAATCGCTGGCTGATTACGCTAATCATCGTGTCGCTGGCGCAGGCGCTTGGCACCGGCGGCATTTCCCTCGTTTATCCCTTTTTGCCCTTATACATTCAGACGCTACGAGACGCGCAATTCATCAGCCCGGAATTGCTGGCGGGCTTGGTGATTGGCATGCCGCCCCTCGTCGCATCCATTGCCATGCCGTTTTGGGGACGGCTGGCCGATCAGTATGGGCGCAAGAAGATGGTTATGCGCGCGCTCTTTGGCGCATCAATCGTCCTCTTGCTGATGGGCTTCGCTGAAACGGCGCTCGCGCTCATCGCATTGCGCGCCCTGCAAGGACTGACCAGCGGGATCATCTCGTCGAGCATGGCGCTGGTCGCTGGCGAAACGCCGCGCGAAAGGATTGGCTTCGCGCTCGGCACATTGCAAGTGGGTTTATTCGGTGGCGCGGCAATTGGTCCCTTGGTTGGCGGCGTCCTTGCCGAGCGCTTTGGCTTTCAGGTACCTTTTCTCTTCACTTCGGCAATGCTGGTATTGGCTGGCTTGCTGGTGACCCTCGGTGTGCGCGAGACTTACAAGCCCGCGACCGATAGCAGACTCAACCTCAGTCCCTTGGAGATGACGCGCGCCTGGCGCGGCATCCTGCGTACGCGCGGCGTCAAGACGGTTTATTCGCTTCGTTTTCTCAATGGCTTCGCCCAGCGATCGGTCATGCCCATCGCGCCTCTCTTTGTCATGGCTTTAATCCCCGGCGCCATGGCGGCCGGCGCCAGCAGTTACGCTGGCTTGGTGCTGACCGTATCTGCCGTCGCGCTCACCGCCGGCTCTTTTGTTTTCGGCTGGCTCGGCGACAAGTGGGGCTTTCGCAATGTGCTAATCTTGGCTTCCCTGATGGCGATGACCTTCTACATTCCGCAGGCGCTGGTGAGCAATGTCTACCAGCTGTTGGTATTGCAAGCGCTTGCCGGTATCGCGGCCGGCGGCGTCTTGTCGGCGCCAGCAGCCATGCTGGCGAAGTATACCGATCTGGGCGACGAAGGCTCAGTGTACGGTTTGGACGCATCGGTGACATCATTTTCCAATGGCATGGCGCCCATGACCGCTTCCGTCATCGCCGCTATGTTCGGCTTGCGCGCCGTCTTTGCCGCTGTCGCCATCTATTATCTGACGATCCTGCTGATCGGCGCGCAGCTTTTGCCCAAATCGAAGCGCAAGATATTCCGATTTTCCGTCGGCGCAGCAGCGGGAAGCTGATCCCGCGCAGCCTCGCGCCTACTTACCGACCTAACAGGCTCAATACAAATGGCTAGAGTCCTCTCGGCAAATTACCACTCGCTCACGCGCGCATTCGCTTTCCCGCATGGCTGGAAATTCACCCTAAGCGTCATCTTCTTCGCCCAGGTGCTTTCGGCGGTCGGCTATTCGATGATGTTTCCCTTCCTGCCGCTGCATATCGATACCTTGGGCACATCAACCGGATTGAGCACCGAATTGGCGGCGGGCTTGGTGATTTCCGTGCAAGGTCTCACCATGATGGTGACGGCGCCGTTTTGGGGCGTGGCTGCCGATCGATTCGGCCGCAAGAAGATGATCATGCGCGCCATGTTTGGCGGCGCAATCACCATGGCGATGATGGCTTTCGCCCAAACCGCCGAGCAATTGATCGTGATCCGCGCCATGCAAGGCTTGGTCACTGGCACCGTCTCCGCCAATAACGCGCTGGTGGCGGCAGCCACGCCACGTCACCGCGTCGGTTTCGCCATGGGCGCCCTGCAATTGGGGCTTTGGGCTGGCGTCGCGATTGGTCCACTGATGGGCGGCATTATCGCCGATCATTTTGGCTACAATATTCCCTATCTGCTGACCGGCGTTCTGCTTGCGGCTGGCGGGCTGGTGGTGCTCTTCGGCGTCAGCGAGAATTTCAGCGATTCGAAAGAATCGGTAAAGTTTGACGCCATGTCGCTCGCGCGCGGCTGGAAGGACATCCTCGGCACATCCGGCGTCGGCTTGGCGCTGATCATTCGCTTTCTGTCCGGCCTCGCCCGTACGATCATCGTGCCGATCGCGCCGCTTTTTGTCGTGTCGCTCATCGCGCGGGAAAGCGCCACCAGCAATACCTACGCTGGTCTATTCATGGCGGTTTCAGCGGCTGCATCCACGATTGGCGCCGTCTATCTGGGCAACCTGGGCGACCGCATCAGCCATCGGAAAGTGCTTTTTTATTGTTCGACGGCGGCTGCCATCTTCTATGTGCCGCAAGCGCTCGTCGCCGATGTCTGGCAGTTGCTTATTCTGCAGGCATTGGCCGGTTTCGCCGCCGGTGGGCTGGTCGCCGCGCCTAGCGCCTTGCTCTCCCGCTACGCCGGAACGGAGCGCGCTGGCGCCATTTACGGTCTCGAGAATTCGGTGATGTCCGGCTCGCGCGCGGCCGCCCCGCTGTTTGGCGCGACCGTTGCGCTGATGCTCGGCATGCGCGGTACCTTCCTCGCGTCAGCGGTCGTCTTCGCTCTTATTGCGCTAATCGTCTGGCGCTTGCTGCCGCAAGACAAGATCGAGCCGGCGCGAAAAGGCGTACCAAGAGCTAAAGCCGCCTGAATCGGCGAGCGCCCCGACAATCGGTAGTGTATCCATTTCGGTTGAATTTCAAATCAGTCGCGGAATCCCTTTAGTTGCTAGCATGCGGAAGCTGTAGGGGCGAGCC
>JAPOYT010000061.1 GCA_026706445.1 Chloroflexota bacterium
CCCCACCCCCCGGCCCCCTCTCGCCATCTCTATGGCGAGCATCCCATAAAGAGGGAGGGGGAGCTATACGCTGCAGGACGCAAGGTATTTTACGTGAGCCCCTGCCAAGCAGCGCGTGTGTCTACAGACAGAAAATTGCAAGGAGGCGGGCGGCAACTAGATGCGAATCTTTCGTCTATCAAGTGCTGTCATTTGGGATGCGGATGACGCAATTGAGCGCTGAAACGCGGCATACATGGCTGCTGACGCTGATATTGTTGATCGGCATGATCCTGCGGGTCGCTTACGCTTTGGAACAGCCAACTTTGCTTCAATTCACTGGCGCGGAAGGCGGTGACAGCGCCGGATATCTGGCCAATGGCGCTGGCTTCTTCAGCGGAAAAGAGCACGGCCGGATCCGCGGTTTCCCCTTTTACAACTCCAATCTTAAACCCGCCCCGCTGTATATCGTTTTTGTCGGCATGTTTCAGGTGTTTCTGCCCGATCACGAAACGATCATTGCAATTCGCCTGGTCCAATGCCTGGCTTCAATTGCGACTGCATATCTCGCATATCGGATGGCGGCGACGATCGCCCGCAGCGCCTCCGCTGGGATTGTTGCCGCCGCGCTGATGGCTTTTCATCCGGCGCTGATCGCCGAGCCGGCGAATATCGCGACCGAGACACTTTACATATTCTTCCTGGCGGCCGGTCTGTGGCTCTACCTGGAGTTCGTAGCCGCACAAGCCAACGGGCCGCGGTTGCCTTGGCTCAAACCGGTTGGAGCGCTGGCTCTCTCGGCGGCAATGTTTGGCTTGGCGACCTTGACTCGCGGCGTATTCGCCCTCTTCCCAATCGTCCTCGCACTGCATCTTTTGTGGCTGGGCCGCCATCAAGTCCTTCGAAATTGGCGAATGCACAGCCTGTTGCTGCTCGTGGTTTACGCAGCCATGGTATCAACCTGGACTATTCACAATCTCTTGAACTGGAACCGAATGGTAATCGTAAGCGATCAGATGATGGCGGCGCTATGGCGCGGCGCGGAAAGCAACGATGGCTCGCCAGCGCACAACGACGCATTGCTGCTGGACGGGCTAGATGGCAGAGGGTCGGTCAGTTGTGAAGTTGACTGCATATCGGCGCATTCGACCGAAAATTATATCAGCAAGATAGACGCAATCGTCAGCGCGGATCCGGCGGGTTATCTCGCCCTCCGATTCAACGAACTCTCTTATGCGATTCTTCAGCCGCATGGCACGAATCCCTTCGGTGATACCAGCATAATGGAAGCGGGCCGCAAGTGGATCTCGGACGATCGCTCGCTTGAAACCCTGGAACAGGTGCTGCGGATAGAAGGCTTCGCAATTAAGCTGGCGACTTGGATCTTCCACTATGTCGGTATCGGTTTCGGCCTCTTGGGCATGCTGTGGACGCGCAAGCGCTGGGTTACCGCGACGCCGCTAGCGGGCTTCGCACTGTATACAATTGCGATACATTTCTTCCTGCTTGCGCTGCCTCGTTACCTCTTTCCCATTGAGATCGTCTGGCTGGTCTTCGCTGGCATTGCGCTGGCAGAGCTGCATGAGCGCTGGGGAAGACGCCGATCCGCTGTAGGCAGCGGCTGAACGTAAATTGTGCGAAGCCGCGTTCGCCGGCATTCAGGTTACTTTGAATCGATACAAAGGATTGCAATGAAGATTTACACCAAGACAGGCGACTCAGGTGAAACTTCCCTTTTTGGCGGCGGGCGCGTACCCAAGCATCATTTGCGCGTCGAGGCTTACGGTACGATAGACGAAGTCAATTCGCACCTCGGCCTGGCGCGCGCGGCGGGACCAAGCCAGCAGGGCGATCTTTGGCTGGAAAAAGCGCAAAACCAATTGTTCCATCTCGGGTCCGATCTGGCTACGCCTCTCGATGCCAAGACGGACAGGGTCGCGCGAATGACGGAGCAAGACATCGCCTGGCTCGAAAACACCATCGACCGCATGAGCGACGAACTTGCGCCGCTCCACAATTTCATTCTGCCGGGCGGGGCGCAAGCGGCTGCTCATCTTCAGGTTGCGCGCGCCGTCTGCCGCCGCGCCGAACGCCTTATCACAGCGCTTGGCAATAGCGAAGAAATCAGCGAGCATGCCATGCCGTACGTCAATCGTTTATCGGATTGGTTATTTACGCTGGCGCGCTACGAAAATACGAAGGCAGGAGTATCCGAGTCAAAGTGGCGCCTGCGCTGATGACGCGTCTGTGGCCGAATACCTGCCAGGGAAAGGTGCCGGAGGTGGGAGTCGAACCCACACACCCGAAGGTACACGAGTTTGAGT
>JAPOYT010000121.1 GCA_026706445.1 Chloroflexota bacterium
CCTTGAGTTGATTAAATACGGCTTCCACACACCAGAAGCAGCCACCGCCCAATGTTGCGACTTCTTTACTCATGATTTGATTCCTTCTACTTTCGACGAAGGCCTACAGGATAGACAAAGATTCTTGCCGAATTGCTACGGCGGCGTAAATCTCTCATCAGAGCGCGACTTCCGCTTCGGCTACCATTCGCGTCAAGCGCGCCCACTCCGCCAAGGACAGGGTCTCGGCGCGGCGCTGCGGGTCAATCTCGGCGGCGCGGAGCAAGTCCCGGATGACCGAGGATCTAATCTGCAATCCGCCGGAAAGTGAGTTTTTCAGCTGCTTGCGCTTCATGCTGAAGCCAGCTTTGACCATGCGGAAGAATAGCTCGCGCGAAGGCACATTGACCGGCGGCGCCTCATGTGTATCGATGCGAACGATGGCGCTGTCGATATTTGGGCGGGGCCAGAATACGGCCGGACCGAACCTGCCAACGATGCGCGGCCTACCGTAATACTGAATGGCGATCGAGAGCAGGTTCATCGCGCCGGGCGCGCCAATAATGCGTTCCGCCACTTCGTATTGCATGGTCATTACGATGCGCCTTGGCGGCTTCGCCGATTCCAGTAGCCGCCAGAGAATCGCCGAACTGATGTAGTAAGGCGCGTTCGCCACCACGATGTAATCTGTGGCGCCAACCAGGGCGCTGACATTTGTCTTCAGGATGTCATCGAAAACTAGGTAGACGTTGACATAATCTTCAAAGCGCTCTTCCAGCATGGGTCGCAAGCGCTCGTCGACCTCGATGCTGAAGACTTGCCGGGCAGCGTCAGCCAGAATGTCGGTCAATGCGCCAGTGCCAGCGCCAACCTCCACGACTGTATCATCAGGCGAGAGCTCGGCAGACGCCACGATCTTGTCCAGCGCGTTGGGGTCGTGCATGAAATTCTGCCCCAGGCTTTTCTTAGGCAGTATTTCGTAGTTGTCTAGCAATGCTTTGGGGCTGTGGGGCATGGATTGACTTCGCCTGGTAAAGCTGCCGCGCGATTTCAGTTGACCATAGCGAGGCGGTTTTGAGTAGGGTAAGCGACGTATGCGCTTGGGATTGTCGCTAAAATGAGAAACGTGCTTTCAAAATCGATCGAGGATGCCATGCTGTATCTGGAGCCTGATTTCCTGCCGATTCTCATATTTGCGCTGCGAGTCACCAATAATGTGATCGGCACCCTGCGTCTGATTTTGGTATCGCGCGAGCAGCGCGTTTGGGGCTTCGCTTTTGCCTCCTTGGAATCGCTGCTTTTCGCATACACCGCCGGGCATGTCATCACCGACCTGAACAATATCCCGAATTTGGCTGCTTATGTCTTTGGCTTCGCGGTCGGCGGCATAGTCGGCATGCAAGTAGAAAACCGTTTTGTCAAATCGTACGAGAGCGTGACGGTCATCGCAACGCGCGAAATCTCGCACAAGATGGCGCTGGCTTTACGCGCGCGCGGGCACGGCGTCACCGAGATCATGGGCGAGGGCGCGCATGGCGAGGTGGAGGAGCTGCGCATCATTGTTCATCGGCGCGATCTGCATCAGGTGCTGAAAATCATCCATGACATCAAGGAAGATGTTTTTGTAACGGTGGAGCACTCGGAGTTCATACGCGGCGGCTGGATCCGCGCGCATCGGCGCTGAGGCAGCTTATTCCGCCGCCAGCGCCAGTTCGACAAAATAGGTGGGATACTCCAGCAGGCGGTGGATCGGGCATTTGCCAGCGATATCGCGCAGCCTCCGCAGTTGCTTTTGGTCGAGATCGCCATGGAAAACGAGCGCCTCGCGCAGCTCGTGGACGAAGGCGTCGCTGCCCTCGTGGGCTGGATAGTCGCCGCCCTTGAAGCGCTCATAATCAAGCTTGACTTCGACGCGCTGCAGGTCCCAGCCTTTGCGTTCGGCATAGAGGCGGCAGGTGATCGCCATGCAAGAGCCGAGCGCGCCCAGCATCATCTCGCCCGGCGTCGGAGCGGTATCGCCGCCGCCGGCCTCGGCTGGTTCGTCGACGTGCCATTGGTGATGGCGGACGTTTATTGTCGTGCGTGTGCCGTCTTCGAGAACAATGTCAACGGGCATGGCAAGCGCTCCTTCTCGCCCCTTGTGGATCGCAACTCAATCGCGCAAGACAGCGAATATGTCACTGATCGCCAATTCGAAGCCGGGCAGGATGTCTTCGCCGCTCAGTGTATCGCCCAAGCCGAGGGACTCGGTTTCAATCTGCGCGGCCGCATCCAAACGGGAGACTTCAACACCGCGCTGCCCGGGCAGTACAAGCCAAA
>JAPOYT010000236.1 GCA_026706445.1 Chloroflexota bacterium
CACAGCCCGCCTGTCGCCCCTACAAATCGTTGCTTTAGTGAAATTTGCATTACTTAATTGGAACTACTGAGAGCACAGAGAAAACACGAAGGCAGTATCAACAATGACGCAATCCATTCACAATCGAAACAAAGAGCGGATCGGCGTTTTTCGGCGGGCGCTATACGATATTGAGGCGGACAAACTGCGCGGGCAACTGCGCGGGATCTTCGCGCCCGACTGCCTGGTGCAGCTGGCCAATCCGCTGGAGACGCTTGACGGGGTCGATGGCTTGTACGAGGAGGGTTACGCGCCGCTGCTGGCGGCTGTCCCGGATTTGGAGCGCCGCGATTTCATCGTCATGGCCGGCGCGTCACAGGGCGGCAATTGGGTCGGCTGCTGCGGGCATTATATGGGCGTCTTCGAGCGCGCCTGGCTGGATATCCCGCCGACGCGGCATTTGCTGGCGATGCGCTACCACGAGTTCTTTCGGCTGGAAGATGGCTCGGTCGTGGAGATGCAGGCGCTATGGGATATCCCGCAGGTGATGATGGCGGCGGGCGCCTGGCCGCTGTCGCCCAGCTTGGCGCCGGAATGGGTCGTGCCCGGACCGGCGACGGCGGACGGCATTATCACTAGCCCGTACGACGAGGCGCGTTCGCGTGCCAGCCTCGATTTGGTGACGGCGATGCTCAGGGCTTTGAAGCGCAACCGCATCAGCGTGGAAGCGATGGAGTTGGATCGTTACTGGCATGCGCAGATGATGTGGTACGGACCCGGGGGTCTCGGCTCCATGCGGCGGGTATCCGGCTTTCGCAACTGGCATCAGATTCCCTTTCTGAAGGCGATGCCCGATCGCGGCGTATTCATGGGCAAAGGCATTTTCTTCGGCGATGGCGACTATGTCGGTTTCACCGCTTGGCCCGGCATGCGGATGACCATCAGCGGCGATGGCTGGCTGGGCATCGCGCCTTCCAACCAGGAGATCACGATGCGCAGCCTTGATTTCTGGCGCTGCGAGAATGGGCTGATTCGCGAGAATTGGGTCTTGGTTGACCTGCTGCACGTGTACGAACAGATCGGTGTGGATGTATTCGAGCGGATGCGCGAGCTGACGATTGCGCGGCATGGGCGGATGCGGGTGTGACCCCGCACCCTAAATCCCTCGTCACCAAGGGGGAAAGACTTTTTGCAACATAGAGGACGCAGAGAGCACAGAGAAATGCGGAGCCGGCAATCCAATGCGCGTCCGCAAAATAACACTGCGTGTAGGGGCGAGCCGGTGGCTCGCCCACAAACTAACAGAATGCACAGATGCGACCCGAGGGCGCCCTACAACAATTGGCGGAATGATTGCTACGGCTGCGCTTCGGGCGGGATGTCGGCGATGAGGGGGTTGTTCTGGTCGCGCTGGGAGAGCGATGGCGCGCTGAGGCCCCAGTCGATAGCGGCTTGAGGGTCGTTCCAGGCGATGCCGAATTCGTCAGCGCCGCCGTCATAATAGTTATTGACGATATACAGTAGCGAGCAGTCGCTCAAGGCGGCGAAACCGTGGGCGACGCCTTCGGGGATGAAGAGACCGAGCGGATTGTCCGCGCCCATGTCGAGGCTGGCGGATTGCAAGTAGGTGGGTGAGGAGCGGCGCAAGTCGACCAGACCGACGCGGATGCGGCCACGGATGGCGAGCCAATAATCGACTTGTTTGAAGTGATAATGGAGGCCGCGCAAGACGCCGGCGGCGCTGTCGCTGCGGTTGCTTTGCAGGCGCTCCCAGTTGACCAGCGGGAACCACTCCTTGCGGAAGGTCTCCATGAAGCGGCCCCGCTCGTCGCCGATGGCTTGGAGGGGGACGGTCATGACGCCGTGGATGGGGTCGAAGGGCTGAGCGGGGGATGGATTCATTTCTAGGTACTCCGGCGGGTGTTTCGCGGAAACGCCCCTACAGAATTGCTGATTTGGCGGAAGGCAAAGCGCAGCATGAGCTCTTGCTGCCGAATCCGCTCTTCCGTGTCGAGGGAGCCGTGGCCGGCGTCGAACCAGTGGACCTCGATGGACTTGCCGAGCTCATTGAGCCGGCGCTCGTAGACGCGCATTTGGCGGGCGGGGCAACGGGTATCGTTTTCGCCTTGCAGCACGAGCAGCGGCGCGGCGATTTGCTCGGCGTAGGTGATGGGCGAGGCTTTGCGGTGGGCTTCCGGTTTCTCGTCCGGCGTGCCGCCAAACATGCTGCGCTGGTAGCCGCGCAGGGTGCCGGCTTGATCTTCGTACATCAGCGTCCAGTCGGCGATGGCGACGACTGCCATGCCGCCCGCCCAGAGCTCGGGCTTTACCCCCAGCGCCTGCAGCGTGAGATAACCGCCGTAGGAGCCGCCGGTCTTGAGAATGGCGTCGGGCTGGGCGATGCCCTCGGCGATGAGCCAGGCGACGCCGGCGGCAATGTCTTCCACTTCCAGGGCGCCCAGGTTGCCGTCGATGGCGTGCTGAAAGTCGTAGCCGAAGGTGGTCGAGCCGCGGTAGTTGAGGCTGAAGAAGGCGAAGCCGTGATCGAGCCAGGCTTGCGCTTCGGGCGCCCAGCGGTTCGTCATGACGGCTGTTGGCCCGCCGTGCGTATGTACAATCGTGGGATATGGACCGGCGCCGGGCGGCGTCGCCAGCCAGGCTTGAATCGGCGCGCCATCGGTCGAGGCATAGCGAACCGAGCGCCATTGTCGGCTTTTTGGAACGCGAATGCCCAAGTCGATTACGCTGTATAGCAGCGCGCCGTTTTCGCCATCAAGCGCCAGCGGGCGGGTCGGCGCCTGCGAGTCGCTGAAGTGGATTTCGATGGCGCCGTCTTCGGTGAAACCGCTGCCGCGGCTGGGTACGCCGGGCGGCAGATTGAGCGGGCGGACGCGGTCGGCGCCGATGTCGTACACGTATAGCGCGTGCATGGCTTGATCGACCTGATGCAGGAGCAGGCGCGCGCCATCGGGCGACCAGTGCCAAACCTTGACATCGCCGCGGAATCGCTCGGACCGGATATCGTGGCGCTCGCCCGACAGCGGATTCCAGATAAGTGGCCGATGGTAGCCGCTCGCGTTGGAGGAGCCGGCAAAGCGCATGTCGCCGGGCGCGCGGCTGAACTCGCCGGGGACGATGCCGCTGCCCGCCCCGTCCCAGAGTTCGGCGATTAGCTCCCCGCTATTGACATCATAGGCTTCGAGGGCGTACTCGGCGACGCCGGTCTTCTCGGTCGAGGCGATGATGGCGATTTCGGCGTCCGGCGAGAGCAGTGGGCCAAAAGACAGCGCCGTTTTTGTCGTCGTGAAGACGGGCGCGTTCATGCGCGGCTTTTCGAAGATGTAAATGTGAAAGCCGTCGTCGTCGACTGCGCTGAAGCCGAGCGCGCGGCCCGAGGCGCATTCAGTCAGGAAATGCGAAGCGTATTCGGGCAGATCGGGCGTCAAGTCTTCCGCTTCACCGCCGGCGAAAGGAACGCGCGCATAGTGTCCGATTTCGTTTCCGCCGTTGTCGCGCAGATAATAGATCCATTCGCCATCGGCCGAGATGACGCCGTCGGAGACGCCGGCCGGATCATGCGTCAACTGCGTCAAAGCGCTCGTGTCGGCCTGCCAGGCGTAGAGCTGCCAGAGGCCGTCCTTGTCGCTGCGGACGAGGGCGCGGGAGGGGTCTTGGGCGGCGCGGTAGCACTCGATGGAGGGGGCGCGGAAGCGCTGTTTCCAGGGAGCGTCGGCGCTTAGGTCGAGTGGCTTGAGCACGGCGATGCCTTTCAGTCGGATTGTGCTTGTCGCTATGATATTTGCAGACGGAAGGAGACGCAATGGGCGGGAATGGGCGACTCGCAGGGTCGCCTCCAACATAGATGGCGTTTCGGCGGGCGCCCCAAGGGTCGCCCCTACAGTTTTCGCGTCTTCGTGGGCGGGGCAAGGGTCGCCAGTACATAGTTGGTGTTTCGACGGGCGCGGCAAGTTCGAGGCTAGACCAGCAGACGATATTCATTCATAATAGGAGCCGGAGCAACTAGCCAAATAAGCGGAGGGCAGCGATGGCGATTGCAGTGATGGCGGTGATCATCCTCTTGAATTTCGCGCTGCTGCTCGCTGTCATGCGCGTCGGCACGATGGAGGAATTCCACGACGAGGTGTCGGCTGAGGATTCGGCTGCTGTTCTTGCCTGGCGAGCGCGGCTGGCGCAGCGCGCGGAAGCAACTGAGGCTGGGATCGGCGAGGCCGGCGACGCCTAGCGAGCGCGAAAGCGCTTACCCACTTCCCCAATACCATGCGCATTGGGCTGATAACATCCGACCTGAGCACAAGCAACGGCTGGGCGACCTATAGTCTGAATCTGCTGCGCGAGCTGCAGGCGCGCGGCATTGAGGCGACGGTCGTATGCGCCAGAAACAGCCCGTCGGTCGACTTTGCAATTCATCCAATTCTGCCCACGGTGACGCCGCCGGAGCGGCATACATTCCTCAAGTCCATGCGGCAACTGGCGCGCGTTCGGCATCTGCTGCGCGGCTGCGACCTCGTTCATTGCACAGCTGAACCCTATGCGATATTGGCGGCGGCGGCCGCCGGCGGGCGACCGCTAATCGTTACGGCGCACGGCAGTTATGTCAATCTGCCGCGGATGCGCCGCTTTCCCATTGGCTACTTGTACCGGCGGGCATTTGAAAGCGCGCGCTTGATCTGCGTCAGCCGCTACACGGCGGCTGTGGCGCAAGCGTTGATGCCGCAGGCGAAGGTTCAGGTCATCAACAATGGCGTGGATGTGACGCGATTCCTTGATCCGCCGGCTTTGCGCGTGGAAAAACACGGACCAACCGTCCTCACATCCGGCGGCATCAAGGCGCGGAAGGGCACGCTGCAACTGGTCGAAGCGATGGCGGCGGTCCGCGAGCGCCTGCCGCAGGCGCAGTGCTTGATCATGGGGCATCCGCAGCCGGGCAGCGCCTACACATCCGCAGTCGAGCGGCGGATTGATGAGTTGGGGTTGCGCGACAACGTGCGGATCATGGGATTCGTGGAAGACGAAATGCTGCGCGCCTGGCTGGCGGCGGCCGATGTCTACGCCCTGCCAGCGATGAACGACGGCTCGTGGTTCGAGGGCTTCGGCTTGGCGCTGATCGAGGCGGGCGCGGCGGGTACGGCGGTGGTTGGCACGGATGGCTGCGGCGTGGCTGACGCGATCGAGCATGGCGTGACGGGACTGATCGTGTCTCAGGAAGAGATTGAGGAAGCGCTGCCGCGGGCGCTGCTGCGGCTGCTGGAGAATCCGCAAGAGGCGGCGGCGATGGGCGCGGCAGGAAGGCGGCGCGCGCAAAGGCAGACCTGGGCGTCGGTGGCCGATCGCGTGATCGGCTTGTATCAGGCTGCGCTACAATAGCGCCACAGCAACCTGCGCCTCGTAGGGGCGAGCCTTACCTCGCTCTCGCCCGCCCGCGCAGCCTGCTCTGACTCAGGGCAGCTTGACGCCATCGGCATAGATAAAAAAGTTGTCGGTCGTTTCAACTTCGATGTCAAATCCATGTTTGCGCAGCGTTGCGGTCAAGGCGGCGGGATCGTAATAGATCTTTACGATGTCGAAATGGCGGCCGTCGCTGAGCACGCGCCGCTGCCGCTCGGTGCCCAGGTTCTCGGTCCCGGTACGATTCTTCGAGAGGTCAAGCTCGCGCGAGTCGACGAAAAACAGACGGCCGCCCGGCTTGAGCGCGCCATGAACCCGTTTGAGGAAGCGCGCCAATCTGTCGGCCGGCACATGCGACAGCCAGAAGCCGAAGAAAACCATATCGTACTGGCGCTCCGGCTGATATTGAAAGAGATCGGTCAGGCGATAATCGACTCTGTCGGAACCCAATTTGGCGCGGTTGATGCTGATCATCTCGGGCGAGGCGTCCAGAGCGGTGACGCGCGCGCCGATTATTGCAAGTTCGGCCGTCCAGATGCCGGTGCCCGGCGCCAACTCGAGGATATGATCAAAGCCCGAGGCGCAGTGAAGTTGCTCGCGGATCTGCTGCGCTTCCGACTGCCATTGGCGCGTGTGAGCGGCGCCCAGGTCATAGCGGCCGCGGCGATAAAACCAGTCGTCGTATTCGGGCGCGCGGGCGCGGTAATAGTCGACTTGCTCTTGGAGAAGGTTCGTCAAGTCATTCGCCTCCTATACGCGGTCGTCAATAAGTTTATGTTACTACAAACGGTATAACCACCGAGCGCACAGAAGCAGTTCCAAGTTAGTCATGCGAATTTTCAATGGAAACTGTAGGGACGAGCCGGTGGCTCGCCCGCATGAACAGATACCGGTTGCGGAGAGGGCGCCCCAAGGGTCGCCCCTACATTGTCGTCATGGGACCGCGAGAGGACAAGCCGTCGGGGTCATTGAGTTCGACGCCGGGCGGCGCGGGCACTTGCCCGGCGAGGAGCGGGTCATCGGTGTCGCGCATCCAGCGGTCGAGGCGAGCGCGCAGTTCGTCAAGCACAGCCGCATGCGCGGCGCTGTCGATGAGATTGTTGCGCTCGCCCGGGTCGAAGATGGTGTCGTAAAGCTGTTCGGGCGCGACTGGCATTTCGGCATAACCGGCTTCCATCAGCTCGGACTTGGCCAAGCCGTCGTCGATATTTGAGAGCACCGGCGTCGAGCGCCTGTCGTAGCGGCGGATGTACTTGTAGCGCTCCGTGCGGACGGCGCGTTTGGGCTCGTAAGCGGCATGATAACTGACCTCGGCGAAGACTTCATCGCGGATGGAGGCCGCCTCGCCGCGCAGCAGCGGCAGGATGGAATGCCCCTGCAGCCAGGCGGGCTGATCAATCGACAGTAGATCGCAGAGCGTCGGGAAGATGTCGATATGACTGACCAACGCGTCAACGACGCCTCCGCCGCTGAATGAATCGGCGCCCTGCATAATGAGCGCCACGCCAATGCCGGCGTCGGTCAAATTGCATTTCATGCCGGGGAAGGCCAGCCCGTGGTCGGTGGTGTAGATGACCAGCGTGTTATCGCGCAGTCCACTGTCATCCAGGGCGTTCAGAACATAGCCGATCTTGTCATCAAGGGTCTGCGCCATAGCGATGTAATTGGCCATGTCCTGGCGCACGCGCGGCGTATCGGGCAGTCCAGCGGGCGGATTGACATAAGCGGGATCCACCTCATGCTCGGTTGGGAATTCGCGATGCGTCTCGAAGAAGCCGACGGTCAGCCAGAAGGGCTCGGCTGGATGCGCGCGGATGAAGTCGGCGGCGGCTGTGTGGGCGTCTGGGCGCGATTCGGTCAGCACCTGGTCATATCCGACATCGGCGGCGCCGCCGTGATAGCGCGTCCCGGAAAGGTGTTGGATGCCGGCTAAAGCAGAGGTGTAGCCGGCCGATTTCAGCGTGTGGATAATGTGCTGGCTGAAATCGCGCAGGACGAAGTGACGATTGGCCAAGCCCAACATGCCGGCGCTGTGCGGCGATTGGCCGGTGAGCAGCGCGGCGCGGCTGGGCGAGCAAGTGGGCGCGGCGCAGTAGGCGCGGCGGAAAAGGACGCCCCGCTCGGCGAGCTGCTGCAAGTTGGGTGTGGGGACAGCGTGGCCGTAGGGCTGCAAGTAGCGGCCCGTGTCATGCGAGTGGATGTATAGGATGTTGGGTCTTGGCATGGCGAAACCCCTTCGGATTCTCTTACCACCGAGGACACCGAGAAGAACGAGAACACCGAGTTAGCCTAGGTCATTGGCGCAGCTGATCGTCATGGCGGATGGACATGCAACCCGATCCCTCAACCAGCCGTCCAGTTTTCCGCCCCGCGGAAAGGCATGTGGATTTCGGCGTCAAAGACGGGGCGCGGGACGTATTCGTTGTCGTTGTCCGCGTCAGGCTGGCCGCGCACGAGTATGGAGGGATGATTCTCGCGCAAGACGCGGGTGGACGTCGGGATGTATCGCAGCGTCAACCCAATGCGCCAGGTCTCGGATTCGTTGGCTTCGGACCCGTGGATGATCCGCGGATTATGAACGGAGACATCGCCGGGCGCCAATTCCAGATCGACCACCTGCGAATCGTCAATCTGTGAGGGGTGGATGCCGGATTCCAGCACATTCTTGCCGTCTTTGACATCAATCATCTCGCGGCGCGAAAGCAGGCGATTGCGCTGCGTGCCGGGCAGCAGGCGCAGGCAGCCGTTCGCGCGCGTGGACGCGGTGGCGGCCAGCCAGATCGTCGTCACGTCCATCGGCTCGAGGGGCCAGTAGCTGCCGTCTTGATGCCAAAGGACTTTCTGACCGTAGCGCGGCGGCTTGGCGATATAGTGAGCGGCCCACATGGCGATGTTCGGACCGAGGAATTGCTCGACGATATCGACCAGACGATCATCGCTCACGAGCCGGTGCGTGAAAGGATCAGCCAACAGCAGGTCGTGCCCGAATTTCTCCGGGCGAATATCGGGATGGCGCCGCGCCAGCCAATGCACATGCTCAGCCGTTTCGCGCGCGAGATCGGCGTCCACAGCCTGGCGGACGACGACGTAGCCTTTTTCGTCGTATTCTTGCTGCAAGTCAGTTGGCATGGTTCGCCTTTCGGCTGCGATTGCAATTCGTATCTGAAATGATGAACCGCGTCGGCGAGGATGTCAAGCTTGTAGCCACTGCGAAAATGTAGGGGCGGCCCTTGGGTCGCCCGCCGAAGCGCTTCAATCGATCTCGACATCTTCCTTTTGCTTGCGCGGAGGATGCTGCGCTTTGAGCTCGATGGTGACGCCGCCGACGATGGGCGCGCAGACATTGTAGATGGAAACTGTGAGCGCGGTGGAGACGCCGCCGGCCACCGCCGCCCAGACGGCGACTTGCGCCAGAATGGGTCCGAGCAGGTCGAGCGGGATCTCGACATCGAGAAAATTGAAGATGGCGTTGAGGGCGATGAGCAGGAGGATGGGCAGGACGGCGGCGGCAGCGGAGACGACGGCGGCGATCTTGACGGCTGAGAGGAAGCCGATGCGCTTGATTGTGTAGGTCATTTTCTTACACCTGTAGATTCTGATATGATCCCGATTATAGGCGGGAGGACCGACAAAGCGCAATGTAACGCATGTGCCGTCAATATATTGTGAATCGCATTGAGCGAAAAATCCCAATCTTTTTTCACCACAGAAGCAGTATCAAGTTAGTCATGCGAAGAAGTGATCGGTAGTGTTGGCGCCGGTGGGCGAGCCAAGGCTCGCCCCTACGGATTCGTCATGGATGGGAACTACGGCAAGAAGTTCGCATAACTTAATTGGAACTGCTTATTCGCTTAATGGTGTGAATCATTGCGGGCCTCCAACATAGCTCCGTGACAGTGCTGATCTTATAAGGCTAAGTCTATTCTATCCCAGAATCTGCCCTACCCTATCGAGGTCCCCAACGCTGTAGTATTTGGCGGCGGGATGGTGGGTGAAGAGGGCGGCGGTGCTCTGCTCCGGAACCCATTGCCAGGACACAGTCAGCGACAAGCCCAGCTCGCTCCCCAGCTGCGGCAGCAGGCGCAGGACGATCTCGTGGTCGGCCAGTTCGGGGCAGGCGGGGTAGCCCCAGCTGTAGCGTACTCCGCGCCCGGCTGGAATGCCAAGCTGACCCTGAACGATATGCGTCAGGTAGTTGGCGGTCGCTTCAGCCGCTTGCACGGCCAAGCCGTGGAAGAAGTAGGCTTCGCTGTATTCGTCGGCCGCTTGCAGGCGCTCGACTTCGTCGCTGGCGGCGGCGCCGACCGTGACCGTCTGCAAGACCAGCACGTCTGTTAGCCCGCTCGCAATTGAAGCGAAGTAGTCGCTGATGCAGAGCCGCTCGCCGTCGGGCTGGCGCGGGAAATGGAAGCGAGCGGCTTCGCGCTTTTCGCCGGTTCGGGCGTATGGTTCCGCCTCCCAGACGATCAGGTCATCGCCGTCGCTGTTGGCCGGCAGGTAGGCGTAAACGGCTTGCGGCTGGAGCGTCCGGCTGCGCGCAGCCTGTTTCGCCGTGCGCTGGAGGCGTTCTTCAAATTCTGCTTCAAGCTGCCGCCAGTCGTCTCCTCGCGTGTTCTTGGCGCCCCAGGAGAGGCGGAAGAGTTCGGGCTTGTGCAGGTGCTGGAGGACAATTTCCAAGGGCATGGAGCGCACGACGCGCGCTCCCCAGAAGGGCGGCGGCGGGATGTCGGGCGCGTCCGGCACGGTTTTCGCGCTATCCCGTAGGCGAGAACGGCGGCGGCGAGGCGCCCGCTTCACTTCGGCGTAGGCTTCGCTGAAGACCGCGTCGAGGAATCGGTCGTGACGCTCGGCATCCAGCAGTTGCTCGACGACGGCCAGCCCCTCGAAGGCGTCCTTGCAATAAAAAACGCCAGCATCGTAGGGTTCCTGCGAGTCATCGAGGAAGAGGATGCGGCGGCCGAAGCGGCGATTGATGGCGGCGCCGCCAACGAGCACCGGTATCCGCAGATCACGGCGCGCCAATTCGTTGACGATTAGCGGCATCTGCTTGGATGTGCTGACCAGCAGGGCGGACAAACCGATGGCGTCGGCGCTGAATTCCAGCGCTTTGTCGATGATGGTATTGGCGGGCACCTGCTTGCCCAGGTCATGCACGATGTAGCCGTTGTTGCTGAGGATGGTTTTAACTAGATTCTTGCCGATATCGTGCACATCGCCGTAGACGGTGGCCAGCACGACGACGCCTTTGCTGGCGCCTTCGACCCGTTCCATGAAGCCTTCGAGATAGGCGACCGACTTCTTCATCACCTCAGCCGACTGCAAGACGAAGGGCAGGATGAGCTCGCCGGCGCCGAACTTGTCGCCGACCTCTTTCATCGCCGGCAGCAGCACCGTATTGAGCGCGGCGACCGCGTCCATGCGCGTCAGAATGTCATCGATCAGCGCTTCGACGCCCTCTTTCTTCCGATGCACGATTTGCCAGCGCAGCGCTTCCTCGCTCATCATATCGGCGGTGGGGTCGATATCGTCGGCGCTGGCTGCTTGGACCTCGTTTTCCTCGAAGTATTGAATGAAGCGCGGCAGGGCGTCGGCGTCGCGGTTGAAGATCAGGTCTTCGGCGACGGCGCGCTGCTCGTCGGGAACTTCAAAATAGGGCGTGATATGCGCTGGGTTTACGATGGCCATATCGAGGCCCGCCTTTACCGCGTGATAGAGAAAGACGCTGTTGAGGACGCCGCGGGCGGCGCTGCCGACGCCGAAGCTGACGTTGCTGACGCCGAGCGCAGTCATGACGCCGGGGATGCGCTCTTTGATCAGGCGGATGCCTTCGATCGTCTCGACAGCGTCGTTGCGCAATTCTTCCTGCCCGGTGGTCAGCGGGAAGGTCAGTGTGTCGAAGATGAGATCTTCGGGCGATAGGCCATAATCGGCGCGCGCGATGTCGGTGATGCGCCGGGCGATTGCCAGTTTTTTGTCGCGGGTATGCGCCATGCCCTCTTCGTCGATGGTCATAGACAGGACGGCGGCGCCGTGCTTCAAGGCGATGGGCAGGATCTGGTCGATGCGCTCGCGGCCGTTTTCCAGGTTATTGCCGTTGATGATGGCGCGCCCGGGATAGAGCGCCAAAGCCGCTTCGGCGACATCGGCTTCGGTGGTATCGATGATCAGGGGCGCTTCGACGGCCATGGACAGCTTCTTGACCAGCCGTTCCATCTGCTCTTTTTCGTCAGCGCGCTCGGTCAAAGCGACGCAGACATCCAGCATGTGGGCGCCGCGCTCCACCTGCTCCAAGGCGATATCGACAATGCGATCGTAATCGTCTTCCAGCAGGAGGCGTTTGACCAGCCGGCTGCCCTGGCTGTTGACGCGTTCGCCGATGAGGGTGGGACCGGGAGCCTGCATTATGCTCTCTGCCGTCATGGCGCTGGAGACGCGGGGTACCAAGACGACATCACGCCGGGCGGGCGGGCGCCGCGATTGCTTTGGCTGCGCGCCATTGTAGGGCATTCCGCGCACTTCTTCGTATAGCCGGGCGATATGCTCCGGCGTCGTGCCGCAACAGCCGCCGACCGCGTTGACGCCCCAGCGCGCGAACTCGCCCACCATCTCGCTGAAGGGACCTGGGCGCATGGGATAGACCGCCTCGCCATCGACGTTGATGGGCAAGCCCGCGTTGGGCAGGACGCTGATGGGAAAAGGCGAACGCTCGATCAAGTATTGGATCGGCAGACGCATATATTCGGGACCGGTGGAGCAGTTCATGCCCAGCACATCAATCGGCAGCGCCGACAGGGTAACGACCACAGCTGTGATATCGGCGCCGAAGAGCATGCGCCCGCTCACATCGAGGGTGATCTGCGCTTGCAGCGGGATGCGTTGGCTGCTATCCGCGAAGTAGCGAGTGATGCCGTAGACGGCTGCTTTGACTTCGAGGATGTCCTGCCCGGTCTCGAGCAGCAGCAGGTCAGCGCCGCCCTCGACCAGTCCGCGCGCCTGCTCATAGAAGAGATCGGCGAGCGCGTCAAAGCTGATATCGCTGAGGTCGGGATCGTCGCCGGAGGGCAGCTTGCCGCTGGGACCCATGCTGCCGGCGACGAAGCGGGCGATGCCGGTTTCAGCTTCAAAGCGGTCGCAGGCGGCGCGCGCGATGCGGGCGGCTGCCCGGTTGATCTCCAGCGCGCGCTCGCCCAAGCCGTGCTCGGCCAGGGTCAGGCGGTTCCCGCGGAAGGTGTTGGTTTCGATGGCTTCGGCGCCGACATCCAGGAATGATTCGTGAATCTCGCGGATGATATCGGGTCTGGTGATGACTAGATAATCGATGCAATCCTGATATTGCTCGCCGCCGAAGTCGTACTTGTTGAGGTCGTAGCGCTGGATGCTCGTGCCCATCGCGCCGTCGAAGATGACGACGTGGTCATCAAGGGCGTCGAGGTAGCGTCTGTTGGTGAAGGCTTGGGATGTGTTTTTCATAGGTAAAGTTTAGCATAGGCGGATGCTCGCCCACAGTCCGAGCACTTCCCGCAGCAGTTGAATCCATGCGACTATAAGGTTTGCAGAACAAAGAAAAGGAGATTATCTGCCAAGGTGTCATCGGCATTGTCCGCCATAGTACCGATTCCTTGACACCATCTGTAAAATTGGATATGGGCGGTCTCCAGGACTGGCATATAATGTTGGTGTAAGGTAGAAAGGTAGCTCAGATGAGTACACCACTAAAGAAAGAGTACAAGCATTACCTCAAAATCCGGGAGGACTTGGCCAAGAACAACGACGGAAAATTCGTTGCGATAAAAGGCGAAGAGGTGCTTGGGGTATTCGATGACTACTTGCAGGCTGCCAACACAGTCTACATTGCTCACGAGAAAGGCACAGTCTTAATGCAAGAAATCAGCAAAGACCCAGATTCGCTCAATGTCGTCATATCCACGCCCGGCGTCGCCTCCTTCGGATGATAGCGCGCGTACATGGCTTTACAAGGAACTTCGGTCGACTGAGTATCAGACCCCTAACTTCGTGCCTGGTATCTGCAGCATGGTTGCCAAAAGAGGAGGCCGATGCGCCCCCCTATGTTAGAATTCGATGCCTTATGGGATACAGGGGCAACTGCAAGCGTGGTTTCACAGGAAGTCGCCGCAAAGCTCGAATTGCTGCCTGAAGGAACTGCCGAGGTCTTCCATGCACAGGGTAGTAAACACGCGCCCAAGTACTTCGTTAATCTAGGGTTGCCCAACAGGGTTCAAGTAGTAGGCGTCGAGGTACTGGAAGGCATTCTCAAGGGCTGCGACGTGTTGATTGGAATGGATATTATCAACATGGGCGATTTTGCGCTGACGAATCGAGATGGCATTACGATGTTGTCATTCCAAATGCCGTCCATACGTCACATCGACTTTGTGAAGATATTGGAAGAAACAGAGCGAAAAGTCGACTGACTTCGACATCCGGCAAACGCAACATGCCCAATGACGCGCATCCTAAGCGGACATCCCGGCGCATCCTTTAAATTGGCTTTCGCATACAAAGAAACCACCCGCACTCGCCGACTGAATTATGGCGTAGTATCGTAAGTCGTCCGCAATCCGCTCGCCCTCATTGTGTTCTCTGTGCGCTCTGCGCTATCTGTGTTGAAGACCATCTGACGCCAGCGTTCAAGAAGGCCGAAGCCAGCCCCTGCGTTGTCATCCGTTGGAACTGCGCTATAATCAGCCGCTAATTGGCGCGCGCCGAACGGACCCTCAATGACAACCACAGTGGAAATCAATCGCCGGGGCAAGCGTGAGTCGGCTTTCGATACGGGACGCATCCTGCTGATCTGCATGGGCCACTTCGTGCATGATGTGTATTCGGCCTTTATCGCGCCGCTGCTGCCCCTGCTGATCGACAAGCTCGGCTTGACCCTGGTGATGGCCGGCTCGTTGCCGGTCTTCATGCAGGCGCCGTCGCTGCTCGGTCCGGTCATCGGCTACTTGGCCGACCGCTTCTCGGTGCGCTATTTGGTGATATTCGCCCCCGCCATCACTGCCACATTGGCGACGCTCATTGGCTTCATGCCCACCTATGGCACGGCGGCGCTGCTGCTCTTCTGCGTGGGCGTGAACATCATGGCTTTTCACGCGCCGGCGCCGGCGATGATCGCGCATGTCGCGGGAGACAGGGTCGGGCGCGGCATGAGCTTTTTCATGGCTTCGGGCGAATTGGCGCGTTCGGTTGGTCCGCTGCTGGTCGGGTTTGGCGTGGCCGAATGGGGCATGCAGGGCTTATGGCGGCTGATGTTCTTCGGCTGGCTGGCGAGCGCGGTGCTCTACTGGCGCTTGCGCGATGTATCAGCCAAGCGAGCCCCTCGCAAGAGCAAAACCAAGCCGATGCTGCGGCGTTTCGCGCGCGTGTTTGGTCCCCTTCTGGCCGTGATGCTTTTGCGCAATATGTCGATGAGCAGCCTGGGCATCTTCATGGTGGTGTACCTGGTTGATGTGCGCGGCTTCGAGTTGACGTTGGCGACGGGCGCTTTGGCGCTGTATGAGTTCTCGGGCGTTGGCGGCGCTTTAGCCGGCGGGACGCTGAGCGATCGCATCGGGCGGCGCAAAATGGTGGCGGGCGCGACCATCTGCGCGGCGCTGCTGATGCTGGCTTTTGTCCATGCGGAGGGCGCCCTGCTCATCCCGCTGCTGATTGGCTTGGGCTTGACGGCGCTTTCAGTGTCGCCGGTCTTCCTGGCGCTGGTGCAGGATCAATTGCCGGAGAATCGCGCCACCGCCAACGGCATGTTCATGCTCTATGCCTTTGGCGTGCGGGCGATCAATGTCATGATAGTGGGCGCGCTGGGCGACGCGCTCGGCTTGCAAAACGCATTCATCGCCGCCGCGCTGATATCACTTTTGGCGTTGCCAATCATCGTGACGCTGCCCTCGACGCCGGTGGTCGTTCACGAAGATCTCTAGGTCGCGGGCGGGTCCGCCGCCCATTCCGCCAGCAGCCGCTCCAGCTCAGCCTCCGAGTCGACAAATTGCGCGAAGCCGTCCGCGGTGGGCAAGGTCCGACCCGGTCCCAGATCAAGGCGCGCAGCCGCAAGGGTCGGCAAGCCAATCACAGCGGCGCGTCCCGTCAGACAGGGCTGGGAGACGCGGCCGAAGCTGCGGAGATGCGCGGGCGCGCCAGCGGGCAGGTCGGCGCGCGCGCTTTGGCGCAAGTCGATGACGCTGTCGACGGGATGATCAACTCGGGCGAGCGTGAAGGCGGAGGCGCGCACAGCCTGATGGTAATCCTTCCAGTTCCAGTCGCCGTCGACGATATAGGTGATGGCGCGCTGTTTGTCGTCTTTCCATCTGAAGTGGACGGGCATGGTCGATTTCCAGCAATCAAGCAAGACACATTGTATCAGCGGGCGACCCAAGGGTCGCCCCTACATTTTTCACGTAGCAAGTTGCGGGCACCCTAAGGGTCGCCCCTACATTTCGCGCGTTGCGAGTTGCGGGCGACAGGCGACTTGATAAGTCGCTCCTACACAATATATTAATTCGATGGTCTTGCCGCGATATGCGCGCTATGCCACAATGCGGGCAGGCTGGCTGGAAAGGGCGCTGTTGGGATGGAACTGCGCTTTCGCTTTATGTTGTTGACGCTGGTGGCGCTGGTGGCGGCCGCCGTCTGGACCTTTCCGGTCTGGCGCGGATATTTTCGCGGACTCGGGGAGAACGATGCCTTCCCGGGCTTGGCGCTGGATCTGCAGGATGACTTCCTGGCGCTGGCGGCGGACAAGCGCGAGGCGTTGCTGGAGCTGCATGCGCGCAATGCGGAAATGGCGATGGACATGGTGCTGATCGCTATCAGCGGGCGCCAAGCGGCCCCGCTCGACGAGAGCGCCGGCGACGCCTTGCAGGGCGCGCGCGCATTGATGAGCGGCGACTTCCAGGAGCTTGACGCGCTGCATTGGGGCGCGGGCAAAGCGACAATTTATGAGCTGACCGATTCAACGCGCATCCTGCGCTTTGAAGACTTCAGTTCGGCGCGCGGCGGCGATGTGCGGGTGTATCTGGCGCGCGATCCGCAGCCGCTTAGCGCCCTGCAGCTCGGCGATGATTTTCTCGATCTGGGGCGGCTCAAGGGCAATGTTGGCGATCAGAGTTATTTTCTGCCGACCGATCACGACCTCAGCGCGTACAAGTCGGCGGTCGTCTTCTGTCGGCAATTTAACATGTCGATTACGGTTGCGACGCTGCGTTAGCATGTGGGCGCGGTGGTCAGCCATGCGAACGCCGGTTGTGAAGGCCGGGTGCGGATTAGCCTGCGTTGAGTTCGCGAAAGGCTTATGAAAAGGCGCTTGCCCGGGAGGATGAGTCAGGAAACCGCAAGACACCCAGAGGTTTTCCTTAGTGCTGCTGCCGTTAAGCCCTGACACGGTTCGGAATTTTCTGCCGCAAGGGGCCCGGCTCATCCTCACGAGCAAGCACATTGCGGCGAGTATAATCCTGTCGCGGGCGGCAGTCAAGGCGGCCAGCCCGCTGGACCAGCTGCCGCCCGCTCAGCAGGCGCCGCGCAGAACCTTGCGATAATAGCGGCTGACATAGCCGACCTGCCCCTCGAACTCAATCATATACCACTGCCCTTCAACAATTGCAAAGACCGGCACTTCCGAATTGAGCCAGACGGGCCTGATGATTTCTCCCCCAGGCGTCGCGCGCAGGAGGAGAGTTTGCGTCAATTTGATCTGGCAGATCGGCGGATTCAAGGCATCAAGCGGTGGCAAAACATCCGCGTAGGGGCCGCCCTGCTCGACCAGAACCACCGTGCCAGCGCCCGGCAAATCCACGCAGGTGTCATTGCCAACAAGGAAATGAGCCAGCCATTCCAGCGGATGCGGCGTAATAGACGAGTCTTTGAACATGACGCCCCCGCCCCCGCGCCCGACGAAGCAGACGCGCGTGCCGGGCGGCACTGATCCCCAGACATTCGTCGCCGAAATAACGCCAAGGGCGATGATGTCGCGATGGCCGATGCCGTCTAACGTGAGCGGCTGATGCAAGGCGCCGCCAGAAACCGTCACGCTGTGGTCGACAAAGCTCGGGGTTGGCGTGACCAGCACACTGGCGTCGTCATCGCGGGAGCCGCCGCTGCCGGAACCGCCGGAGCGGACCCGCGCCCGGCCGCCTGTTGCGATGGCTGTCCCAGAATCGTGCGTACTCACAATCCTTGGGCAGTTCGGCATCGCCTCCTCGCCTATGCAGGAAAAGACATCAACATGCCAACCGTATCGCTGGCCAACTTCCAGTCCGTCAAATGTAGCTGATGTGCTTGTTGTAATCTCATCGTCGTCAGCGGTAACAACCCAATACCAAACAGTGCCGCCCTCAGGATCCGCAACCCGGGACCAGGAAACCCTGATGGAGCCGCTTGTATCGCGAGCGGTGGCGGCGCCCGCATCGACGCGTTGAACGGTAGCGCAGTCCGGAATCGTTGCATCGGCGGTGTACCCCGAGGCCTCATCAGGCGTGCAGGCATAGGCGTCAATCTGATAGGGGTATGACGTTCCGGCTGTCAGCCCGGTAAACGCAGCTGATGTGGCCTGAGTCTTCTTCCCGAGAGAATCGTCGCCCACTTGAAGCGCTATCCAATACCAAACTTGAAGGCTTGCATCGCCGGGGTCATAGGCGCTCCAGGCTAAAGAAACCTCGCCGTGCTCGCTACCTCCCTGCGCGCCCGCCGGCGCCCACCCTATTAGCAGAGCAACCGCAGCGGAAAAAAGCAAACACATGTGTATCTTTATTCTTTTCATTTTACGCTCCCGGGGTCATCTGCCAATGCGTTGGATGTGCGCGATCAACAAGTTTTGCAGACTATAGTCTGCAAATCGAATTCAGTCAATAGTCTGTAGAGAATTGACGCAGCGAGCGGACAATTGCGCTATGCGCCGATTCGATAGCATCTTTGGCGAAGTCGTCCGAAAACGCAGACGGGATCTGGGTTTATCGCAAGAGGATTTGGGCTTTCGGTCCGGGCTGCATCGGACTTACATCAGCGAGATTGAAAGGGGGCTGAAGTCGCCTTCGCTGCGCGCCGTTTACGCCATCGCGAAGGCCTTGAAGGTCAGTGTGTCCATCCTCGCCCTGGAAACAGAAAAACAACTGTCGGCGCAATCGATCCTCTCTGAGGACACTTAAGTTGGCGTGTTTGCGCCCAAGCGCAGCCTTAGACATAATTTCGGCATAGATTGAGCGATGGAGAATCCGCAATGTTTGACTTGATTCGCTTTGACCTGCCGCGGCCGTTGCCGCCGGTGGGCTACGCTATCACGGCATGGCGTCGATCGTCTGCGAACTTTGGGATCAGAAATTGTTAGACATGTACGCCATTCCGCAGCTGGAGACTTTCGGCGTCACCCTCGCCTTCGCCAAAGCCGAGGGCATCATCGCCGCGCCGGAAGCGGCTCATGGCATCGCCGGCGCCATCCGCGAAGCGCAAGCGGCGAAGGAAGCGGGCGAGGAGCGGGTCATCCTCTTCAACTTATGCGGGCACGGCCACTTCGATATGAGCGCCTACGACGCCTACCTGGGCGGAGAGCTGTCGAATTACGAGTATCCGCAAGCGGAGATCGAGCGGGCGATGGAGGCGCTGCCGCAGGTGGGGTAGCGCGCTTTTTCTACCCCATCCCCGAAGGTCTATGTCTACGTGACCCGGCACTCTCGCCATCTCTCTGGCGAGCATCCCGAAGCATCAGGTCGCGTAGACTCTGACCGTCGGGAAGGGGCGCTATTAGGCAGCGGGACGCAAGGTACTTTGCGTGGGCGAGCCGCCGGCTCGCACGTACAAAAACTCAATATAGTTGATACTTGTAGGGGTCAGCCGGTGGCTGACCCGTTTGTCGCTTGTGCTATAGTTTCAATCTCTTCCAGTCTTCAGTGACGCTTCGGGGAGGGGTTGGCGCCAAGGCGCAAGAATGTCGCCCTGGCTGGCAAGCGCGTCCGGGGCGACGCCACTATAATGAAGTCTAGCTTGATTCAAATTCGAGAGAGCTTGACTGCATGAAGCCCAGATTAATCTTATCGTTGCTGGTGAGCGCGATGTTGCTGGTTGGCTGCTATCGTCAGACGGAAGAGCCCTTCCAGCAAGTGGACAGCGCCGAGGTGGTCGTGGAGGCGACCGTGGCTGTGATCGTGGCTGATGAAGAGCTCAGCGGCGACGAAGCTGCCAGCGAAACCACGAGCAGCCGGGAGTACATCACGCCGGAAACCATGCCGGGGCAGGTCGTGCAGCCGACTATTGAGCTGCCAACGAGTGAAGCGACGGCGCCAGCAGCAACGCTGGAACCCTTAGCGCGCCCCACGCAGACCTTGAGCTTTGCGGAAGAGCTTGATCCTGACGACGAATGCGTCTATGAGGTGCAGGCGGGCAATGTGCTGTTCCGCCTGGCGCTGGCTTGGGGCACCACCTATCAGACGATCATGGAAGTGAATCAGTTGGACAGCGAAGACTTGTCGATCGGGCAGCTGCTGCTCATCCCGGACTGTGAACCGGAAGAGCTGGAAGAGCCGGAAGCGAGCGCGACCGAAGCGCCAGCTACGCCGGGCGCCATCGAGATTCCGGCGGAAGACGACGCGACGACCGCGCCAAGTCCGGTAGTAGAGCCAGTGGCGCCGCCGGTTCCGGAGATACATGTGGTATCGGCCGGCGAGACGATCGAGAGCATCTCGCTGAAATACCGCGTCGATGTCAACGAATTGATCGCGCTCAACGAAATAGCCGACCGCAACCGCTTGAGCGTCGGGCAGGAATTGCAACTGCCAGAGCGCTAGCGCCGCCTCAATCGCGCCGGAATGTCGCCGGACTGATGTTATTCAGCACCGCTTGCGACAGACGAAGCACACTTTCATAATCATTAAGATTCAGCAGCGCCGTTGGCGTATGGATGTAGCGGCAGGGCGCTGAGATCGGCATGGTCGGGATGCCGGTTTGCGCCAAGTGAATCGCGCCGCCATCGGTGCCGCCGCCGCCCATCGTCTTCACCTGGTAAGCGATATCGTTCGTTTCCGCCGTTTCGCGCAGGAAAGCGAGGGCGCGCGGGTCGGTGATCATTTGCCGATCGGCCAAGGTGATGACGGCGCCGCCGCCAAATCTTGTGCCCGGATTGGCGGGCAGATCGCCGGCATCGGCTTCGCGGTTGGGGTCGGGCACATCGTAGGCGTAGGTGCCCTCGAGCACGATGGCGGCATCGGGCGCCAGGCGCTGGGCCGCCACCGTGGCGCCGCGCAAGCCAATCTCTTCTTGCGAAGTGAAGGCAGCCGCGACCGTAACCGGATACGGACCAGCCCGCAGGATATCCACCAATACCGAGCAGCCGACGCGATCGTCGAAGGCTTTGCCGCGCACAACCCTGTCGCTAAGTTGGGTGTAGGCGCCAGCAAAAGCGATGCGGTCGCCGGGCTCGGCGGCGCTCTTGTCGCCCGCGCCGACATCGATGCGCAGCGCGTCCATCGGAACCGTCTTCATATCGCGCCATAAATGAATCGGCTTCCAGAGGATCACGCCTGGCGTCCGTTTCGGTCCGACCTTGACGCGCAAGCCGGGCAGGATGCGGGCGTCAATGCCGCCGACATTGGTGAATTGAATCAAGCCATTCGCCTCGACCGCAGTCGCCATCATGCCGATTTCGTCCATGTGAGCGGCGATCATCACGCTGAATTCGGGATTAGCCCTGCCGCGCTGCGCTGCCGTAACGTTGCCCAGCGCATCCACTTCAAGATCGGTCACATGATCGCGAATGGCGTCAATTATGAGCCGGCGCGCCTCGTCTTCTTCGCCGCTGACGCCAATGGCATTCGACAGTTTTTCCAAGATCATTAGGGGTTCCCTTGCTTAGTCGCCCGCGCGCTGACGCCAGGCGCCGGCGCGTCAATGCAAGCGCCATGACTATTGGGAGAGTATAGCCGATCATGAGGCGGGCGGTAAGGTGATAGTCCGGCGGCGCGCAGCCTCCGCCTCCACCGAGCGTTCGCTTGGATTCCGGTGTGCACGTTGAAAAAAGACAGACTGCGGACGATATTCCTGTCGCCCGCAAACCTGCTGTCAGGCCGATTCGGGTCAGTTGCCGGGCGTCGGCGTCGCCGTCGGGTTGAGGCTGTTGATGATATTGGAGAAGATATTGCCAATTGCCGGCCCCAGCAGCGCAAGGATAACAATGACGACTACTGCGACGAGCACGAGAATCAAAGCGTATTCGACCAAACCTTGCCCTTTCGGGTTCCGTGGATTCTTTGCCATGATTGAACTCCTGCGATAAGCGTTCGTCCGTGAATGATTAATTTGCTTTCACTTAGAGTCAATATAGCATAGCTTGCTATGCAAGGCAATCAGGGCGAGCGCGCAAGCCGCAGGTCTACGCGATTCGGCGGCAGCCAATCGGAGCAAATGCGGCTGAATTCCACGCGACGAGGCGTTTTGCGGCGCTCTGGTTCAGGCGAGCTGGCGCTAACCTATGTCTTCCCTACGGGCGCTGCCAGGCTCGTGAAGTGATCAGGGCGGCGCTAACTCGCCCAATAAATTATTGAAGAACTCCTCGAGAGAGGGACCGGCAAGCACTAACGCGATAATAGCGATGACGAGTACCAATACCAGAATCAGCGCATATTCTACAATTCCATGACCGGGTTCGTCGTTATGAGAGCGTTTCATCGCGGATGACTCCTGATGCTCAATGCTGGATAGCAGAGTCTGGGCAACCATTGATAAGCTGTCAATATATCAAGACCGGCGTCGAATGGCAACTTTTTCTAATGTTGTTGCAGGGCAATCGCACCAAAATGAATATGTTCTGCGATGAACATAAAACAAACTCAGATCTAACCACAG
>JAPOYT010000036.1 GCA_026706445.1 Chloroflexota bacterium
GCTGCATCACGACATTGAGGGCGAAGATATGCAGATGTGGCTCTATGGCACGGGCGGCGGTTCGCATTGGCCAAAATGCGAGATTTATGACACCAATTACGAGAGCATGCAGCTCTATAATCGCGAGCTGAAGCTGACGCAGAATATCTCCGAGCCGCACGCGCAAGAGTGCGTCGAATTCGCGCAGGCGATCGTCGATGGCGCGCCTTCGCCGGTGCCGGCCGAGCAGTCGCTGCAGGTGATGACGATCCTGAACGGAATCTACGAGAGCCAGAAGACCGGCGGCGAGGTGATGCTTTAGCTACCCCCCATCCCCTAACCCCTTCCCCCACACGGAGGGAAGGGGAACTCGGCTCTTCAGCTGCGATAATTGCCATCTAAAGTGGCTATTCATGAAATCTTCAGCTTTTGAACTGTTATGTGTTCTTTTACCGATTGTGCTGATTACCGCTTGCGGGACGATGGCGCCGGCGCCGAAGCAGGATTTGCCGCGGTCGGGCGTCTGGTCGCAGCAGTACACGGGCGAATGCGCCGGACGCGAATCTGAAAAATTGCTTATCACGCAGTTGAACGAAGAGGCGATCGTCTTCGACGATTTTGATCTGCTGCGGAATGAAGCGGGCGAATATGTCGGCAGCGCCATCTTCATCGCGCCGATGCCGGTTGATGGACGCGATATTCCCTACGAGATCACATACGCGCTAAAAGCGAATGACGATGGCGGATTCAGCGGTACGGAGACGATCGTTGAAGGCGGCGGGCATGGGATTGCCTGCCCGATTGAGTTGGTCTATCTAGGCGCTGAGCAATCTTGACGGATGCTTGCCAAGCCTATTCCACCGGATAAGCGATCGTCGTAATGAGACTCTCGATTTTGCCACCGCTGGCGTACATGCGCGAGTACTGCACCGATATCGGCACATCGCTGCGCACGCGCACTCCATAAGGCACATCAAAGGGAATCTGGAAGCCGCCGAGCTGATCGGGCTTGTCGAGGCGGACGTGTGGGCAGCGCTTGGCTGGCACGGTGATGGCGATGCCCTCGACCGGTTCCCGATCTTCAAAGTAGAAATCGAATATGACGTTGGCATCGTCAGGCGTGACGTTGAGGATGCAGATCGATTCGTGATTCTTGTTGATGGGGTCGTCGTCGGCTGGCGCCGCCAGGTAGGCGTCGGGGATCAGCCAGGTCAATGCGCCGTTGGTGGGCATTAGAATGTCTCCTGCGATTTGGATTGGATATCGAGGCGTATTCTAGCTGTTTGTCCGGTTGTGGACAAACAGGTTGCGGCGATAGATCTCATCGGGCCGGCGATAGAGATGCCAGACTTCTTCATCGGGCAGGTAGGCGGGCGCGCCCGTCAGCAAGGCGCCGAGTTGGATGCGTGCCGCTTTAACCGCCATCGCCGTGATATTGAGGATCTCCGCCGGACTGTCGCCAAGGGCGATCATGCCATGATTTTCCAGCAGGATGAGCTTGGGCGCTTCGTCGTACTGCGCCATATACTCCCGAACGCGCTCCCGCATCTTCAGCGCCAGCGGCAAGCCGGGGTCGGCGTAGGGCGTCAGCGCCGATTGCGGACCGCAAAGGACGACCTCATCGGGGAAGCGGCGTTTGCTGGCGAAATCGGAAGCGTGTTCGCTGCACATGATCTGGTTGATGGCGGTGGGGTGGGTGTGGCCGATGAATCGGACGTCGCAGTCGTGCAGGAGCATGGCGTGGAAGCTGACTTCAATTGACGGGCTGCGCAAGTCGGCCGCGTCCAGCTTGGCCGCATTTGTAAGCGCCTTTTGCTCGGTCAGCGTCTGCGGCGGATCGTCGAGCATCGCTAGCATCGGCGCGAGACGCACAGCGACGAAGCCGTCCTCGCCGATATTATGCATTTGGCGCCCGCTGGCTTTGACGTAGAAGCTGTCCTCATCAATGCGCATGGAGGTATTGCCCTCGCCGATGATGACATAATCCATCGCCGGCTCGCCGAGGGCGCGGGTCATGTTGATGAGGTCTTTTAATGCGTGAGTTGTCATGGTGATACATGCGCGATTATAGACAAATTGTAGGGGGCAGCCAGTGGCTGACCCGCTGTTTACGTTGCGAACGGCAAACCCCCCACCCCCGGCCCCTCCCCCATAAAGAGGGAGGGGAGTGAAACGCTGCGGGACGCAAGATATTTTGCGTGGGCCGCGGTCGGCTCATCCATGATCAAGATGCGGGCGTCGAGCGAGAGCGCTTTGGCGATCTCCACCCGCTGACGATTGCCGACGTTGAGCGTGCCCACCTTGGCGCCGACATCGAGATTATGGATATTGAGTTCCGCCAGCAGCGCTTCCGCTTCCGCTTCCATGGCTTCCCAGTCGATCGTATCCAAGCCGAGCCGTTTCCTGGTCGGCGCGTGCCCCATGAAGATGTTTTCGGCGACGGATAACTCGGGATATAAGCCAAGTTCTTGATAGATGGTGGCGATGCCAGCGCTGTGTGATTCGCGCGGGTTGCCGAATGCCACTTGCCCGCCCTCGAGCATGATTTCGCCACTATCCGGTTGGTAGACGCCGGAGACGATTTTGATCAGCGTGGATTTGCCGGCGCCGTTCTCGCCGATCAAGGCGTGGACTTCGCCGGGGCGCACGTCGAATCGCGCGTCTTTCAGCGCATGCACACCGGGAAAGCGCTTGTCAATACCTCGCAGTTCCAGCAGGGCGTCGGTCATCGGGTTGTCCTGCGCGCCGCGCGCCTATTCCAGGGTGGCGCGGAAGCGCGCGTAATTGTCATCCCAGGCGGCGGTGTTTCGCGGCTCGAAACGCGCCAGATCGCTTCCGCAGCTTAGCATCGCTCGGGCTTCCGCCACACTGCCCAATTCGCCTAGGGCGATCAACTGGACGATGGCATTGCCGGTGGCGGTCGCTTCCGCTGGTCCCGCGATGACCGGGCGCCCGGTGGCATTTGCCGTCATCTGGTTGAGCAAGGCGTTCCGCGAGCCGCCGCCGATGATGTGCAGCTGATCCACTTCTTGACCGGCTACGTCGATCAGCAATTCCAGCACGTAGCGATACTTGAACGCCAGGCTGGCGTAAACCGTCGCCATCACTTGGGCGTCGTTTTCCGGCGGCGGCTGCCCGCTGCGGCGGCAGGTTTCGACGATGCGCGCCGGCATATCGCCGGGCGGCAAGAAACTGGGATCATCGGGATCGATGAAGGCTTTGAAGGGCGCGGCGCTCTCCACCATAGCGGTCAACTGCGCGAAGCTGTAATCGGCGCCGGCCGCTTTCCAGGTCGCGCGGCACTGATCGACCAGCCACAAACCCATGATATTCTTCAGCAAACGCCAGGCGCCGTCATAACCGCCTTCATTGGTGAGGTTGGCTTCGTAGGCCGCATCGCTAATGATGGGCTCATCCAGCTCCAGCCCGAGCAGGCTCCAGGTGCCGCTGCTAAGGTAAGCGGCATTTTCGCTTGTGCTGGGCATGGCGACGACGGCGCTGCCGGTGTCGTGGCAGGCGGGCAGGATCACGTCGATGCCTTTGTAGGCGCCGATCTTGGCGCCCGGCTGCACGATCGGAGTCAGAAGATGCGTCGGAATACCTACAGCCGCCATGATCTCACGATCCCAGTCAGCCAGCGCCGGATTGTAAAGCTGCATGGTGGTGGCTTCAGTGAACTCGCAGGCTTTTGCGCCGGTCAACCAGTAGTTGAAAAGGTCGGCGATCGTCAGCATGGAGGCGGCGTGATCGAGCAGCGGGCTGCCGTCGCGGATGCTCGCCGCCAGCTGATAGAGCGCGTTGAGCGGCATGAATTGGATGCCGGTGCGCGTGAAAACTTCGCGGCGCGGCATGCGTTCGAAGACCCATTCCATGGCGCCATTCGCGCGCGGATCGCGGTAATGGTATGGGTTCGCCAGTAATTCGCCGGCGCTGTCGAGCAGGGCGTAATCGACGCCCCAGCAGTCGAGGCCGATAGAAGCCGCTTGCGTCACGGCGTTAATCCCAACGGTGATTTCATGCCAGAGGCGCAGGACATCCCAATGCAAGCTCTGCGGCGTCTGCACCGGAAGATTGGGAAAGCGGTGGATCTCGCGCAAATGAAGCCGCGCCCCATCAAAGGCGACATCCATGACACGCCCCGAGGTCGCGCCGAGGTCAATGGCGATGACGTGTTTGGCGCTCATGCGCTCGCTCCAGCGCCGGCTTTATTCTTTCTGGGTGAATCGCAGCAGACAAGCATTACGAGTAGAAACGTTGGTTGAATCTATGCGAAGCTATTATAAACGCTGCGTCCCGCTTTGTCACATTTCGGGAGTGCTGAATTGTGGATATGGCTCTCACAGCGGCAAACCTTGAATCGCCCAAAAACCGCAGGCATAGCGTTTACATGCGACCTGATACCGGGAGTAGGTCGCTTAGGTGTCACGTAGACACTGACCGCCGACATTACGGTTCGGCTGCCCCTCATTTCGCGCCAAGCGGCGCGACCGCTAAATTTGCCACTCCCGAATGCGGGGAGTTTAACTTCTTGGCGGTCTGCTTCATTATTCCCAGCCATTTGCGCGGGAAAAATTGGCCAAGCAGCGATTAATTCTCGCCGTCCGCCAAGAATGGGAGTTCCGATGGCTGGGAATAATCGAATGTTAATTTATTATAACTAAATTAACATTTGAATAATTTCATTTTTGCGCTAAGGTTGCG
Organism: Chloroflexota bacterium; assembly: GCA_026706445.1. GTDB lineage: Bacteria > Chloroflexota > Anaerolineae > Aggregatilineales > Phototrophicaceae > UBA6055. The sequence continues at coordinate 4,681 of JAPOYT010000036.1, forward strand.
TCCTTACTTTTTGAGAAAGGCAAAATCATGTCAACCGCATCATTGTTGGGAGCTCCCCGTAAGCTGTTTCTTTTCCTAGCCGTCTTGCTGACGCTTGTCATAGTGAGTGGCGGGTCGTTTACCGAAGCGCAAGGTCAAAGACATGCGTCAATGTACGTATACACATACGGTAGTGGGAGCCTTAGCGAAGGCTCGGGTCGAGCGATGCTTTATGTGGAGCGCATAGATCTGAGGAGTATCGGCTACGACGTATTACCATACAAAGTCTGCTTCAGCGGCAGCGCCATCCCCGGAACGGACTTCTATGTAGTAAAAAAGGGCAGCAGTTCCCCTGTCAGCATATCTTCCAATTGCTTTACCGACAGTTGGAGCAGCAAGTGGTATCAGGGAAATCGTTACTATATCCATGCCATTAGCGACAACGTCCCGGATGCCAATGAAGAGATCGTCGCTACTTTATCAGCGGACAGCGGCAATCCCTGGCCCTCCGGCTACTATCTCGTACCACATCTCAGTAGCTTTAGGTTCACCATCAGCGGCGGCTGAGGCAAAGGCAACTAGAAGCGGCTTGCAGGTCGGTCCTGGCAACAGTCAGGACCGTTTTTTTTTGTCTCGATTTCCTTTACCAGGTCAACCGTGAAGTCTTCCAATGTGGTAATGTGGGCGTCGGCCAGCGCCAGCGCATCAGCGGGCAGGGGATAATCCGGGCTGGGCGCGGCCACGGCGAACATGCCCGCCGCCTTGAGCGAGCGCAAACCGTTGGCCGAATCCTCAATGCCCAGGCTGGCCGCCGACGCGACGCCTAATTGTTGCAGCGCCTCAAGATAAATATCGGGTGCCGGTTTTCCGCGCGGCACCTCATCGCCGTAGATCATCACTTCAAAGACTTGATCGAGACCGGTGATGCGCAGCACCGCTTTGATAATGTCGGTGGGCGAGCCGGAAGCCAAGCCGACGCGGAAATGTCGCTTCATGTGGGAAACCGATTCCAGCGCGCCGGGGCGGGTTGGCATGCGCTCTTCGTAGTGGGCGATCACCCGCGCTTTCATCTCAGTGATGATGGCGTCTATGGATTCTTCGAGCGCCAGCTTGTCTTGCATCACCTGCGCCCAGCCGACGGTGCTGCGTCCCATGGCCAGCCGCTGGTAGTCATCGGTCCAGACTTTGCCGCGGTCACGGGCGAACTCGATGCGGGATTTGTCCCAGTAGACTTCGCTGTCGACCAGGACGCCGTCCATGTCGAATATGATCGCTTCGATTGGCATGATGCGGTCCTGTATATGATTTGGCGGGCGAGTCACCGCCGCCGGTCGGTGTCTACGCGACCTCGCCCCTACAGATTGGGATGTTGCTGCGGCGGGCGAGTCACCGCCTTGCCCCTACAGAGCTTGATCAGCGGGTGGATCGACGACGCCGATGGTGAGCAGGATATTGGCGTAAATGCGCTGTTCGCCGGTGGCGATCACCAGGCAGCAGTCTTCCTTTTTCGCTTCGTCATAGAATGTGAAGCGTTCCAGCGGCGACAGCGCGATGTCCTTCGGCAGTAGTTTTCGGAATTCGGCGTAGACGCTCGGCTCGGCGCCGTCGTGCCGCGCCATGACATGAGCCGCCTCGACCGGCGTGACGCTGAGAACCGCCGCCAGCACATCGGTTACGCTCACCATGCCGGGCGCCAGGTTGAGATAGACGCGTTCCGCCAACGGGTTGGCGCCGGTTTCGAAGGGATAGTTGCCATCGGGGATCAAGATCGTGCTGCCGTGCCCGGCTGAGCCGAGCGCGCTAAGAATCTGTGGATGAATCAATTTGCCTTTCAGCATGAGGTCTCCGTTTTTTAATTTTTCAGATGGGCGAGTCGCCGCCTCGCCCCTACGATCATGGCGTGTTGACGGGCGAGCCAGGGCTCGCCCCTACAGTTATGAATTTGGCGGGCGACCCAATGGCACGCGTAGACACTGCGCTTCGGCAGTCCCTACAGCTTGCGGATGAGGTCGCCGACTTTGATTTCGCCGTCCTGGATGACGTGGGCGTAGACGCCGCGGCGTCTTTGGCGCGCGCCTTCGTCGGTGGCGGTCCATTTGCGCGCATGTCCGCCGAAGCGGCGGGCGAATTTGGTGCAGCCGGTATGCGGCAGCGTGGATATTTCCATGATCACTTCGCCCAGTTGGATGCGCGCGCCGGGCGGCAGATTGTCCTGCGAGATGTCGAGGTCGACGAAGAGTTGATCGCCCGCTTCCGCCCAGCGGGATTTCTCGCCCGCGAGCAATTGCGCCACGCGCGCGTTCATCAAGGTGATTTGCGCTTCGATTTCGTCGCCATGCCGCCGCAGCCAGTCGTCGCCCAGCAAGCCGGCCTCGGCGGTAAACGCGGCGCGCTGCATTGGTTCGCGCTGGTCAGGCGCGGGGCGGCGCACGATCAATTCCACGGTTCCATTGTCTTGCGGCGATGGATCGGTATCAGCCCAGCGCGCTTCCAAGTTTTCGACCGTCGCAATTTCCGCCATAATATTCTCCGGGATTCCATCTTTCTTATGACCAGCAACTATACGCGAAAACAACAAAATTGTCTTGATGTTTATCGCAGCTTGCGCCGCTGCCGGTAGTGTATCGAACTCGGTTGAAATTTAAATGAGCCAAATCCAACTTCACCACAAAGGCGCAAAGGACACAAAGAAAATGGCATATTTCGCAGACAATTCTCGGCGCTCTCGCTTTTCTCGGCGCCCTCGGTGGTAAAGCTTTCTGTGTTTCAACCGAAAAGGATACACTTCCCCGCTGCCGCATGTAGCATAACCGCCGTGAAGTTGTTATGATGCCTGCTTGCAGCGACGGCAAAGGACAAGGAGTCGGCTAATTTATGGCAATAAAACACGGACGTTTGGGAAAGCATGGCGTGCTGGTCAGCAATCTTTGCCTGGGCACGATGAACTTCGGTCCTTATACATCAAAAGGGGATTATATCGCAAAGTGCCACTTGACACCTCCCTTCTAACATGATACTATAGTGCCATAGGGTTAATTAAGGGGTAACGCCATGGCACAGAACGCACCTGGAAAGCACTACCGCAAGGGCATCACACTCGCCAAGCTCTTTCAGATGTTTCCCGACGACAAGACTGCCGAGGCATGGTTCATCGCAGCGCGCTGGCCGCATGGCATTCGTTGTCCGTATTGCGACAGTGACAGCATCAAGGACAACGCAACTCACGCGACGATGCCTTTCCGCTGCAACGGCTGCAAGAAGCGCTTCTCGGTGAAGTCCAAGTCCATCATGCACAGCAGCAAGCTAGGCTATCAGAAGTGGGCGATCGCCATGTACTTGGTGACGACCAACCTGAAAGGCGTTAGCTCGATGAAGCTACACAGGGACTTGGGCATCACACAGAAGGCAGCCTGGCATCTGCTGCACCGTATCCGCGATGCGTACACTGACACCAACGATCCATTCGCCGGCGAAGTCGAGGTCGACGAAACCTACGTCGGCGGCAAGGAAGGTAACAAGCACGCCAGAAAGAAGCTGCGCGCCGGGCGCGGCACCGTCGGCAAGACGGCAGTTGTCGGCATGAAAGAACGTGAAAGCAATAAGGTCCATGCCCAGGTTGTGGAAGCTACAGACCAGGAAACGCTACAGGGCTTCGTTACCGACAACACGGCCGAAGAAGCCATTGTCTACACTGACGATGCGCGCGCGTATTCGGGCATGCCGCGGCGACACGAAACAGTCAAGCACTCGGTTGGCGAGTACGTCCGGCAGCAAGCGCACACGAATGGCATGGAGTCCTTCTGGTCCATGCTCAAGCGCGGCTTCACCGGCACCTACCACAAGATATCGCCCAAACATTTGCACAGATATGTAAATGAATTCGAGAGCCGACATAATGACCGGCCCCTGGATACTGAACACCAGATGGTGAATATCGTGCAAGGCGCCGAAGGCAAGCGGCTACGGTATGCGGATCTAATCGCAGAGTGAGCGATCTATCCGGCGAATCCCGGGCGCAAACATCGCAATCATAAGCGTGTCTTGTCGGCGCTTCCAGTTACGCACATGACCTTTCGGGTGCTGCATTTCGTCTGTGAACTTTATGGGGAGTTCTTGTTGCTTGGACTTGCAATGCTGTGGCTTAGGTGATACCATGATTGGCAACCTTTCTGCCCGCTAGTGCTGGTGACACGTAACGGGCGACTAATTTAGTTGGCTTGCTAACGCGCGTTGCAACGCGCGTTTTGCATTATAGCCATAGAGCGAGGGAAAAATCCAGCCTCGACGCGGCCCTAATACCGATCGTCTTCCTTGGCTTTCTTCTTCCGCTCTTTTGCCCGATGCTGCTCATCAATTGCAGCACAGGCGGAGACAATGATCAGGCTCAAAATGCCTGATACCAGCTCATTATCTGGTATGACCTGGTTGTGTAGAACCATGAATGTGGTGACTAAACCTGCCAGAATTAGCATTGTTTCCTCCTAACACGGATAAGGGTTACTGCTATACACACTATCGACGTTGCTGAGTCCGTGTCTCATCATCTTTGTTGCGGTACTCCAACGATCGATCTCGGCCATCATCTTTACTGACGCCGCAAAGCATTCAGTTTCGATTTCACTGATAGGGCGCCGGCATATGCGCTCTTCATGATGCTGTTTTAGATGACATGTTTCATGGAACACAACGCCAGCGACAAAAAGGTATCGTTCACCTGGAGTGACCAGCGACCACATCTCACGCTCAAGCGTCTCGCTAAGCGGCATGTATATCCAGTCGTGCTTCAAGAATGCTTGGGGCGCGCTCTTCCAATTCTTCCTTTCGCCGGGCGGCGCTTTGTCAGCAATGACCCTGGTATAGAGCATGACATCACGGTAGGCATCAAGATTCTTGCGCTCAAGCCATTTGAGCACGCGATTCATGTAATCTCGGTATTCCGGTGGCCCGACAACTTTTGTTTTCTCAAGGCCAACTACGTTGCCGGTCACAGCCATCCAGCCTGGTTCGACTTGTATCCAGCAGTAGTCGCGGCCTTCATGGGTTGCCGATTGGGTAAATAGATCGCCACGGTTTGCCAAGCCAACCTTATTGCTATCGACCGTAGGTTGCTCGCGGATGTTCATGGCGCCAGCAAGTCGGACAGCAGCATGATCGTAGCAAGGCTCTTCACCATCACTATCCGGCGCGCGTGCCATCTGCCCTTGGGCAATAGTGATGCCCAGTATGAATAGCAGAACAACAAAACTTGCCTTCATAAGATTCTCCCTTGAAGCGTATTCTGAAATTGTGTACAAAATGCGCGCGAGAGCGGCATGCTCAGAAAAGAGGCACACCGCTCTCCGCGCTTCGGTTCCTCGGGACGGTGGAGTGGCCAACTCAATAGCCGTCCTGGGGAACTTCTTCATACAGTACCGCATATCTAGCGCATTAACCAATAAGTTAAGGCAATCTCCCTATCTGCGGCGCAAAATCTGTGCCATGGAACAACTTGGGAAGCCATTTGGTTGCGCGATCCGAAGGCGCCGGCGGGATCTTGAACTTTCTCAGGAAGCACTTAGCGAGCGTTCGGGGGTGCATTGGGTATACATCAGTCATATTGAGAATGGGCAGAAATCACCGACGCTGCGTGTGATGGAGCGATTGGCCGTGGGGCTACGTATCGAGGTGTCTGAACTTGTGAAAATGGCAGAACAAATCCAAGCGGAAGAAGTGATGAGGCAGAAGTCTAACCAGTGAGCGGGGCTTTGCTATATTGGGCGTAGCATGGTATCATGCGACTTATTAGATCTAATAAATCGTAGGAGATACAATGTCGACTGAAGAGCAAGCTCAATTGTGCGAGATGATCCGCTTGGTCGTTCGAGAAGAGTTGAAGCCTGTTCACGAGGATGTTAAGTTCATCAAAGAGACAATCAAGATCCATGATGCACGGCTGTCGGATATGACAAAAGAGATTAAGCACATTCGTCGTGATGTTGCGGCTAACCGCGAGGATATTGAAGGCATCCGGGGCGATATCTGCGAGCTTCGCAGCGACGTCAAAAAGATCAACCGGCGGATTTCGCCAACAGGACTTGATTGACCATGCCTAAAGACTCCAAACCCAAGCTCCCCAAGAAGCCATCGTCAAAAAGCAAGAAGCGCCCTGGTCCACCTCCGCTGACGCTCCACATTGACGATTCCCCTGAGAACGTTGCCAAGGCGATGTTCGGGATTAAATCCAATACGCCCGGCAAGGTGACAGCGAAACGCAGCTAAGCCGCACTTATGGCACTTTGGGATATAATCCCCCATCAAAAGAAGACAGCTTCGCGATAATGGATCGCGCGCTTGAGCTGGGCATCAACTTCTTCGATACGGCTGATGTCTATGGCAGGCACGTTGGACCTGGCGCGACCGAAGAGATCATCGGCGAGTGGTTCGCGCAAGGCGGCGGGCGGCGCGATGCCGTGGTGCTGGCGACCAAAGTATACAATCCGGTGAGCCGCAAAGAATTCCTGCCCGAACCCAACCGGGACATTCGCAGCCTCTCCGCCTACAAGATCAGCAAACATTGCGAAGGCAGCCTGGAGCGCCTGCGGACTGACCGCATCGACATCTATCAGATGCACCATGTCGATCGCGATTGCTCCTGGGAAGAGACCTGGACCGCGTTTGGCAGCTTGATCGGGCAGGGGAAAGTGGTATACGTCGGCTCGAGCAATTTCGCCGGCTGGGATATTGCCACCGCTTGCCATGAGGCGGCCTGGCAGCGCATGCTTGGCTTGGTCAGCGAACAGAGCATCTATCATCTGGACAATCGCGCCATTGAGTTGGAGGTCATCCCCGCTTGCCGCCACTATGGCTTGGGGCTGATACCTTGGAGCCCGCTGGCTGGCGGGCTGCTGGGCGGCGCGCTGGAAAAAGTGGAGACCGGGCGGCGCGGCAATCCGGATATGGTCGCGCGGGTCGCAGCGAAGCGAAGCCAGTTGGACGCTTATGAGGGACTCTGCCGTCAGATTGGCCATCCGCCGGGCGAGGTCGCCTTGGCCTGGCTGCTGCATAACCCGATGGTTAGCGCGCCGATTATCGGTCCCCGCACGATGGAACAGCTAGAGAGCGCCGTTCGCGCGACGGAAATAACGCTGGATGGCGAGACCATGAATAAGCTGGATGAGATCTTTCCCGGTCCCGGTGGCGAAGCGCCAAAGGCTTACGCCTGGTGAGGAGATGTTTAGGTCCATACCGATCCGCGCGCGCAATGCGGACAGGGCTCGCGACAGGCTGCTCTGACTTTATGTTCTGGCTCTACCAACTTGTAATACGGCTTGTCGCTCTATATCATTTAAGTACTGGTTTGCTAAACGTTCGAGAGGAGTGTGCGGTGCATAACTTGACGATATTGCCAATTCGGCGCCTAACGCTTGTATTCGCGCTGTGTATCTTTTTGGCAGGAGCGCTTACCAGCCATGCGCGCGATATCATCGTTGATGACGACTGCAACCTACGCGACGCTATAGAAGCCGCCAACGAAAACAACGAGGATGGCGGCTGCTCGGCTGGAGGAGGTCCAAGCGACACCATCAAGTTGACTAGAAACGTGAGGCAATGGGGACCCCTTCCGGAAATTGAATCGGACATCCTTATTATCGGCAACGGCCATAGGGTGACATTTAGCGATTATACCGCCTTTGTCGTGGATGACGCGTCGCTCATCTTGGCCAATCTCCACATTCGATTCGACAGCGTTAGGACGGAACGGTTGCTCGAAATCAGCGATGGCAAGCTGACGCTGGACAACACCGTCTTCCATGACTGCACCGGCGTCATGCGCGCGGAAGATAGCGGGATTGAGCTGCGGAACAATAGCGTTGTCTGCGGTCACCCGCAGCACGTCATAAAAGGTTGGTTCGGAGTATACGCGCCCCCGCTCCCCCCGCCCCCCACCTGCGAAGCGCTGACGGGCGCGACGGTAACATTGAGGCCGGGCAGCGCTGCTGAATGTCAGAACGTGGACGCTGTCGGCCTTGGGAACCAATCCCTGGTTGACGCGGGCTTCATTGACGCGGTCGATATCTGGTCATTCTTGGGACCAGGCGTAGATATTTGCTTCCCCCAGATCGGATCGCTCGTCTTCCTGGATGCGGCGACCTCTCCACGGGCGCAGAGCGCCTTGCAATCCTACAGTTCCGGCGGTATGACCTGCGCCTTCGTGGATCGCCCTGGGACGGTCGTCTTGATGCCGGGCCAGCCCAGCGGAGCGACGGCGCCCGCTGCTGTCGAGAGGCCTGCGCCCGCGACGGTCAGCGATCCGGCGGTCGAAGGATGTCCAATCAGAACAACGGGTCATATCTATTTTCGCGCCGAGCCGTCTTTGGATGCTGAAAGACTGGACATAGTCTTACGCGGATCAACTGTTGGCGCTATCTCGCGCATCTGGGGCTGGTACCAGATCAATTTTCGCGGACGGACGGGGTGGATCGGCCGCAAGTATGTGGACAACATTGGCAACTGCTGATGGCTTGAACTTTTAGAAGCGCAACCGCGGCAGGCTGAGGGGTCTGCGGCGCCCGCTTAGGGACCGCCATCGTAAGCCTGCCGCAGCAATTCGGCAATGTGCATAACCGGCAAGGGATTTCCCTGAAGCTCCAGTTGCTGCCGCATTTGCGTGATGCAGCCGATATTGCCGGAGACGATGACATCGGGCTGGGCCGCCAGGATGGACTCTATCTTGCGTCGTCCGAGCTCGGCCGCGATGGTCGGCTGGTCGATATTGTAGGTGCCGGCCGATCCGCAGCACATACCGGCGTCGGCGATCTCCAGCAGACGCAAGTTTGGGATTTGATTCAGCAGCGCGCGCGGCTCGGCGCGCAGGCTCTGGGCGTGAATCAGGTGACAGGCGTCTTGGTAGACGACGCGGCGCTCCTCCTCGAATCCCGCCGGCTCCCGCAAGCCGAGTTCCGCGAGATAAGCGCTGAAATCCATTACCACCCGCGAGAATTCGGTCGCGCGCTCGGCCTCCGGCTGATTCTTGAATAGCAGCTCGTAATCGTTGATGCCGGAACCGCAGCCGGCCGCGGTCGTGATGATCGCATCGACATCGGCGGGGAACTGCGTGAAGTTCCGTCGGGCGATGTCCCTCGCCTGCTTCTCCGCGCCAATATGCAGCAGAATGGAACCACAGCAGCCGGCATCGGGCGGGTTATGCACTTCAATGCCATTTGCCGACAAAACCTGCGCCGCCGCGTAGTTGATCTCCGGCGCCAGCACTTGCTGTACACAGCCAGGCAGCAGCGCGACTTTCCCCCGCCGCGCGCCTTGCGCTGGCAATACGGGCGGAATGGGCCGGGCGGGCGGCAATCTCGTCGGCAGCAAGCTCAGCATCGAGGCGAAGGCATCGGGCAAGGCGGCGGAGAGCGCTTTGCTCAGTTTGCCGGTTTGCGCCGCCAGCCGGAATCTTCTGGGGTAGGGCAGCGTCTCTATCACCAGTTTGCGCGCCAGGGCGTCTAGCGGCGGGCGTCGACGCTGGTCCTCCTGCAGGGCGCGATAGCTGACCAGCAGATCGCCGTATTCAACGCCGGAGGGGCAAGCGGGCACGCAAGCCATGCAGCCGAGGCAGCGGTCGATATAGGGCTGCGCGTCATCAGCCGACAGCCGCTCTTCCAGCACGTTCTTCATCAGGTAGATGCGGCCCCTCGGCGAATCCATCTCTTCGCCCAGCAGATTGTAAGTGGGGCAGGCGGCGAGGCAAAAGCCGCAGTGAACGCACTTCTCAATGGCGGTCGCCATCTCCGGCGCTCTCAGGTCATCGCTTTGAATTTGATGTCGCATCGTTTTTCACCGTGCGTTTGACATGCGGGCGGCTGCCGGTCGTCCTTACACGAGCTTGCGCTGCGGATCAAGCACCTGCTTGACGCGTTCTGCCAGCGCATTGTCGATCGGTACACCGATGACGGCTGAATCGACCGCGCCACGCAGACACAAGCCAGTTAAGCCGGATGCATCTAGCGCTGCGTCCAATTGGGCAATGTCGTCGGTCGCGGCAAAGGCGATGTTGCCGCCAACGCTGTAGCGCCTGTGATCATGGGCGATCAAAACATCGAATGCGGGAAGCTGTTTTGGCGGGATCACCACTTTGACCAGAAACTCGCCCGACAGGTCTGCCAGCGGATTCCACAGCGCCGCGCTGTCCTTTATCTCCTCGACCTGGATTGTCGCTGTATCGCCAGTCATGGCTGCGGAAAAACGCTCGACTCGCTGTGGCAGCGTGTCATCGAAGCCGGCCAGACGCGCCAGGAGTTTCCAATTGCCGTCTTTCTTTCCCCTGTTTATCGGGGGGACTGAGCGGGCTGGCGCGAGGTCGAGCGCGTCCAATTCATAGGCGCTTTGATTGATGAAATAGATAGCGGAAAGCGCGTCTTCCAGCGCTTCAAACAGAAAGCCCAGGCAGCGAAAGCGCGGCACATCGGGGAAGACCTTGAAAGTCAGCTCAGTCATAATGGCGTATTTGCCCAGGCTGCCGACCAGGAATTTGCTCAGGTCGAAGCCGGCGGAATTCTTGACCACTTTGCCGCCGACGCGAAAAGTCCTTCCTTCGCCATCCACCACTTCCGCGCCCAAGATGAAATCTCGAACGCCGCCATAGCGAAAGCGGCGCGAGCCAGACAAGTTGCTCGCTACGGTACCGCCGATCGTGGCTTGCTCTGGCAGCAGCGGATCGAAAGGCAGGTACTGGCTCTTCTGGCGCAGCGCCTCGTTCAGCTCGCGAACGGGCGTGCCAGCGCGCGCGGTAACGGTGTATTCAGATGGCTGATACTCGATGATGCCGCTCATCCCAGAGAGATCGGCGATGGCGGCGCCATTGACCGCGCAATGCAGCGCCGTTTTGCTGCCATTGCCGACGATGTGAATGCGCTCGCTTTCGCGAACCACTGCCTGAAGCTCTGTGACCGATCCGGGCGCGTACATGGTCATTCGCGTGAAATCAGGCCCGCGCGCTCAAGCGGGTGCATGCCGTGCTGCGACAGCGCAGGCGCCTCTCCGCCGGGGAACATCTTGCCGCGATTGGCGATTTCATTGGGGTCGATCGCCCGCCGCAGCGCCTGCATAATGTCGATTTCTTCTTCGCTGAACATCGCCGGCAGATAATCGCGCTTCTCCATGCCGATGCCGTGTTCGCCGGTGATGGATCCGCCGAGATTGATGCAGAGCGCCAGGATCTCGCCCGCCAGCGCCTCGGCTTTTTCCAGCGCGCCGGCTTCGCGTCCGTCGTACAGAATCAGCGGATGCAAGTTGCCATCGCCAGCATGGAAGACGTTGGCCACATCCAGTTGATGCTTTTCTTTGAGTTCGTTGATTTGCACGAGCGCCTCGCCCAGGCGGCTGCGCGGCACGACGCCGTCCTGCACGATGTAATCGGGGCTGAGCCGGCCGACCGCGGAAAAAGCGCCCTTGCGTCCTTTCCAGATGCGCGTCCGTTCCGCTTCGTTTTGCGCCACGCGCACTTCAAAAGCGCCCGATTCTTCAATGGTATCCAATAATTGATCGAATTCGGCCCCCACCTGCAGCGCCTCGCCTTCGAGCTCGACGATGAGCAAAGCTTCGGCGTCGGGGTAGCCGGCTTGGACTGAGGCTTCCGCCGCTTTGATCGCCAGCCGATCCATGATCTCCATCGCGCCGGGGAGCAAGCCCGAAGCCACCACCATCGACACGGCATCGCCGGCGGCGCCCAGATCGTTGTAAGCGGCCAGCACGGTGCGGTAAAGCTCGGGCTGCGGCATCAAGCGGACAGTTATCTCCAGCGCGATGCCGAACAAGCCTTCGGAGCCGACGAATAGCCCGACCAGGTCAGGCCCGATGCCGACGCCGTCGACGCTCTCGCCGCCGAAGGTCGTCACCGTGCCATCAGCCAAGACCACTTTCAACCCCAGCACATGATTGCTGGTCATGCCGTATTTCAAGCAGTGAGCGCCGCCGCTATTGAAGGCGATATTGCCGCCAATGGTGCAGATTGATTGGCTCGACGGGTCGGGCGCGTAGTATAAGCCATACGGTTGCGCCGCCTCTGTGATGTGGAGATTTATGACGCCGGGCTCCACAACTGCGATGCGCTGTTCCGGGTCGAGTTTCTTGATGCGGTTCAAGCGATTCAAGCCGATGGTCAAGCCCTCAGGTATCGGCAGCGAGCCGCCGGACAGGCTGGTGCCGCTGCCGCGCGCCACGAAGGGCAGCGCCATTTGGTGGCAAAGCCGCACGGTATCGATGATTTCCTCTTCGTTGATGGGCAGAACGACCGCGCCCGGTACAGCGCTGAAGGCGGTCAAGGCATCGGATTCGTAGGGCAGCAATTCGACATCGCGCGTCAAGAGGCGGTCGCTGGGGTAGATCAATTCAAGCGCTTCGATAACGGCGCGGTTCATACATTAGTCCATTTTGTTGTTGTAGGGGCGGCGACCGAACTGCATTGTCTACCCGCGGTGGTGGGTCGCCCACGCAGACGGGTCAGCCACCGGCTGACCCCTACAGAGTGCATAAAAGCGTGGGTTTGGCCAGTCACTCCGCCGTCTCCAGCCGCATTTCAACTTGCTTGGAGAGTTTTTTCAGCGACTGTTTGGCGATCTGTTTGGCCGCCACATTCAACAAACGCTGGCCCACCGCGGCGATCTTGCCGCCGATGCGGGCGTCGCCGGCGTAATGCATCACAGTGCCGCCGCTCGCTTGTTCCAGGCGGATGGCGCCTTCGCCGGTGACATGACCAGCCGGTCCCTTGCCCTGGACCAGCAGGCGATAGCTCTCCGGCGCATTCACATCGACCAATTCAAATTGCGATTCGAACTTGCCGTTCACGGGTCCGACCCGCACCGAGAGTTTGCTTTGGTATTTGTTTTCACCGATTTCGTCCAAGCCTTTCGAGCCGGGGATGATGCTGCCGAGGACATCAATGTCCATTAGCACGTCCCAAACCAACTCGCGCTTCGAGTCAAAGTCGTAGCTGCCTTCAATGTGCATCGTTGTTCTCCTTGCAACATTGCCTATCAATTTTTCTAAAGAGACTTGCCAACGCTTTTTCAAGGGATCGTTTTGCCTTTTTGCCCGCGACGGCGGAAACGTCAATGTGAGCGCCCAAGGGACCCTTAAAGTATATTTTCAGACTCCCTTTATAGTTCACAGTCGTCGTACCTTCATATTTGCCTAGACTGAATGTGCCGCGATTGGAGACCCGGATTTTGTCTTTTTTTCCTCTAACATTGAGACTAAACCGCTTTGGCTCTTTTATATCTTTCAGTGTAAAGGTTGTGTCCAGCTTTCCGTTTATGGGATTCCGCTTCACAGGCAGCTTACCTCTGTATTTGTTCTTGCCGACTTTATTGAGTCCCTTGCGGTCGGAAATGATACTGCTGAGAAGATCGATATCCGTTAGCTTTTCCCAGACTTGATCGGGATCGCAGCAATTGAACTCATGCTTGCTCTTGATTTTCATGCTCAACTCCCACTGACTGGTTGAGCATATGATAATGAAGTTCGGGCTAAATTACGAACCTGGCATCTGAATTGAAGCCGGGGCGCTGGCAGGGCAATCGCATCAAAATGATAGTCCAAAATATCTCGGGCATTCAAACCACAGATTCACCACAGAGGCACTGAGAGCACAGAGAAAAACCTCACCTAGCATGCATATTTGGGGATTTTCACCTGCATCGAGCTTCAGTGACGGGGATTGTCCTCTTATATGCCCCCAAATTCGCAGAGGTTTTGCCAAGCAAACACAAAGTCTCTGTGTCCTCGGCGCCTCTGTGGTGAAAAAATTGAAGCGATTGCCCTGGGGCTGGCGAGGCATTATGATTTCACAGTGCGATTTGGTACAATCTATCTAGCCAAGCGAAGGATGAAAGGCGCGAATTGCCATAGTTATGGAACGACAGGTTATTAGCGCGGACGGATTTCTCAAAATCATCGGCAGCCCGGAATACCTAGACCGCAGCATTGAACTGGTGGAGGGAGAAATCGTCGAGATGTCGAAGCCAAGCGGATTGCATGGACAGATTACATTTCTCTTGAGCCTCAGGATTGGGAACTTCGTCGTCGACAACGGTCTTGGCATCGTCACTTCGGCAGACACGGGCTTCATCCTGGAACGCAACCCCGACGGCAGAGATACCCTCCGCGGCCTTGATATCGCGTTTGTCCGCGGCGCCCGAGTTCTTCCCGACCAACCGGTGGATGTTGCGCCCGATCTCGCCGTTGAGGTCATATCGCCCAGCAATGAGGCGGCCGATATACGTCTGAAAATACGCCAACTGCTTGATGCGGGTACAGCGCTGGTTTGGATCGTTTATCCTGAGATGCGCATTGTAGACGTCCATACGCGGGACGGCGCCACAACCCTCAACGCGGCGGACATGCTCAGCGGCGGCGATGTATTGCCTGGCTTTGAAATCTCCGTGCGCGAAATCTTCCCCGCCCCGGTATCCAGTTAACGCCCCACTCGCAGAATCACCTTGTTAATGCCCTGCTCGTATGCGGCGTTGTTGGCGTAGGCTTCCGCGGTTTGAGACAGATCGTATCGATGCGAAACCAGCTCATCCAAGTTGACCTTGCCTGAGCTCGCCAATTGAATCGCGCGCGGGTAGGTATGCTTCATGCGCCGCGACATGATGATCGTCAAGCCTTTGCGCCGCGCCACCGAATGCTGCAGGGCAATCTTGTCATCGGACGCGATGCCGACCAGCACCAGCCGCCCGCCGTAACGCGCCATTTCCGCCGCTTGCTGCACCGTGTGATCGGACCAAGCTGCTTCGATCGCCACATCGACGCCGCGCCCGCCAGTCAGATCGCGAAGGACATCGACCGGATTGCAGTCGCCAACATCGTAAGCGTGGGTTGCGCCCCAATTTCGCGCCTTCTGTACGCGCCAATCCAGCTTGTCGAAGGCGAAGACTTGCGAAGCGCCCGCCAATAGCGCCAGCTGCGTGATGAGCAAGCCAACAGGACCGGCGCCGATGACAGCCACGGTGCTGGCGACGCGTATTCTGCTGAGGTCGATTGCATGGATGGCGATGCCGAGCGTTTCCAGCAGGGGACCAGCCTCATCGCTGATTGAATCTGGAATCGGGAAACAGTTGCGCGCGCTGACGTTCATGCGTTCGCGCAGGGCGCCGTCTTCGGGGAATAGCCCATAGAAATAGTGATGCGGGCAGAGATTGGGATGACCGCGCTCGCAGAGTTCGCAGCGCCAGCAAGGCACGTGCGGCTCGACCGCTACACGCTGCCCGTGTTGCAGCGGCTGATGCGCTCCATCCAGCGCGTCCTCGCCGATTGCCGCGACCTCGCCAATGAACTCATGACCGAGAACGGCGGGCTTGCTGATGGCCGTGTAGCCAATTTGCCCGGCCTCGTACATGTGCAGATCGCTGCCGCAGAGACCGACCGTCTTGATGGCAAGCGTGACCTCGCCGCGCGCGGGCGGGGGTGGCTCTGGCTCGACGGCGATGCGGATGTCTTTCGGTCCGTGCAGGCGCGCCACTTGCATAGTTCGTTTCCTTCTTGCCAGGGCAATCGCACCAAAATCATTTCGCGTCGATCGCCACGTAAAAGTGTGAAATTGTAGGGGCGTCTCGCGAGACGCCCGTGAAAATGGCCTGCGAATTACGGGCGTTTCAGCGAAACGCCCCTACAGAATTACGAAAGTTGTGGGGAAATAGTTGATTTCAGCGTCATTTCAATTTGATGCAATTGCCCTGTCCTTCTTGCTCTGCCTCTGCCATCAATCTAGCAGTTTCGCGGGGAAACAAAAAGAGGGCGATCCCAAAAGACCGCCCAATTCGGAACTACTGTAATTCGTTGCGGGCGAAGACTAGCCGTCGGCCGCCTCCAGCGCCGCTTGCTGCTCGGCGATCATCTCCTCCGTACAGTGCAGCGCTGCCAGGAAGGCCAAGTCGGCCTCGCGGCGCTCTTCCAGTGTCATATCTTCCAAATAGGGATTTACCTCCGGCAGGCCGGGTGTCACGCCTTCGCTACTCTGCCCGTCTGCCACCACAAAGTCAGCCGCAGCGAGCACTTCTGCGGAAATCTCAAGACCTTGGTCAGCCGCCACATCCAGATTGACGCCCACGCTCATGTCGTTCTGCAAATTGATGCCGGCGGTGGCGATGTCAATCTCGCCCTGCAGATGCGCGATCAGCATCCGCGCGGCGATAACGCCTTCCTTGAAGTAGCTGTAGACGCCGGCGCCGATGGTCGCGCCGCGGTAGACGGCATTGCCCGCGGTATACATAACGGGAAGGCCGTGTTCGTTGGCCACCTGTATGATGGCTGGCAAGCCGGAGGCAACGGTAGCTTCGGTCGGGAGAATGAAGGCTTCTATGCCTTTGCTCACCAGTCCTTCGGCGGCAAGGGTCAAATCGGCGGCTGATACGATAGAGGCGCGTTCGATTTGCAATCCCAGCGACTCCGCCACGGCGGTGATTTGGTTCGCGCCAAAGACGCCGCTGGGTTCGTTAGAGGTGAAGATCGTGCCCAGCACTTGCATTTCCGGGTCTTGCAGCAGCATCAGGGGGACAATGCGATCATAAGGCGCCAGAAACTGAGAACCGGAGATGTGCGCGGGTTTGATGCAGGGCGCGTCGGCGATGCCGGCGACATAAGGATTGGACACGACGTTGAAGATCACAAGGGGCGGGTCGTCCATATCCAGGGTAGACTTGGCAGCGATTTGCGTCACCTGGGTGGTGACGATGAGCATCGCGTCCACGCCACGATCAAGCGCGTCTTCCACCATCAGGTTGGCAGTCGGCGTATCCGAGCCGGCGTTGCGCCAGAGCACATTCATATTCTCTCCGACGAGATCTTCGCCATTGTCCAGCACCGCGCGTTCTTCGTCGTTGAAATAGCCATAAGCCTGCAATACGTCGAATGCGCCTTTTGTGGCCAAAGTCTGCCCGGCGGAATAGCCGAAATTCATCATGGCAATCGTGGGTTTTTCATCGTTTTGCGCCAGCCCGGGCTTATACTGAGCGCCAATATCGCAATTAGAAGGAGGAATCTCTGTGCCATCTTTCACCTCGCGTAAGCTATATAGTCTGCCAAATTGACTCTAATTTAATCATAGCCGAACATGGCTGACGGCGTATAGAAAAGAGGGCGATTGCACTCAACCGCCCTCTCGGAATCGCTAATGTGATGAAATATGCGAAGCCTACGATTCAGTCGCATCCAGCGCTGCTTGCTCTTCGGCGATGCGCTCCGGCGTACATTCAAGCTCCGCCAGGAAGGCGGCGTCTTCCGCCTTGCGTTCTTCCAGCGTCATTTCCGGCAAACTGGGCGGCTCGCTTAGTACATTGAGTTCTCCGCCCTCGATCGCCATGACGGCTGAATCCAATATGGAATCGGCAATTGTTATCCCAAATTCCTCAGCCGTATCGAGATTGACAGCCACACCGAGGTCCACCCTGGAGCTGATGCCGGTCCTGCTGACATCCAGCGCGCCGTCAATATGAGCGGCGATCATCCGCCCGACTGTCACGCCTTCGCCGTAGAAGTCATCAAAGCCCGCGCCGACCACCGCGCCATGAT
>JAPOYT010000103.1:157-2285 GCA_026706445.1 Chloroflexota bacterium
CACATCGTCTCCAATGCAGTACCATCTGCGCTCGCGGGCTTAACTTCCGGGTTCAGGATGAGCCCGGTTTGCCCCGCCGGTTCTTGTCGCAACTTTTCGGCACGTCTGGTAAACCCGTCTTCTCAACCGTCTCATTTCGCGCCGACATCAGTTCAGCAGGACGGCGCCTATGCCCGGCCTATCTTGCAGCGCAATCAGAATTATCCGCTTGGTGTAAACGCGCGTCTACTCCGCTGCCGTTCTATGCGCCGCCGGGAAATTCTTGGCTATGCGTAATCACAAAGGGATAGCTCTCGTCCTCCGTGCGCAATTCGTAAATGCCATTGAAGTAAAACTGATAAATGTCAAATTGATGAAGCATCCATGTTTCCGCTTGATGTGAGTCAATGATCTGTCCATGGTGGACCAGGTTTACGGTTGTTCCCGCTGGAACTCCGATTCGTACCTGGTCTCCTGGCCGCGCTTCTGCAACTACTGGCGGAATAGTCGTTTCAATAACTGGAATCGCGTCATTTTCGTCACTGCTGTACAAGCTGACGCCATTCCAGGCAACCGGTATGTGATAGATCCTGTGGTAATTGTCGTCTATCCAATTGATCCGCGCATCCAGCGGTTCGTCGAGATGCGCTTCAATCTCGATCAGCCAAAAGCGGTGGATGCCAGCGAAAACCTGATGCATCATGGCATCAACATCGTCTGACCGCCTTGGAATTCCAATGACGTTCAATGGCTCCGCAAAACGGCTTTTGGGCACGTTGTAGCCCACTCGATCCAGATGGTAATAGACTAGAGGCTTCCTCCCACCTGACGCAAAGAAGACAACGTCATTCGAATCTGTAAGCGCCGCGACGGCCGCCATCATGGTTCGGTAATCGTCTTTGAAGTAACGTCCGCGGGCTCTCTCTGTCACTAAGATGAAATTAAATGCCAGCAGGCCGACGCAAATGAGCGCGCCTGCCGGAAACCAAGATCGGCTCAGCATTGCCGCCAGACCGATCCCAAACCCCGCAAACACGAAGGGAGCGAACACGCTGACGTGTCGTTCCTGCAGCGCGTTGACATGAACCGGAATAATTGGCAAGCCCAAGATGGTAATGACTATGGGAGATACCAAACAGCCCAGCAGGATAAAGAAAGTAGCTTCGCGATTGTCCCGCCAACTCAAGAATAAACCAAGAAAAAAGATCGCGGTGATCAGCAGAACATGAGGAGTGTAAGCGCCGAGGTGGGTGGTAGAGTTGACCGCAAATGTATTCGCCATTAACACAAACGCCGCATCAAGGTCGAATGTCGCCAGGGAGGGGTCTTTCCTCATCAAGCCAGCCGTGTATAGGCCCCACACGATGCAGGCCGCGACCACAACAGCAACTGCTGCTGCCCATCGACGCCGACCACGGCGAAGCGGGCGTCGCCGCAAGACCTGAAAGAGCAAGATGACGCCGAGAACAATCGCGCCAAAGTAATGACTGAGAACTGCGCCGATTCCTGTAAGAGCGAATCGCCCGGTCCAGCCGCGCCAATAAGCGTAAATCACTAGTGTGGCAAACATTGTCGCAAGAGCATACATGCGCGCATCTTGAGACCAGTGGATGTGATAGGGCGACGTTGTGATCAACAGCACACCGAGCCATGCGGCTCGCTCTCGTTTGCTCAAGCGCAGAATTAAGGTATAGACCGTCACTATGGTTATCTGGCTGAAGAATACTGATAGCGCTCGAATTGCAAGCTCGCTCGTGCCGGCCAGCCGCACCCAAATATGAAGGAGCCAGAAATACATTGGGGGATGAACATCACGCGCAGTAAAGCCGGTGACCTCGAGGAAACCCATCTGAGCTTCCCATACTGAAAAGGCTTCATCCCAGCGGAGGGGCCAGTTACCCAATTCCTCCAGGCGCAAGTAGAATGCCAGGAGCAGGACAGGTATCAGGAATATCGTAGTTTTCATTAAAGGTCAGTTTTTCAGGTCAATCACGAGTGGCGGCGTCCGCGAAGGCGCATCTTCCACAATTCTACGGGCGGGCGAGGAATTACGCAAAGCAAAAAGGGCGCCAGCAGGCGAGAGAAGTGTTGGCGACGGCATACTCTCCCACATCGTCTCCAATGCAGTACCATCTGCGCTCGCGGGCTT
>JAPOYT010000127.1 GCA_026706445.1 Chloroflexota bacterium
TGACGATTCCAAGCCTATAGGACAGCGACAAGCGCCGAAGCGTTTCCCGGGCGCCAGGATTAAGCCCGGCCGATTGACAGTATTCCGCCCAATACCGCTCGGCCAGCCCAGTGGACAATGCCGCATCCAGTCCATGATTCGACAGAAAGTCACGCCAACTCAGTTCGTTGACTTGTTCGCGGGTGTATTGCGTATAGCCATCCGCGGTCTCCGCCTTCCAATACTTGCAGCTAATGGCTGCGTAGCCTTCGGCAAAGTTGATGGGCAAACGCGCGAGCAACCGCGCGTCATCCAGGGTCCGCTTCAGCGCCTGCGCTTCGCAAGCTCGCAAGCTGAACAGCGTGTCGTCAAGGTCGAAGAGGATCGCTTGGTACATCGAGACGAATTCGCAAACGCGGACAAGGCAGTCGATTGTAGCGGATGAGACCTCAGGTACCAAATCACCTGAGCAAGCTGTAATTTCTGCAGAATCACGTTAAGATCAGCATATTCACTGACAATCAAAAGGAGTAGCCCATGTCCAGCGACCGTTTGCAGCGCTTTCAAGCTGTCCTCGCCGAGCAGGCCGATCTGGCCTTCTTTCCCATCTCATCCGACCTGCAATACTTGACTGGCGTCCCGCGCGACTTTCCGAATTACGGCAATACGATCCATCCCGGCGACTGGCTCGAGGGCGCCTGGGTCACGCCGCATCACGAGCCGGTGCTGCCGCTGCCGCGCATGACCGCAGAATTTGGCGGCTTGAGCCGTTTGGATGGCATCGACATTCGCGTGCTGGGCGATTGGGATGAACCGGGCGAGATGGTCAAGAGCATACTCGACGGCTTCAACTTGCCGGAGAATCCGCGGGTGGCGATCAGCGATTTCGCCAGCGGCGAGACGGTTTCGCATTTGCAGCCGCTGCTGCCGGGCGCGACGTTTTTGTCGGCGACGGCGCTGCTACGACCGATGCGCGTCATCAAGACAGAAGCGGACATTGACCTAATGAGAGAAGCGGGGCGCATTACAGAAGCCGCCTTCGCCGATACACTGAAAGCCATGCGCCATGGCATGACCGAGTTGGAAATCGTCGAGGAAGTCAACTATCAGCTGCGCAAACATGGCTCGCTCGGGCAATCCTTCACCACATCGCTGTACAACTCGGGACCGAATCATCCGCTGCTCTTCGGCGCGCGGATGGAGAGTTGGCATCGGGCGCTGGATCCGCCGGTGTCAATCCTCTTCGATTTCGGCGGCATTTATCAGGGCTGGTGCTACGATTTCGGGCGCACGGTCTTCTTCGGCGAGCCGGACGATGAGGCGCAGCGCGTCTATGATGTGATGATGGCGTCGCAGGCGGCCGGCGTGGCCGCGCTCAAAGCGGGCGAAGCCACCACCACTGAGGCCGACAGCGCGGCGCGGCAGGTGATCGAAGATGCCGGTTATGGCGAGGCTTTCCGGCATCGTCTGGGGCACGGCATCGGCATGGATGTGCATGAGCCGCCCTTCCTGACCAAAGGCGATGAGACGCCGCTGCAAGAAGGCATGCTCTTTACCATCGAGCCGAGCATTATGCAGCTCAACAGCTATTCGGCGCGGGTTGAGGATGTGGTCGTTGCCCGCCCCGGCGGCGGCGAAAAGCTCACCAATGGCTGGCAGGAATTAATCGTGATTGGGTAGGCAGGTTACTGCTCAATCACGGATAAAGCAGAACCTCAGCGCGAGCTCGCTCAAATTCGCGCAGTTTTGGCTGCCAGTTCGCAATCAGCGCTTCCACCGGTTTGTCGGCATCAATGTGCTGGCGCAAGGCTTCGCTGCCCCAAAGCAGATCTATCGGGGGACGCGCTCCTTCTGCCCAAGGTTGGCGCCAGGCGAAATCAGCGGGATAGCGCCGCTTCAGGGTCTGCAATATATGCAGCATGGCGCTCACCGGCTGGAACTGCTCTCGGTCGGTCACGAAAATGTGGAAGCCCGCGCAGAGTTCGCCCTGATGCTTGCCGAAGGTCGGCACAAAATAAACCGGCCGGAAGCGTAAGCCCGGCAGCGACATTTCGTTCAGCTGATCTGCCAGAGACTCGGCGTCGATCCAAGGCGCGCCGATGTATTCAAAGGGACGAGTTGTTCCTCGGCCCTCGGAGAGATTGCTGCCTTCGACAAGGCACGCGCCCGGGTAGAGGGTCATGGCATCTGTAATGGTCTCGTTAAATTGGACACAGAATCTCAGAACTTTTGAGGGGGTTGC
>JAPOYT010000079.1:0-12629 GCA_026706445.1 Chloroflexota bacterium
ATCGCCGGCCTCACGCAAGGGGCGATCCGCGGTTGAAAGCGAATTCCTCCGCCCCAACAGAACGACTGGTCTTTCAGCCGGATGCTTCGCTCAGCCTGCAGCGCGGCATCAACCTGATCGTCGATGCGGTGCGCCCGACCCTCGGTCCCATCCCGCGCACGGTCGCCGTCAGTCAAGCCCTCGAAGACAAGCCGCCCGACTTGCTCGATAAAGGCGGTCTCATCGCGCGGCGCATCAGCGACCTGCCTGATCGCGATGCCGATATGGGCGCCATGCTGCTGCGTCAGATGCTCTGGCAACTCTACGAAGAATGCGGCGATGGCACGGCGACCGCCGCCATCATTTTCCAATCGATCTATAACGACGGGCTGAAGTTTATCGCCGCTGGCGGGAACGCGATGCGGCTGCGGCAGTGTCTAAGCGAGCGCCTTGATATCGTCCTCGCCGCGCTCGCCGACATGAAGAAGCCAATAACGGAGGCGGAGCAGTTGGCGCAACTGGCCGAGTGCGTCTGCCACGACCGCGAACTGTCGGAGCAACTGGGCGAGATTTTCGCCTTCATCGGCGAGCACGGCCAACTTGATGTGCGACGCGGGCATACGCGCGCCATCGAGCGCGACTACATGAAGGGCATGTATTGGAAGCGCGGCGCTGTCTCGCGGGCGATGCTCAAGGGTGGCAAAGAGACCGATCGCATCGTCATGAACGACGCCGCCATCCTGCTCAGCGATCTCGACATCGAGGAACCGGCTGACCTGCTGCCAGTTATCAGCATGCTCATGCGCGCCGGCGCCAAGTCGCTGCTCTTGGTGGGCGAGAAATTCTCCGAGACGGTCATCAACTTCATCCTCAACAACAAGAAGCCGGAGAAATTTCGCATTGTTGCGGTCAAAACGCCAGGCAGCGAGCCCGACAAGCGGCGCGCCCACTTGAGCGACATGGCGGTTATCACGGGCGCCATCCCGCTCTTCAAGGCGGCGGGCGATACGCTTGCGACCGCCGTCCAACGCCCTAAAGATCTTGAGGGCGATGATCCGGCAAAACATGCGCGCCCCAGCCATCTTGGTCAAGCGAAACAGGTTTGGGTCGAACGGACCATGTTTGGGCTGGTCTCAGCCCGCGAAGATCAGACGGAACTCACCGAGCATCTGGCCGATCTGCTTGAACTGGCGGAATACGCCACCGACAAAGACGCGGAAGCATTCCTGCGCGAGCGAATCGGCAAGATCCTGGGCGGCGTGGCGATTCTGCGCATTGGCGATGCCGTACCGACGCGGATGGACAGCCGCATCGCCATCGCCAAAGAGACAGCCAAGTCATTGCGCCGCGCTTTACGCGATGGCATCCTGCCGGGCGGCGGCGTTGCCCTGCTGGTTTGTCGCGACGCCCTGGAGCAGGCGCCTGTCTCCAGCAGCGACAGCGATGCGCGCGCTGCCAGGCTCATGCTGCTGCGAGCATTAGAGCAGCCGATCCGCACGATATGCCATAACGCCGGCTTCGACTCGGCCAAGCTCGCCGAATTACATGGCAAACCTGCCGGATATGGAATCGACGTCCGCAGTGGCGCCGTCGTCGATGTGCTGGAGGCCGGCATCTTCGATGTGGCTCCAGTGCTTGAGGCGGCTCTTCGCAGCGCGGTTAGGAGCGCGGCGCTTGCCTTGACCATTGATGTGCTGCTGCATCATGAAACGCCAACGAAGACCTATACGCCCTGATCGGCGATTCCGAGCCCGGTCATCGGCGAACGCTTTGACGCGGAGCCAACTTCCGTTAAGATACCCACAATGGCGTCGCTATCACGGAGCCTTCGGAACATGCTTTCTTGGCGTCTCTGGCGCACGATCGCCGAGGCCGACATTGACGATCCCATATTCCGACGCGTCAGCCAGATCCAGCGGCTCTCCGTCCGCTCAATGCCGCGCTGGAAGGCGCCGCGGCTCGGCTGGCTGCTCGCCGCCCTCAGCGCCATCTTCGCCCTGATCCTGGCGCCGCAAATGCTGGCGCTCGTATTGGTCGCGCCGATGATCATGATCTCGCTGATCGTCGTGGCGCCCGCTTACCTGCCCGCCCTCGTTGTGCTGGCGGGCGCTTATTCCACCGGCGAAATCATCAGCGGCATTTATCGCGAAAAACATCAATTCACCTACGATCTCATCTGCGCATCCACCCAAGGCAAGCTCAACGCGAGTTGGTCATTCGCCACCGGCATCCTTCATCGCGGCGCTTATTTTCTGCCGCTGCGCTGGGGGACGCGGATCTCGCTCCGTTTCGGCCTGGCGGCACTCGCCGGAGTAACGACTGTCGCGCTGCTATTCGCCTTTACGGGCCGCGCCTTTTTCGGCATTGAGCAGCTGCGCCTGCTTCTGTTGCCGCTGCTGATCTTGGCGGTCTATTTCACCAATATGACGCAGACCTTCGCGCTCAGCCACATCATCGGGCTGCTCGCCAGCAGCTTCGATTTGGCGAAACGGGACGCCATGCTAGTCGGTTTGGTCGCCTACGGGCTGTTCAACGCGCTGCCGCTGGTCGGCGCTGCGTTACTGTATTTTCCTTTTCGTTATTTCGTCTTCGAGCCGCATCCGCTGGCGCTCATGGCGGTCGAGGCGGTCGCGCTGCTGCTGATTGTCGCCGGGCGCGAGTTGACGATTGTGGCGCTGTGGTCGGCGCTGAAGCGGCGGATGAATTCGCGGATGGAGGCGGCCGGGCGCGAGGAGGTCTTGAGGCGGGATGCGGCGTGGGGTGTGACGTAGTTTCCCTCTACTGCGGTTCCGTTGAGTGTTCCATCAACTTCCTCAGATCATAGTTGACACTGTGGATAGATGGGTCTGGCTCGGTGAATGGGTAACCCCGTACATAACAAGATTCCTGCGCTTTCTCTTCTTGTACCAGGACCAGTGCTAGGATATACCTGTCGCCGCAATTTAGCGCCGTTATTAGTTCGTTTTTTGTGAGTGTAACTATTGGTGCGTCTGCTCGACGGCCTTTTACCTCTATAAAACGTAAGTCACCATCTTTGTCTTGGCTCTCGATGTCATAACCGAGATTCTGTTCGCTGACGTCTATTGGCAGGTTTCGTAGAGAGATTTCTGCGTCCATGACAGCTTGCATGGCGACATTTTCGGTAATTTTTTTGTCTCTCGCATTATTGCCATGATCTTCACCAGATTTACGTTCAGCGTCCAATAAACTGGCAGGAACGACAAAGGCGGCACTCTTAACTTTCGGTGGGATTACCCGAGTCGAATGCGCATCTTCTAGCTGCTTAAGCTTCTGCTCAAGGCGTAACTCAACTTCCTTCAGTTGCTGGAGAGTCTTCTCTGGAGGAATAGTATCATGGTTTTCATCCGAACGATTCAATTGACTAGAAATATCTTCCAATTCCTCTTTAGTCGATAGAGATTCAGGGGTGACGGAAGAGCTAGAATATCTTTCGGACATTTCAGTTTTGCGAGTCAGCGATTCTTGCCGAGCCAATAGCAATTCATATTGACTCAATTGTCTAGTTCGTTTCTCCTTTTGGTCGAGTTCTTGCGACTCTCTATACTGCCTCAACTGCAAGATTCGCTCGTTAATGGCCGCTTTTTCCTTGCTTACGAGTTTCAAACGATCCGCCTCTATTTCTTCTCTATGAGCCGGGACGAAGTGACTTCTAACATACTCCTCGGCTTTTCTTTCAACATCTTTAAACTGAAATCCGCTCTGAGCCTTGAGTTTGTTTATGTTAACCTGTTCTTCAGCCCTTGGTGTTCTATAGTCGAGATACGGAGGAGTTCCTATTTCTCGCGGTTTTCCCTGCTTGTCGATTTCTACAAAGTGGAGTCTTCGCGTGATATACCTTCCCAAGTTCGCATTTTCTGACTTTGCTTCGCAAAGTGCATATTCTACATACAACAGAATCCGAGGCTGGGAAATCGCGTTGCTGTCATCAACCAATACTGCGCCTCGACTGAGTACTTCTTTCTTGCGCAGTATCAGGCCTATTGTGGCCTCAAGCAACGGGTGCTTCGGATGTAGTAGTTCCGCGTCAGGCCAACCTTGAGTTTCAATAAGCGCCTTGTCAAAGCAGATACGTCTGTAGGTCTCCAACACCCGGATATTGATATCCTGTGCTCCACTACGAAAGGCGGCGGGTACATGTTTAATAACATATCGACCCTGCTCGCGCTGACGTCTCTTTAGTGTGCCACCTAAATGTTTGAACGCGAGGGCAAAAAAATCTTTAACATAACGAGGTTGCAAACGCACGGCCGCGATTCGTTGCATTTTCTCGCGGACTTCTGCCCTATCATCTGAATCAATCGTACTAATTGCGAAAGCGTTTCTGTCAATGAGCTCCTTGATGTGGTCACGATTTATGAGATTGTTGATTCTATCTTCTGTATTGGATTCGGCAGCCGGATCGCGTTCTTCTAGAATCGCGCTCTTATGCAAATCCCGTAATGATGCTTCTGAAACAACCTGACCCAGAACATCATATACTTTCCCTCCAAGATCCCTTCGTATCGCCTCAATCTTTTCATGCAGTTTATTCTGTACATAGCCCTCGACTGTTCCCGTGGCGACGAGGTTCCACATATAACAGTCTTCAGTCTGACCGATACGGTGGATTCGTCCAAAGCGCTGTTCCAAACGGTTGGGATTCCAAGGTAAGTCGTAATTCACCATCATATGCACGAACTGAAGGTTTAGGCCTTCCCCTGCGGCATCGTTTGCTACCATAACGCGTACTGAAGGATCATCTCGAAAACGACGTATCCTATCTTCTCGATCTGATAGTCCACCGTAATATGAAATTACAGCGTTAGAGTCTTGAAACAACTCAAGAAATTTCTCTTCAAGATATTTTATGGTATCCTTCCACTCGGTAAACACAATTAACTTGCTGATTTTGCCATTCGCAGTGAAATCTCCCTCTTGCCAAAGTTGGCAAAGTTCTTCCCACTTCCGATCAACGTTACTTTGGTAAACGTCATAGGCTTGCCGTTCCAATTCTCTAAGCGATTCTATTTCTTTCTTTAACAGTACTCGCACAGCATCATTGGCAGTTATTGAACTTACACTCTCGAGCTCAATCTCTTCGCGTTCATCGGTACTCATGTCATCCAATTCTTCTTGAACAAAGAGATCTTCAGACATCTCTTGCAAGGAATTAGAGCTTTCCTGTAGTTTCGATGTCAATCGGGTCCTTCGCGACTTTAGTGATTCATAAATCGCTTTGGGAGAAGAGGCAAAGCGTCGCTGGAGAATCTGGAGTGCAAACCCAACTCTATTCTTCTTCTGCGTACCGAGACTCTCTGCACGGTTAAACTCGTTAATAATGTATTTTGTTAATTCTCGATAGAGACAATCCGCCTTATGACTTAGTTCGTATTCGATTGTTTCGGCATTCCGGTCAGTGAAAAGTGAGTTTCCGTCGATATCCTTCAACTCTTCCTTTACCCTTCGGAGCATGACGTCAGCGGCATTTATACGATGACGACTGTCATACGTCATTCCTCCAAATCGGTCAGGGTCCAGTAGTTGCAGAAACATTTGAAACTCTGGTTCTTTACCGTTGTGTGGAGTTGCAGTCATTAGCAAGAAATGGAGAGATTGTTTGCTGAAGATTCTGCCCAACTGATAACTTTGTGTTGGGTCGGGCTTCTTTCCGTACACTGGTGCTGACATCCTGTGCGCTTCGTCACATATGATCAAATCCCAATGTATATCTTCGATCAAGTCACGCATGGACCTGTCGTTTCTGGTGCCTCTAGCCCGATTCAACGTTACAATGATATTGTCAAGCTGCTTCAACGGATTCTTTCTAGGTGACGAGTTGATGTCTTCACGCTTAACGCTTTTGAAATCGAGTTGAAACTTATGCCAAAGTTCCCGCTCCCATTGATTTGCCAGCGAATCGCCAGGTACACAGATCAAACACTTCTGTACATCCCCACGTGAAATAAGTTCGCGGATTAGCAAACCTGCCATGATTGTCTTACCAGCACCGGGGTCGTCTGCAAGTAAGAATCGCAATGGGTAACGAGGCAACATCTCCTGATAAACTGCAATAACTTGATGTGGCAATACTTGAACATTGGACGTATTAATAGCCTGTGGCGATGACGCGAGAGAGGTAAGGTCTATTCGGTATGCCTCGGACGCAAGCTTGAATAGATTAGCATCACCATCAAACGACCAGCGGTCTCTCAGTCGTTCAAAACTGCGCTCATCTGATCGGTTGAGTAACAGCTTTTCAATATTTCCATTGTGGTCGTCGAAGACAACTTCTGCTTCATTTTCAAACTGAGTTGCAGTAACCACCTCCTTAACGTGACCCGACAGTAAGTCTCTAACCCAAATTCCCGGCTTCAAATCCTCTAACTTTATCAATTGGTCCCCTTGCAAAAGAGTAAGTTCAACTCGGACAGAATACCTGACACAACATTATCTTGCAAGTACCCGCTCATAAGCCTCGCGCGTATCCACATCCACCAGCACACCCTCATCCTCCACATCCACCAAGCGCAGCCGCTCCCGCGCCGCCTGAATCACATCGCGCGGCATCGCATCGGCCGCCAGCGCCAGCATCGCCTCCCAATAGGCCCGATCCAGCAGCACCGGATGCCCGCGCCGACCCTCATATCGCGGCGCCACATTCCAGCCCGCTTCGTGCGCCGCCGCCAACTGCCCAATCACTTCTTTCGGCACGCAAGGCATATCGGCCGGCTGAATGAAGCACGCGGCGACGGGTTTGTGTCTACGCAACCCCAAATCGCCCGGCAGCGCGCGCAAGCCAACTTTGACCGACGAAAGTATCTCGCCCGTCTCATAGTCCGGATTGTGAACGCAGGTCACATTGAGGTCGACTAAAACTGCGCGTACCCGAGAAGCGTCGCGTCCAGTGACAACGACGACGTGCTCGATTGACGCATCCACGTATTTCAAGGCGACATGACGCACGATCGCGCCCCCATCGCGCCAGGGCAGCAGCAGCTTGTTCTCAACCATGCGCGAAGACAAGCCCGCCGCCAAGATTATCGCGCCATAAGCTTCCCCCCATTGCAATGGGGGGACCGAGGGGGGTTGCGGGCGATTCACCGAATCGCCCCTACATTTGCAGGGCTGCGCGGTAGGGGGCGCGCCGCGTAGACACTGGCGTTCGGGGATGGGGGCATTCTGTCAATCCGTCTTGCTTCGCGGCATCGGGCGCTCGGCGATGTCTTTCAGCAATCCGCCATGCCCCATCGACACCAGGTTGGCGCGGGTCAAGCGCTCGCCGCTGAGCAAGCGCGGCAAAATCCAGTCGATGACATTGGTCTTTGGCGACTTGATGCAGCCCGGCGCGCCGACCACCGGCACATCGCCCAGATAACCCATCATCAGCAGCGTGCCCGGATCGACCGGCACGCCATGCAGGGTGATGCTGCCGCCCGCCAGCAGCAGCGCTGACGGCGCCACATCTTCCCGGTCGATGATCGCCGAGATGCCCGCGACCAGGATCATGTCCGCCGTCGCCTGCGCGCGAATCGCCTCCGCGATCGACTCCGCATTGTGTTGAGTGAAATCAGGCGCCAATAATTCGCTGCCCCAGCCTTCAATCCGCCGGCGCACCGGCTCGTGGAAGCTCTTCAAAAGGCGCGTTCTGGTCGACTCCGTGCCGGAAACGATCAGCGCCACGCGTCTTTTTTCCAGCGGCTTCACCTGTAAAACCGCCCCGCCCGCTTCGGCGATCCGCTCGACATCAACCACCCGCGCTGTCGGTACGCCAAATGGCACGACTTTGACCAATGCAAGCATATCGCGCGCATCCACCAAGCTGAACTCGCGCAGGGTGGCTATCGTGATGCCATCGTAGATATTGTTGATCAACTCAAGTTTGGGCACATCGATATGCAGCACGCCTCGGACCGCAGCCGTCAGATTCGCCCGACCCACGCCGGGCGCGCGCAGGTTCACGTTGACGCCGGCCACTGCCGCGCCAATCCGCTCGGCGGCCGCGTCTTCGTGCAAGTCGGCGGCGCTCAGTTGCGTAACAGTTACGCGCTCAAAGCCATGTTGACGCAGCGCAGCCAAATCCGACGCGACTAAACGATGTCCTTTATTCAGTAACAGTTTGCCGGCTTTATCGTAGAGTTTGTGCGCCAATATCGCGCCGACCGACTCTTCAATCGGCGCCTCACCGAACTTCATTTATTGTGACCTGCAGTGTCATCGGTCAGTGTCGCCGGGGCTGTGTCTACGCGCCTCTACGCGACCTACGCGCAGCCCGTTGCGCACGGCGATGATCTCCGCCAGGATGCAGACGGCGATCTCTTCCGGCGCGGCCGCGCCGATGTCGATGCCGATCGGCGTACGGATCTGCGCGATCAGCTCGTCGCTCAAACCGGCTTCTTTCAGCCGCGCAACCCGCTGCCGATGGGTGCGCCCGCTGCTCAAGACGCCGACATAGGGGATCTTGGCTGGCAGCGCCGTGATCAGCGCCTTGTCATCGATCTTGGGGTCGTGCGTCAGGACGGCGAGGTAGGCGCTGCGGTCCAAGCCCAGCTGTGGCAGCGCCCGGTCCGGGTATTGGTGGCTGATATTCGCCACATGCGGGAAGCGCTCCGCAGAAGCGAAAGCCGCGCGCGGATCGACGATCGACACGCGGAAGCCGACCTGCGTCGCCATCGCGCACAGTGGAATCGCCACATGCACGCCGCCGATCAGGATCAAATGCGGCCGCTCGACCTGCAGGTCAACCATGACGCGCGTCTCACCCATCATGACGATGCCGCTCTTGCGGCTTTCCGCGGCGGCCATTTTCATCGCCGCGAGAAGGTCGTCATTTAGTTTGGGGCTGTGATACAAGACATCGCCGGCGCCATCCAGCAAAACCTTCTCACCGATATGCGCGCCCGCCATTACGGTAACGGTCGCGCCGAAGCGGTCTGTTTCCGCCAGGTCAGCGAGCGCGTCCCACCACAATGAATCGAGCGGCTCAACGAAAACCTCGATGCTGCCGCCGCAGGTCAAGCCGACCTCCCAAGCCATATCGTCGGCAACGCCGAATTTCAGCAGGCGCGGCGCGCTATCGCGCAGTCCGGCGACCGCTTCTTCGACCACTGCGCCTTCGACGCAGCCGCCGCTCACCGAGCCAATCATCGCTGTTCCCGCTGTCACTCCCATCTTCGAGCCGACGCGGCGCGGCGCCGATCCCCAGGTTTTGACCACGGTCGCCAAAGCCACCGACTGCTCCTCCGCAAGCCAGCGGTTTATGGTGTCCAGGATATCTAACATCCGCCCTCCCGCTAAGCCAGATAACGCTGACGGTAAGCTTCCGCGCTGGGGCGAGCGCTCAGATTCTGCAGCGCTTTCACAATCACCTCCAAATTCGCCAGGTTGGTGATCGGCAGGAAGTCATGCACATAAGGCAGCAGCGCCTGCGCTCCGCGCGTCAAGGGTTCATACTCCGGCACATCCAAGAGTGGATTCAGCCAGATCAAGCGCCGGCAAGAGAGCTGCAGACGCGCCATCTCGCGATGCAGCAGCGGAATATCGCCGCGATCCCAGCCATCGGTGATCAGCATCACCACCGCGCCCCGCCCCAGCACACGCCGAGACCAAGTCCAATTGAAGCGATGCAGGCACTCGCCGGTCATCGTGCCGCCGCCCCACTGCAGCACCGTCCCGCCGATGTCCTCGAGCGCGTCATCGACATTCTTTTGCCGGATCTGTCGCGTGATTCGCGTGATATCGGTGCTGTAAACAAAAGACTCGACTTGATAGAGCGAGCCGGCTAGCGTGTGCATGAAGTGAAGCAAAACGCGCGTATATCGCTCCATGCTGCCGCTGATATCGCAGAGCAATACGACCGGACGCGGCTTTTCCTTGCGCCGATGCGTCGGCAGCTGCGTCACATCGCCGCGCTTGCGAATCATGTCTTTCATCAAGCGGCGCATATTGATCTGCCGCCCTACCCCCTTTTCATAGCGGCGCGTCCGGCGCATGCCCAGCGAATCGGGCATCTTCGCAATCACGCGCTTCGCCATCTCCAGCTCCGCAGCCGTCATCTCGGCGAAGTCTTTATGCCGCAAGCGCTCTTGCCGACTATAGGTCGGCACCAAGGCGATCATGCTCGAATCCAGCTCTTCAGCCTCCGCGCCATTTTCGCTCGGGCTGGATTCCAAAGGCGGCAGAAATTGCGTCTTCTTCTTGCGCCGCTCCTCACCCAGCGATTGCAGATTCAATGTCGTGAAGCCCTCCGCGGGCCGCCGCCAGAAGATGTCAAAGGCTTCGTCGAAGTAGGCGAATTCCTTGGGATGGCTCACCAGGTGCGCGCGCAGCGTGTAATAGAAATCTTGCTTGCGTCCAAGCTGAATATGCGCCAGCGCCCGCCCGACATCCATCATGCAGTTGGGCGTCACGTTCATGCCCAGCGCGCGGCAGAAGACTATGAGGTTATGCGTCAGCTTGCCACCATGGTAATCATAGGGCGCATCGGCCGGACCGAGAAACAGGCCCTTGATCGGTCCGTTCTGCGACATGACTAGGCCCGTTGCGCCTCGACATTGGCGCGGTCAATCATATTTTGAATCGTGGTCGGATCCAGCATCTCGACATCATCTTGATATTTTAAGATCACGCCCAAGGTGTCTTGTACCGTCTCCAGCGAAAGCTCATTCTGATCGAGCGCGATTAAGGCGGCCGTCCAATCCAGCGTTTCGGCGATGCCCGGCCGTTTGAACAACTCCATCGAGCGCATGTCCTGTATAAAGGCGGTGACCTGCCGCGCCAGCATCGGCGGCACATCTGGCGCCTTGCGCTCGACAATCTGCAACTCTTTGTGGAAATGAGGATAATCAATCCAATAATATAAACAGCGCCGCTTGAGCGCATCGTGAATTTCTCGCGTGCGATTCGATGTTACGACCACTGCGGGCGGCGCCGTCGCAGCAATCGTTCCCAATTCCGGAATTGAAACCTGAAAGTCAGAGAGCAGCTCCAGCAGATAGGCTTCGAATTCTTCGTCCGAGCGGTCTAATTCGTCAATCAACAGCACCGGCGCCCTTCCATCGCGGCTCTGCTCAATCGCTTGCAGCAGCGGTCTTTTGAGCAGGAAGCGCTCGGAGAACAATTCATCCTCCATCGCCTCGCGCGCCAAGCCCTCGGTGTCGGGGCTGTGTCGGCGGTCAGTGTCTACGCGACCTAGCGCCCCTTCCATCACACGCAGATGCAAAATCTGCCCGGCGTAATTCCATTCGTAAACAGCCGTATTGACGTCCAGTCCTTCGTAACATTGCAGGCGGATCAAATCGGTAGCCAGCGCCGCCGAAAGCACTTTGGCGATTTCCGTCTTGCCAACGCCGGCATCGCCCTCCAGGAACAAGGGCTTGCCCGTCTTCAGCGCCAAATAGATCGCCACCGACAGCCCTCGCTCAGCGATATAATCTTGCTCGTTCAGCGCCGCCTGTAATTCGTCAACTGAGTTGTACATTCACACCTTCTCGTTCCCGTCCCGCCACGCGCATTATCCGTGGATGACCCTTTATTTTAGCGCACAGTCAGGCGGATTCGCAGGGCGCATTGTCGTATACAAGGGGCTTGTAGGGGCGAGCCGGTGGCTCGCCCCTGTTTACGTTGCGAGCGGCAAACCCCCACCCCCCGGCCCCCTCCCCCATAAAGAGGGAGGGGGAGCTAAGCACGGCGCGGTGCAAGGTATTTTGCGTGGGCGGCGGCATGGTCGCGCGTGTGTCTACGCACATCAAGGCCATGTGGGAGTGTCTATGCGCCCTCGGCGATCCGAGAACAGTGTCGACACGATCTAGGCGATCCAATCCCGCCACATTTGCGTCCGCTCTTTTCCCATCATCTTCAGGTATACGCTCACCTTGCCATAGAAAATCAGCAGCGCTTCCCGCAAGATATCCAGGCTGATAGGCAACGGTACTTCATAGCCGCCACGATCCATCATTATGTTCGCAACATCACCATCATCGATCGTCTCCAGTTCCTCTTCAAGCTGCTGATCCAGCACGGCATACCAGGATTTGAGCTTGGCAACGCTGCTCAGATAAGACTCATCCTTCGTTCGATAGCTGAAATCGATATGGAAGGTCTTAAAGGATTGCACGTAGGCGTACTGCGTTTCGCCCAGTTCGCGGCATAGTTCGCCCAAGCTGGGGTTCTCGCCGCCGGGCCTGAAGGCGAGATCGTCATCGGTCAAGCTCGCCATAAGTTCGTCGCGAAGCGCCGTATACATGCGGTTCAAATCCCAAAAATGCTTGATATCTGCGTCCATCACTCATCCAGTCTTCGTTTCAATTTTGCGGGAATCTTAGGAGAATACCGTAGCGCAAGGATAAGAGGCAACCACCAGAAGCGTGAAATGT
This sequence comes from Chloroflexota bacterium, assembly GCA_026706445.1. GTDB lineage: Bacteria > Chloroflexota > Anaerolineae > Aggregatilineales > Phototrophicaceae > UBA6055. The sequence goes on from JAPOYT010000079.1 coordinate 12,351, forward strand.
AGAGGCGACCCGGTAGGTCGCCCTGTTTTCTGCGCATATTCAAATTGAATCGCCACGAAATTGCCGGTGGCTTGCCGCCGGTGCGGCTAACCTAGCGCGGCTGCGATTGCCCGCTTCAGGAAGACACCGGCCATTTGCTGACGGTAGCTCTCCGGATAGGCGATATCGCCAATCAGATCGTCGGCAATATCGGACTTGACGGCCTCGGCCGCCGCGCTGATTGCGGCGTCGTCCAGCGTTGAGCCCGCCAGCGCCGCTTCCGCGCCTCCGCATTTGACC